>DASSOB010000021.1:0-63103 GCA_035701045.1 Sphingomicrobium sp. | reverse complement strand
GGCTCCCTGAAATCTTTATAGATGCTAGCGAAGCGGATGTAGGCGACGTGGTCGAGCGCTTTCAGCCCGTCCATCACCGCCTCGCCGATCTCGGCGCTCTTCACCTCGTCTCCCTGTGTTTCCAGCCGGCGCTGGATTCCGCTGACAAGGCGGTCGATCCGGTCGCGCGGGAAGTCCCGCTTACGAGTCGCATGACCGATGGCGCGGGCGAGCTTCTCGCGGTCGAACGGCTCGCGCTCGCCATTTTTCTTGACCACGGTGAGATCGCGAAGCTGCACCCGCTCGAAGGTCGTAAAGCGCGCGCCGCAGCCTTCGCACTGGCGGCGCCGGCGGATCGCGGCGCCATCCTCGCTCGGCCGGCTGTCCTTAACCTGGCTATCCTCGTGCGCGCAGAATGGGCAGCGCATTCCTTATCCCTGATAGATGGGAAATCGGGCGCAGAGCTCGCGCACGCGCTCGTTCACCTGGGCCTCGACAGCTCCGTTACTGTCCAGCCCGTTTGTCCCCAGCCCATCCAGCACATCCGCAACCATGTCGCCGATGTCGCGGAACTCGGCCTCGCCGAAGCCGCGCGTGGTGCCCGCCGGCGAGCCTACGCGAATCCCGCTGGTCTTCACCGGCGGAAGCGGGTCGAACGGCACGCCGTTCTTGTTGCAGGTGATGCCCGAGCGCTCGAGGCTTTCGTCCGCATCCTTTCCGGTGAGGCCGAGCGGCCTGAGGTCGACCAAGGCGACATGCGTGTCCGTGCCGCCAGCGACCAGGTCCGCGCCGCGTTCCTTCAGGCGGTTGGCGAGCGTTCGCGCGTTCGCGATGACCGCCTTGGCATAAGCCTTGAACTCCGGCTGCAGCGCCTCGCCGAAGGAGACGGCCTTGGCGGCGATGACGTGCATCAGGGGGCCGCCTTGCAGGCCGGGGAATACGGCGGAATTGATCTTCTTCGCGATGTCTTCGTCATCGGTCAGGACCATGCCACCGCGCGGGCCGCGCAGCGTCTTGTGGGTCGTGGTCGTGACCACGTGCGCATGGCCGAAGGGCGTCGGATGCTCTCCCGCCGCGACGAGCCCCGCGAAATGGGCCATGTCGACCATGAAAAGCGCGCCGACTTCGTCACAAATTGCACGAAAGCGCGCGAAGTCGAAGTGGCGCGGATAGGCCGAACCCCCGGCAATGATCAGCTTCGGCCGGTGCTCCTTCGCCAGCCGCTCGACCCCCTCGAAGTCGACCAGATGATCGTCGCGGCGGACGCCGTACTGGACGGCGTTGAACCATTTGCCCGACTGGGCCGGCGGCGCGCCATGAGTCAGGTGCCCGCCCGCGGCGAGGCTGAGGCCCATGATCGTATCGCCGGGCTTCAGCAGCGCCAGCATCACCGCGCCGTTCGCCTGCGCGCCGGAATGTGGCTGGACGTTGGCGAACCCGCAGTTGAACAATTTCTTCGCGCGTTCGATCGCCAGACTCTCGACGGCGTCCGACGGCGCGCAGCCCTGGTAATAGCGGCGCCCCGGATAGCCCTCCGCATATTTGTTCGTCAGCACCGACCCCTGTGCCTCCAGCACCGCCTTGCTGACGATATTTTCGGACGCGATCAGCTCGATCTGAGTCTGTTCGCGGCGAAGCTCGGCACGGATCGCGTCCTCGACCGCCGGGTCGATTTCGGAGAGACCGCTGGTGAAGAATCCGTGCGGGACGCGATAGTGATGTTCGCTGCTCTGCTTCTGGTCGAGGTCGGCGGCGCTGGCCATCAGTCGGAATCCTGCAATTCGTGGGAGAGTTGGGCGACGCGGCGCTGGTGGCGCCCGCCGGCGAACGGCGTGTCGAGGAACGCCATCACGCAGGCCTTGGCCATGTCGTTCCCGATCAGCCGTCCGCCGAGTGCCAGCACGTTCGCGTCATTATGCTCGCGCGCCAGCTCCGCCGAGAGCGGATCGCTCACCCGCGCGCAGCGGCATTCGAGATTGCGGTTGACCGCGATCGAGATGCCGATCCCTGAGCCGCAAACCGCGATTCCCCGCTCGGCCTTTCCAAGCGCGACTTCCATCGCGAGCTTGGCGCCATAGCGCGGGTAATCAACGCTTTCCGGGCTGTTGGTGCCGAGGTCGGTGACTTCATGGCCTTGCTCGCGAAGCCAGCGGACGAGCTCGTCCTTGAGGAGGTATCCCGCATGATCGGCGGCGAGGGCGATGCGCATATCGCCTGCCTAGGCCAGGAGTGGGGGATTCGCCAGTGTCACGCCGGCTCCGGCTTTGGATTTCCGCCTTCGAGCTGGGCGAGGCGCTCTGCCATTTCGTCGAGCCGCTGTTGCATCGTGCTTTCGCGCGAATGATGGCTGCGCGCGATTCGCAGCGATTCGGCCAGCGCCGGGACCATCTCCTCGACGGCCTCGAGTTGCTGCCGACTGTAGCGGTTCCCGTCCGATCGACGGCCAAGGAGCAAGGTGCCGACCGAGCTTTCCTCATCGGCCAGTATCAGGTGCTCAATGAGTTCGGGATCGTCGGCCGACGACGCGTTGCGCGCGGCAACCAGCTCTCGGCTCAGCGCCGTGTCGAGGAGGATCGCGCAGGCCGAGGGATGCATCACGTCGTCGATGATGGCGAGCGCGCGCGTGGCGACTTCGGACGGGGTCTCCGTCAGTGCCCATTTCTTCATCTTGGCCGAGGCCCCGCGCATGCGGTCGAGGGGGCCGCCGAACCGTTTCCGGGTCCAGCCGAGCACCAAGGATTGAGTCGGCGAGAAAATGCCAGCGGCAATCACGGCGCCGGCCGTGGTCGCGCCCGCCTGGCTCTCGCGCCCCATCACTTCCTCGATCACCAGCTTCACCAGGTCGGAGCTCGCTGCCCAGACCACTCCGACGATGACTGTCACGACCGCATAAGCGGCGGATCGGGTGATCACCGTGTCTGCTTCCCACAGGCGGAATCGCGTGAGGGCGATGAGCAGGCCGAGCGGAAGGCAAGCCATTCCGATGCTGAACAGCAGGACGACGGCCATGTTCAGGACGAAATTGCGTTGGTTGGCCTGGTCGGGGAGGAAGGGCAGAAGGGCGAAGGCCGCGGCGAGCAGGAGCAGCCCCGCGGCAAAGCCGAACGCAGCCCATTTGATCTGCTGCCGCTCGATTCCCGGACCCAGGCGGCGGTATCGCCGGATCTGGGCGGCCAGCACCGCGAGCAGCGCGCCGATCCCGACGAACGCCTGCAGCTCCGAATTCACGTTCTGGAGCGACACGAAAACGGCCAGCGGAACGGCTGCGACGATGAGCCAGCGATAAGGTCTCGGGACGAAAATCCCGTCCGGGAACACCGCCAGCGCAATCAGGAGCAGATAGAACCAGGCCGACGATATGACGTCGTAAGCGGGCGGCCAGCCGTAGGCCATCCACATGGAGAGCGGTGGATCGATCGTTGCCGCGAGACCGACGAACGCGAAGGCGAACAGCATCGCCACCGGGTCGCTCGGCCTTCGTCGCGCGAGCAGGACGGAGCACAGCAGGAGCGCGCCGCACGCGAACAGGCCGGATGTCAGCCGGGCGGCAAAGCGCAAGTCTCGCGCCCGAGTGACGGATTCGGGCGCGGGCGCGAAGTCGCGCTTCTGATGCAATCTGACCGGCTTGCCATCGCCGGCCTTGAGATCGAGCGTGACCACCGGTCCGTTCGCTGCATCGAGACGGCGGGCGAGCTCGGGCGTGCGGATATCGGCGCCGACAGCTGTGCCGTCGATCGCGAGAAGCTGAAAGGTTTCGCCGGGTCTGGATTCCGCCTTGATCGAAATCCGACCGTTGTTTTCGAGATCATAATCGAGCGCCAGCGCGCGAAAGACGGGGCGTACCTCAAAGGTCTCGCGCCAGGCGTGGACGGTGCCGAGAACCACCGCCGCGAGCGACAGGAGAAAGGCGAGGAACCACAGCAGGCGGAACAGCGGCACCCATCGGTCCGGCACGGCGCGAAGACGCACCGGCGGATTGAACAGCCATTTGGCTCCCGATTTCAGCACCGCCGGCCCCTCGCGCGAATCGCCGGCGGCAAATTAGCAAGGCATTACGGGAATTTCATCGCCTGGATTCAGGCCGCGAGCCGAAGCTCCTCGCGGGTCCAGATTTCGACCAGCGCGCTGGTGAGCTCGTCCATCATCTCCGGCGTATGGGTCGGCCCGGGCGTGAAGCGGAGACGCTCGGTGCCGCGCGGGACCGTCGGGAAATTGATCGGCTGGACGTAAAGGCCGTACTCGGCGAGCAGGATGTCGCTGACGCGCTTGGCCTTGACGGGGCAACCGACGAGCAGCGGAACGATGTGCGTGACGCCCTGCATCAGCGGCAGGCCGGCGGCGGCGAATTTGGCCTTGAGCATCGCGGCTGATTCCTGCTGCGCGCGGCGTTCTTCCCGCGAGTTCTTGAGATGGCGCACGCTGGCCAGCGCGCCCGCGACGAGGACCGGCGACAGGCTGGTCGTGAAGATGAAGCCCGGCGCGTAGCTCCGGATGCAGTCGATGATCGTCTGGTCGGCCGTGATGTAACCGCCCATGACCCCGAACGCCTTGGCGAGCGTGCCTTCGATGATCGTCAGACGATCGGCGATCCCGTCGCGCTCCGAGATGCCGCCGCCATGCTCGCCGTACATGCCCACCGCGTGGACCTCGTCGAGGTAGGTGAGGGCATTATATTTGTCGGCGAGGTCGCAGATCCCGGCGATGGGGGCGATGTCGCCGTCCATCGAATAGACGCTCTCGAACGCAATGAGCTTGGGCGTGTCCGGATCGGCCTCCGCGAGCAGCTCCTCCAGATGGTCGAGGTCGTTGTGGCGGAACAGGAGCTTCTCGCAGCCCGAGCTCTTGATGCCGGCAATCATCGAGGCGTGGTTGAGCTCGTCCGAAAAAATCAGGCAGCCGGGCAGGAGCTTGCCGAGCGTCGAAAGCGCCGCCTCGTTCGAGACATAGCCCGAGGTGAACAGCAAGGCGCCTTCCTTGTCGTGGAGGCCGGCAAGCTCCGCTTCGAGCTCGGTGTGATAATGGGTGTTGCCGCTGATGTTGCGTGTGCCGCCCGATCCGGCGCCGACTTCGTGCAGTGCCTTTTCCATCGCTTCGACGACTGTCGGGTTCTGGCCCATGCCGAGATAATCGTTCGAACACCAGACGGTGATCGGTTTGGGGCCGTTGCCGCCGAAACAATGCGCGTTGGGGAAGCTTCCCTTCGTGCGGAGGATGTCGATGAACACGCGATAGCGGCCTTCGCCATGAAGCCGTTCGATCGCGGATTTGAAAATTCGGTCGTAGTCCAACGCTTAAGCCTCGCTTGAGCGGGCCTTTAGCTTCCGCTCCCCCGATATACCATTGCGAACGACTCGCAATTAAAGAGTCTTGACCTCCGTCAGGCCATAGCTCGCGAGGGAGCTCACGGGCGGGACTCGGTCATGCGCCTTTGTATAGACGAGGATTCCTGCCGCAGGTTCCCGCGCCCACGGCTGTTCTCTCGTCAGCCAGGCGATGCGCCGGGCAATGCCGGGGCCGCCGTGGACATAGCTCACGGAGGGGAATGCTTGCCGCAGTTCATCTTCCAGGAGCGGAAAGTGCGTGCAGGCGAGGACGACGGTGTCGATCCGGTCGCCTCCGGGCGCTTCGAACATAGGGTTGGTCGCAGCCCTGACCGCGTCGATGCTGACATCATCGCCCGCGAGCTTCGCTTCCGCGAGTTCGACCAGGTCGGGCGAGCCGTGGCGGACGATCGTGCAGTCGCTCGCGAATTTCGCGGCGAGGTCGGCGACATAGGGCTGGCGGACGGTCGCCTCGGTGCCGAGCACGCCGATCACGCGACTCTTCGATAGTTCGGCCGCCGGTTTGATGGCGGGGACTGTTCCGACCACCGGCAGGTCGAGCGCGGAGCGGACATGATCGAGCGCGATGGTCGAGGCGGTGTTGCAGGCGATCACCACGCTGCGCGGGTGGAAGCGCTCGACTAGACGGCCGAGCAGCGCCGGAACGCGGCTCGCGATCTCCGCCTCGCTGCGCTTGCCGTAGGGGAAGCCGGCATTGTCGGCGGCATAGACGATCGGCGCATTGGGCAGGAGCGCGCGCGTCGGCGCGAGCACCGACAGTCCGCCGACGCCGGAATCGAAGAACAGGATGGGGTCTTGTGGGTTCACCGTTCGTCATTGCGAGGCGCGCAGCGGCGAAGCAATCCAGAAAAAAAGAATGGTTTCACGCGAAGGCGCAAAGGCGCGAAGTTAAAGAGTCTCTTCTTCGTGCCTTCGTGCCTTCGCGTGAAAAAATATTTCTATTTTTCCGCAGGCGTTTATCGCCCCTAATTAACGGCACATTGCGAACCGGCCTCGATTTGCTACCACCCTCTCGATGTCCCGCGAGATGCTCTTCGCCCTGGCGCTCGGCTATCTGTTCGGGTCGGTCCCGTTCGGGCTGATCCTGACGCGACTGGCGGGGAAAGGCGACCTCCGCGCGATCGGCTCCGGCAATATCGGAGCGACGAACGTGCTGCGTACCGGTAGCAAATGGCTCGCCGCGCTGACGCTAATCCTCGACTGTCTCAAGGCCGTCGCGGCGATTCTCATTTCGCAACGCTTGTTCGGCGATGAGACGGGTGCAGTCGCGGCAGCGGGCGCCTTCATTGGCCACCTCTATCCGGTCTGGCTGAAGTTCCATGGCGGCAAGGGCCTCGCCACCTTGTTTGGAATTCTCATCGTGCTGCTTCCCATTGGAGCCGCCGTTTACGCCGCGGTTTGGATTTTTCTGGTGCTGACGCTCCGAATCTCCTCGCTCGCTGGCATGACCGCCGCGATCAGCGCGCCAATTATAGCGTTTGCGCTCCACTCGCATTATTTCACATTGCTGCTCGGTTTCGCGGTGCTCGCTCTTTGGAAGCACCGCGAGAATATCCTTCGCATCACGAAAGGAACCGAGCCACGCATAGGATCGAAGACCTCGCCGACCGCTTGAGGCTGCTGAGGACGGCCGGAATCGGGCCGGTCACCTACCGTCAGCTGATTGCGCGCTTCGGGAATGCGACCGCGGCGCTCGCGGCGGTTCCGGACCTGGCGCGGAGGGGCGGGGGATCGGCCCCGAAGCTGTGTTCGCGCGACGATGCGGAGCGCGAGATCGCCAAGGTCGACAAGCTCGGCGCGAAATATCTGGCGCTGGGGCAGGGCCTCTATCCGCGGCTGCTCGCCGAGCTGGAGGATGCGCCTCCGCTGCTGATCGCAAAGGGCAATCTCAACCTGCTCGACAGGATCGCGGTGGCGATCGTCGGGGCGCGGAATGCGTCCGCGGCGGCGTGCCGTTTCGCCCGCGGCCTCGCCCACGATCTCGGCCGGAACGAGCTGGTGGTCGTCTCCGGCCTCGCCCGGGGCATCGACAGCGCGGCGCATGACGGAGCGCTGGAGACGGGGACGATCGGCGTGGTCGCGGGCGGGATCGACATCTTCTACCCGCCCGAGAATGAGGACCGGCAGAAAGCGCTGTACGAGAAGGGGTTGGTGCTGGCCGAAATGCCCCCGGGGACGGAACCGCGCGCGCGGCACTTCCCCTATCGCAACCGGATCATAGCGGGGTTGAGTGCAGCCGCGGTTGTGGTGGAAGCGGCGCCGCGCTCGGGTTCTCTGATCACCGCACGCCTCGCCGCCGACGCGGGGCGTGAGGTGATGGCGGTCCCGGGTTCGCCGCTCGACCCGCGCGCGCAAGGCTGCAATCAGCTGATTCGCGACGGCGCGACGTTGGTTCAGACCGCGGCGGATGTCGTCGAAGGTCTACGGCCGATGGAGCCGCGCATCCGGTCGGCGCCTTCCGGATATGACCATCCGGTCCCCGACACGGCGGACGGCGAGGAAGCGCTCGGGTTGATCGAGGGGTTGCTCGGGCCATCGCCGGTGCCGGTGGACGAAATCATCCGTTTGTCGGGGGTGCCGTCTGGCGTGGTGCAGACGGCGCTGCTGGAGCTGGACCTTGCGGGGAAGCTCGACCGCCACGCGGGCGGCAAGGTCAGCCTTCGAACCGCTTGACGAGCATCAAGCACGATGCCCACCTTTACGCGTATGCGTGAGGGGCAATTATGAAACTTGTGGTCGTCGAATCGCCGGCCAAGGCGAAGACCATCGAAAAATATCTGGGGAGCGGGCATCGCGTGCTCGCCTCGTTCGGCCACGTGCGCGATCTGCCGCCGAAGGACGGGTCGGTCGATCCCGAGCACGGTTTCGACATGCTGTGGCAGGTCTCGCCGGACCGGTCGAAACAACTGAAGGCGATCGCGGACGAAGCGAAGAACGCCGACACTTTGATCCTCGCCACCGACCCGGATCGCGAGGGCGAGGCGATCAGCTGGCATGTCCAGGAGGTGCTTCGGCAGAAGAAGGCGCTTCCGGCAAAGGTCGAGCGGGTGACCTTCAACGCCATCACCAATTCGGCCGTGACCGAGGCGATGAAGCACCCGCGCGGCCTCGATGAGGATCTGATCGACGCCTACAGGGCCCGACGCGCGCTCGACTATCTCGTCGGCTTCACGCTGTCGCCGATCCTGTGGCGCAAGCTTCCGGGCGCCAAATCCGCTGGGCGCGTGCAGTCGGTCGCATTGAAACTGATCGTTGACCGCGAGCGCGAAATCGAGGTCTTCCGCGCTCAGGAATATTGGCAGGTTGGCGCGACGTTCGAGAAGGACGGGCAAAGCTTCGCCGCGCGGCTGGTCCAGTTCGACGGCCAGAAGGTCGACCGGCTGACGATCGGCAATCGCGGCGATGCCGATCGGGCCAAAGCCGCGGTCGAAGCCGGCCGTTTCACTGTGTCGTCGGTCGAAACCAAGCCCTTCGCCAAGAATCCGCCGCCGCCGTTCACTACCTCGACTCTGCAGCAGGAGGCGGCGCGCAAGCTCGGCTTCGCGGCGAGCCATACGATGCGCGTCGCGCAGGCGCTCTACGAGCAGGGACTCATTACTTATATGCGAACCGACGGCGTCGACATGGCGCCGGAGGCTGTGAGCGCGGCCCGCCGCGCCATCGCCAGCCGCTACGATTCGGGCTTCGTTCCGGACCGGCCGCGCCAGTACACCAGCAAAATCAAGAATGCGCAGGAGGCGCATGAGGCGATCCGGCCGACCGATTTCGACCGGTCGCACGCGGCATCCGGCGATCACGCGAGGCTGTACGAGCTGATCTACAACCGGGCCTTGGCAAGCCAGATGGCGTCGGCGCGGCTCGAGCGGACGACGGTCGAGCTGGCCGACGGCACAGGCAAGGCCGTGCTGCGCGCCACCGGGCAGGTCGTCCTCTTCCCGGGCTATCTTGCGCTGTACGAGGAAGGGCGCGACGAAAAAACGGAGGATGAAGAGGGCGCGCGGATGCCGGCGATGCGCGAGGGCGATGCGCCGGCCAAGACGGGAGTCGAGGCGACTCAGCATTTCACCCAGCCGCCGCCGCGCTATTCCGAGGCGAGCCTGGTCAAGCGGCTCGAGGAGCTGGGGATTGGGCGCCCGTCGACCTACGCCTCGATCCTCCAGACGCTCAAAGACCGCGAATATGTGCGGGTGGAGAAGGCCCGCTTCGTTCCGGAAGACAGCGGACGGCTGGTGACCGCCTTCCTCGAACGCTTCTTCGAGCGTTACGTCAGTTACGATTACACCGCTGAGCTCGAAGAGGAGCTGGACGACGTCTCCGGCGGGCGGCTCGACTGGCAGAAATTGCTCGACGATTTCTGGCGCGACTTCCGGCCCAAGGCCGGCGAGGTCATGGACCAGAAGCCGAGTGAGATCACCCAGGCGATCGACGAGTTCCTCGAGCCTTGGCTCTACCCGCCGCGTGAGGACGGGAGCGACCCGCGGCTGTGCCCGCAATGCGGCAACGGCCGGCTGTCGCTGCGCGGCGGCAAGTTCGGCGCGTTCGTCGCCTGCTCCAACTATCCCGAGTGCCGCTACACGCAGCGCTTCGGCCAGGGCGGCGAGCAGGCGCAAAACGACGGCCCGCAGGAGCTCGGGAACGGAATCGAGCTCAAGACCGGCCGCTTCGGCCCCTATCTTGAACGCGACGGCAAGCGCGCGTCGATCCCGAAAGACGTGCCGGTGGACGACGTGACGGCGGAGATGGCCGAAAAGCTGCTGTCGCTTCCGCGCGAAATCGGGCCGCATCCGGAAAGCGGGAAGCCGATCACCGCCTCGATCGGGCGTTACGGACCTTATCTTGCCCACGACGGCAAATATGCGAAACTCGGCTCGACCGCCGAGGTATTCGAGACGGGCATGAACGCTGCGGTGGCGAAGCTGGCCGATGCTGCGGCCGGCGGCGGGCGTCAGCGCGGCGCATCGCGCGAGCCGGTCGCAGTACTTGGGAAGCATCCGACGAACGGCGGCGAGATCAAGGTTATGCCGGGACGCTACGGGCCGTACGTCACCGACGGAAAGACGAATGCGACGCTCCCGAAAGGGATGGAGCCGACGGCGGTGACGATCGACGAAGCTGTGCGGCTGATCGATGAGCGCGCCGCGAAAGGTCCCGCGAAGAAGGGTCGCAGGACCGCGCGAAAGAAGACCAAATGATCGAGGTTCAGCTTCAGCGGCTGCCGCACGGCGAAGGTCTCCCGTTGCCGGCATACGCCAGCGAAGGCGCGGCCGGGCTCGATGTCGTCGCCGCGGAGGATCTGACGCTCGCGCCGGGACAGCGCCATGCCGTCGCGACCGGGTTCGCGATCGCCATTCCGGAAGGACACGAAGTCCAGGTCCGACCCCGATCCGGCCTCGCGCTGAAGCATGGAATCACCTGTCTCAATACGCCGGGCACGATCGACCACGATTATCGCGGCGAAGTGAAGGTAATCCTCGCCAATCTCGGGTCCGAACCGTTCGAGGTGCGGCGGGGCGAGCGGATCGCGCAGCTGGTTCCGGCGCCTGTGCTGAAGGCGTCGTTCGCCGAAGTACCGGTGCTGAGCGAGACGAGCCGCGGGGCGGGCGGGTTCGGCTCGACCGGCCGGTGAATTCCCTTCTTTCGCCATCCCCGCAAAAGCGGGGATCGAGTCTTGTTCTTCTTGCTGGGTTCCCGCTTTCGCGGGAATGACGATTGATGGCTGATCTTTCCGACCAGGAACTCGACCGTTACGCGCGGCACATCGTCTTGCCGCAAGTCGGCGGTGTCGGCCAGCGCAAGCTCAAGGCCGCTGGCGTCGCCGTGATCGGCGCGGGCGGAATCGGCAGCGCGGTGATTCCAGCACTCGCAGGTGCCGGCGTCGGCAGGCTGACGATCGTCGATTCCGACACTGTCGAGATCGCCAACCTCCACCGTCAGCCTCTCTTCACCGAAGTGGATGCGGGCAAACCCAAGGCGGAGCTGGCGGCCGCGTTCGTGAAGCGCCTCAACCGCTTCGTCGAGGTCGCTCCCCGCCAGGAGCGGATAGCGCCGGAAAATGCGGCCGATCTGCTCGCCGGTCACGATCTGGTGATCGACGGCAGCGACAATTTCGCGACTCGGCTCGCGATTAGCGATGCGTGCGTCAAACTCGGCCTCCCGCTCGTCTCCGCCGCCGCAATCCAGTTCCAGGGGCAGGTCGGCCTGTTCCGCCGGCAACCTTGCTACCGATGTTTCGTCGGCGACGCCTTCGATTCGGACGATTGCGACAATTGCTCGGAGCTGGGCGTGCTCGGCGCCTTCGTTTCGACGGTGGGGAGCTTCGCTACGCTGCTGGCGATAGACAGCATCATTGGCGTCGGCGAAGATCAGGCGGGCAAGCTGCACCTGTTCGACGGCGAGAAGCTGGAATGGCGAACGATCCGGATTCCCGCCGACCCCCGCTGCCGCACGTGCGCCTCAGGCTAACGCCTCGGCGACGCGCGCGATCAGCCGCCGCGCGACCTCTTCCTTGCTGGTTTCGGGCCAGTCCTCGACCCCATCGGCGGTTATCAGATGCACCCGATTCCGCTGTCCGCCCATGACATCTCCGGACACGTCATTCGCGACGATCCAGTCGGCCTGCTTCTTCTCGCGTTTGGCGATCGCGTGTTCGACCACTTTCTCCGTCTCCGCCGCGAAGCCGACGAGCAGGCGCGGGTGCCGCGCCGACCGGCCGAGCTCGGCGAGAATGTCGCGCGTCGGCACGAAATCGAGCTTCGGCGGGCCTTCGCATTTCTTGAGCTTCGCCAGCGAGGGCTCAACACGCCAGTCGGCGACCGCAGCGACGAGGATGGCCGCATCGACCGGCAGTGACGCCATGACGGCATCGGCCATCTGTTCCGCTGTCTCGACGCCGATCCGCTGAACGCCCGGCGGAGTCTCGAGCGAAACCGGCCCGGCCACGAGCGTCACCCGCGCGCCCGCTTCTGCCGCCGCCGCGGCGATCGCGAATCCCTGCCGGCCCGACGAACGATTGGCGATTACCCGCACCGGATCGATCGGCTCCCAGGTTGGGCCGGCGGTCACGAGAATGTGCTTGTCGCGAAGACTCTCCGCCCCTGCATTTTCAGGGGAGGGGGACCGCACGGAGTGCGGTGGAGGGGTCTTGCCCACTGAAGAAGACCCTTCCACCAGCTAAGCTGGTTCCCTTCCCCTCGAAAGCGAGGGAAGGAAATTGCTGTCGACGAGCCACTCCATGATCGCCTCGGGCTCGGGAAGTCGCCCGGGACCGAACTCGCCGCAGGCCATCTCGCCTTCGGCCGGATCGATCACCTTCACGTCGTCGGCTTTGAGCTGCGCGACGTTGCGTTGCGTCGCGGCGTGCTGCCACATGCGCACGTTCATCGCCGGAGCGACCGCCACGGGCTTGTCCGTCGCGAGCAGGAGCGTGGTCGCGAGATCGTCGGCGATGCCCGCCGCCATCTTCGCCAGCAGGTCGGCGGTCGCCGGGCAGACGAGGACGAAATCCGCCGCGCGCGAGAGCTGGATGTGGCCGATCTCGACCTCGTCCTTCAGCTCCCACAGGGACGTATGGACCTGGCTTTCGGCCAGCGTCCCAAGGCTCATCGCCGTCACGAAATGCTCGCCGCCCTTCGTCAGCACCGGCGTGACCGCATGCCCCGCTTTTTTGAGCAATCGCACGAGCTCGAGCGACTTGTACGCTGCAATCCCGCCGCCAACGATAAGAAGCACCCGCGCCATCGGCCTAGCCTAGCACAAACAGCAGCAGAGCGCCGACTACCGCGCCCGCGCTTGCCGCCAGCGCATAGCCCCACCATGCGCGCTGCTCGATAAGGGTGATGTCGGGGAGCGGCGGCGGGGGCGGGGCGGCGCCCTTGGGCGGATAATATTCGTCGATGCGGTTGATCAGCTCCGGCAGCTTCTTGGCCGCGCGCACGAGGTCGATGATCCGGTCGGCATAATAAGCCTCGGGACCGAGCTCGGAGCGGATCCATTCCTTGAGGAACGGCTCGGCGGTCTCCCACATGTTGATGTCGGGATCGAGCGCGGTGGCGACGCCCTCGTTCATCACCATCGACTTTTGCAGCAGCAGCAGATGCGGCTGCGTCGGCATGTCGAAATCGCGGGTGATGGAAAACAGGCTTTCGAGCATCCGCCCGACCGAGATTTGCTTGACCGGAAGGCCGCGGATGGGTTCGCCCGCGGCGCGCAGCGCGGTCGCGAATTCCTCGACCCGGTGGTGAGCCGGGACGTATTGCGCCTCGAAATGGATTTCCGCGACGCGCCGGTAATTGCCGGTGATGAGGCCGTAGAGAATTTCCGCGAGCCAGACCCGCGCGCGGCGGTCGACCCGTCCCATGATCCCGAAGTCGATCGCGGCAATCCGCCCATCGGGGAGCGCGAACAGATTTCCGTGGTGAAGATCGGCGTGGAAAAAGCCGTCGACGACCGCCTGGTGAAGGAAGGCGCGGACCAGTGTCGCGGCGAGCGCGTTGCAATCCTGACCGGCAGCGATCAGCGCGCGGCGGTCGTTCAGCTTGATTCCGTCGAGCCATTCGAGCGTGAGCACCCGGCGCGCGGTTCGGCGCCAGTCGATCTCGGGGACATAATAGCCGGGCTCGGCGACCATATTCTCCTTGAGCTCGGACGCGGACGCGGCTTCCCGCTGCAAATCGAGCTCGCGGGCGGTCCATTGCTTGAACTGGGCGACGACCAGCCGCGGGCGGAGCCGCGCGACTTCGCCGCCGAGCCTTTCCACCTGTGCCGCGGCCCATTCATAGGTGTCGATCGCCCGCGCGAATTCTTCCTCAATGCCGGGGCGGAGTACCTTGACCGCGACGTCCCGACCCTCAGTGGTGACGGCCCGATGGACCTGGGCGATTGAAGCGGCGCCGATCGGGACCTCGTCGAATTCGGCATAGAGGCTCTCGAGCGGAGCATTGAACGAGGTTTCGATGGTCCGCTTGATGGCCGCGAACGGCGCGGGTGGAAGATCGTCCTGGAGCTTCGAGAGATTTTCCGCCGCCTCCTGGCCGACGAGGTCGGGGCGGGTCGACAGCGCCTGGCCAAGCTTGATCGCCGCCGGCCCGATCGCGACCAGCGCCGCCGCATATTCGGGCGTTCGCGGGTTTCGCGCACCGAAGCGGGCAAGGCGGGCTAGCCGCCGCACCGGGGGCGGCGTGATCGGATCCTCCTCGATCCCGCGCAGCGCTCCATAGCGCGCGAGCGTCCGGCCCCATTTGAGCAGGCGCCAGAGATGCGTAACGGCGGTGGTCATCGAATACACATTCGTGCTTCGAGACGCCGTTTCGACAAGCTCAACGGCTCCTCAGCATGAGCGGCCCTTGGAATACGCTCATCCTGAGGAGAGACTGAGCAGGCGCGAAGCGCCATGTCGAAGGCTCGTCTCGAAGGACGATTCATATCTTCCAGCCGCTGTGAATGCTGACCAGACCGCCGAGCATCGGCTCGGCGGCGGCGCGGACGAATCCGGCGTCGGCGATCATGCGCTTGAACTGTTCGGGCCGGGGGAAGCGGCGGATACTCTCGACCAGGTAGCGGTAGCTTTCCTCGTCATCGGCGACGGCCGCGCCGACGCGCGGGATGACCTTGTCCGCCCAGAGATCGTAAAGCTTCGCGAAGCCGGGCCAGTCGCTTGACGAAAATTCCATGCAATAAAAGCGCGCGCCGCGCTTCAGCACCCGATGTGCCTCTTTCAGCGCCGCCGGGATGTCGGTCACGTTCCGAATGCCGAACACGATCGTGTAGGCGTCGAAAGTGCCGTCCGCGAAGCTCAGCTTCTCGGCATTTTCGACTTTCCAGCGGAGACCCGAGAGCTTGCGCCGCTCCGACCGCTCCTTGCCGACTTCGAGCATGTCGGCGTTGATGTCTGCGACCGTGACCAGCGCCCCGCGCCGGGCTATGCGGAAGGCGACGTCGCCGGTGCCGCCCGCCATGTCGAGGATTTCCTCGCCCGGCCGGGGCTTCACGCGATTGACGAAGCGGTCCTTCCACAGCCGGTGCATGCCGCCGGACATGAGGTCGTTCATCACGTCGTAGCGGCCTGCGACCGAGCTGAAGACTTGGCCGACGCGGCGCGTCTTCTCCTCGGGGCTGACCAGCCGGTCGCCGAAATTCACCTTGTCCGTCATAGGCTCCGCGCCTCTAGCGGGCTTGAACGCCGTCCGCCATATCGCGGTCATGCCCGAGCTTCCCGAAGTCGAGACGACCGTGCGCGGCCTTGCGCAGGTGCTGGAGGGTCGCCGAATCGCGCGCGTCGAGGCGCGGCGGCCGGATCTCAGGCGGGCGCTGCCGGTCGATCTCGGACAGCGGCTGACAGGCGCCGGCGTGACCGGCCTCGGACGGCGCGCGAAATACGGGCTTATCGACACGGACCGCGGCGACACGCTCGTCTTTCACCTTGGCATGTCCGGCCACTGGCGGATCGATCCGACGGAAATCGGAAAGCACGATCATTTCCTGATGGAGACGGATGACGGGAGGCGGCTCGCGTTGAACGACGCGCGGCGCTTCGGGTCGCTCGACCTCGTCCGAACGGGGGAACTCGCCGAGTGGCCGACGTTCGCCGAGCTCGGACCCGAGCCGATGGAGATCGACGCGCGCGAGCTCGAACGCCGGCTGGCTGGACGCTCGGCGGCGATCAAGCTCCTATTGCTCGATCAGCGGATCGTCGCGGGTCTCGGCAACATCTACGTTTGCGAGGCGCTTTTTCGGGCGGGCATTCACCCGACACGTGCGGGCGGCTCCATCTCGCTGGGGCGCTTGAAGCGACTGATCCCGGCCATCCACGACGTCCTTGCGGAGGCGATTACGGCGGGCGGATCGACGCTGCGCGATTTCGCCTCGCCCAACGGGGAGCTCGGATACTTCTCGAAAAGCTTCTCGGTGTACGACCGCGAAGGGGAACCTTGCGCGTGCGGCGGCACGGTCAGGCGGATCGTCCAGGGCGGCCGCTCGACCTTCTATTGTCCCCGGTGCCAGCGTTGACCTCTGCGGCTCCTGAGAGTAGGGGGCGCTCACTCGGCGCGGCCTAAGGTTCGGCGCCGCTTTTCATTAGACCCAAGAGGAATTCAATGGCGAATACGCCACAGGCCAAGAAGCGCATCCGCCGGAACGCCAACCGGGCGTCGATCAACCATTCGCGAATCAGCCGGATCCGCAGCTTCATCAGGGCCGCCGAATCGGCGATCAGCTCGGGCAAGAAGAAAGAAGCCGCCGAGGCGCTCAAGGCCGTTCAGCCGGAGCTGGCGCGCGGAGTCGCGCGCGGAGTCGTCCACAAGAATACGGCCGCGCGGAAGATTTCGCGCCTGTCGAAGCGCGTAGCCGCGCTCGGCTGAATCCCGCTTCAAAACAGTTTTTCGAAGCCCGCCGGTTAACCGGCGGGACAGCAGCCATTGGGCTCGTCAAAAAAACGTAGCGATTCCGGCGATTCGCGCGAAGGTTAACGCGCTGCGGGCAAGGAAATGGCGGTTTTCAGCCATTTTCGATCAGTTTCGGCGCGATTCCGATGTCAAGGCCATTTATTTCGATTTGGGCAAAAATCGGCCTTGAAAGCTGCGCCGGACAATCTCAAAGTGGGGTTTCCGGGCGCGAATCCGCGCCGGGGGCAAGAGAGAAAAGTGGCTTAGCGCGCGCGACTCGCGTCACGCGCAAAGGGAGGCTTTTGTCTCACGTCCGGGGGGAAGACGAGGGAGGCGCAGTACAGTGCAGGCGGGAGGAGCGAATTCGCCGGTTGAGTCAGCCAATGCGCCGGTATCCGCGCCGCTGGAGGCCGCCTGGGAGTCGATCCGGAATGGCCTTCGGCGCGACCTTGGCGCTCGCACCTTTGACGGCTGGCTGAAACCCGCGGAGCTGGGCGCCTACGAGCCCGACAGCGGTATCCTCGACTTAGTCATGCCGAGCCAGTTCATGGCCGATTGGGTGCGGTCGCATTTCGGCGACCGACTGGCGCTTGCGTGGAGGACGGTCCTGCCGATCGTGCGCGAGGTACGAATCCTCGCCGCCGCCGACGCCCCGCGTCCCGCGCCGTTCCTCATCCTCGACGAATCGCCCGCTCCCGCCGAGCGCGATCCGAGCGCACCCAATTTCGACCCGCGCTATCGTTTCGATACGTTCGTCGTCGGCAAGGCGAATGAAATGGCGGCGACCGCCGCGCGGACGCTCGCGACCTCGCCGACCGTCGGCTTCAATCCCTTGTTCATCCACGGCGGCACCGGGCGCGGCAAGACCCACCTGCTCCATGCGATCGGTCATGCTTTCATTGCGAGAAACCGCGGCAGCAAGGTCGTGTCGATGTCGGCCGAGAAGTTCATGGTCGAGTTCATCCGCGCGTTGAAGGAAAACGACACGATCGGTTTCAAGCAGCGCTTGCGGAGTGCCGACTTGCTCCTCATCGACGACGTCCAGTTCATCGCCGGCAAGGATTCGACGCAGGAGGAATTCTTTCACACGATGAACGAGATCATCACCGCCGGGCGGCGGCTGGTGATCACGTCCGACCGCGCGCCGCAGGACCTCGACGGAATCGCGCCGCGAATCCTGTCGCGCCTGTCGTGGGGCCTGGTCGCCGACATCAACGCGGCGGACTATGAGCTGAGGTTCAACATCATCGTCTCGAAGCTCGAGGCGCTCCCCGGAGTCGAGATGCCGCGGCCGGTGATCGACTTTCTCGCGCGGCGCGTGACCTCCTCGATTCGCGAGCTGGAAGGCGCGCTCAACCGCATCGGCGCCTACGCCATGATGACCGGGCGGCAGATCGACGTCGCATTCGTCGAGGAGGTGCTGGCCAACGTGCTCCGCGCCAACCAGCGCAGAATTTCCATCGACGAAATTCAGACCCAGGTCGCCGAACATTACCGAATTCGGAAGGCGGAGATGACCTCGGCCCGCCGGGCGCGCGAGGTCGCGCGGCCGCGCCAGGTCGCCATGTACCTGTCGAAGCAGCTGACGCCGAAGTCGCTGCCCGACATCGGCCGGCGATTCGGCGGCCGCGACCACACGACCGTCATCCACGCCGTGCGTCAGATCGAGAAATTGCGTGCGAGCGACGCCGAGCTCGATGCCGATATCCGGTTGCTGACCCGTCAGCTCGAAGGCTGATCGACCGGCCAAGGGGAGGGGTTTCCTTTCCGGCTGCCCCCGAAAGTGCCGGAAAGGAAAAAGGCCCGGCGGAGGTAACTCCGTCGGGCCTGTTTTGTCTGGCTGCCGATCGTCAATAGGACGCTTGGCCGGCCCCTTTCGACGGGATCGTGATTTTCACCGTTTCGCCGCTCTGCCCCGGGAATCCGGTGAACAATGCCTGGACCAGATCCGGGACGAGCACGTCTAGTCGGTTGGTCTGTGAGCGTGCCTGGGCGCGGCCGTCGAACAGCGGTTGCTGCGTTCCCGCGGCGCGGATGTGGAGCTCCGCCTCGCTCTGAAATTCGACGTAGCTGTCGACCCCGGCGCCATATCCGAATGACCCGCCCCATCCGTAATAGAAAGGCGAGCCGAAACCGAAACCAAAGCGCGGATAGAAGAAGTGGCTGCCGGGTCCATAGAACGGATCGTAGCCGAACGGGTCGGACTCGTAGCGCATCTGGCCGGGGCCGACGCGATAGCCGAGCTGGACGATCATGTTCGCATTTTCGGCGTTCGCCGCCGGGCTGTAGCCGCGCGCCGTGAGCTGCTGGGTGACCAGCGTGGCGTAGCGCTGGAATTCGAGGCCGCCATTGGTCGCCATCCCGCCGCCGGGAACGACGACAAAGGTCTGGCCCTGCGGCGCGGGCATCGCCTGGTATCGCGTGACCTGTGTCTTCAGCGATTGGACGCAGGACGACAGCCCCAAGGCCACGACGCCAAGCGCCGCCGCGGTAGCGAGTTTCGAGATACGCATGTCGCGCCTCCTGGGGCGATGAAATCGAGTTTCGTTACGGAACTTATACGCCGAACAGCGGTGAACGGTCGATGAAGCGAGGCCTCAGTGCGGCAGCCCGACCGCGCGATAGGCTTCGGCGAGCACCGGGGCTCCGATCGCCGCAGCGCGCTCCGAGCCCATGGCGAGCAGGCGGTCGAGTTCGGCCGGATCGCTCCGCAGCTCCTCAAGCCGCGAGCGCAGCGGATGGAGCAATGCGACGAGCGCGTCGGCAAGCGCCGGCTTGAACGCGCCGAAGCCCTGGCCCGCAAAGCGGCCGAGGACCTGCTCGACGCTTTCGTCCGTCACCGCCGCGTAAATCCCGACGAGGTTCTTCGCCTCGGGTCGCCCATCGAGCAGCGCCGGGTCGTCGGGCAACGGGTCCGGATCGGTTCTTGCCTTGCGGATCTTCTGCGCGATTTCGTCGTCGCTATCGGTGAGGTTGATCCGACTCATATCGGACGGGTCGGATTTCGACATTTTCGTCGTCCCCTCGCGCAGGCTCATGACCCGCGCCGCCGTGCCGCCGCCGATGAACGGCTCGGGCAGGACGAACAGGTCGACCTCATAGTCATTGTTGAACTTCAGCGCGATGTCGCGCGCCAGCTCGAGATGCTGCTTCTGGTCCTCGCCCACCGGCACGTGAGTCGCGCGGTAGAGAAGGACGTCGGCCGCCTGGAGGACGGGATAGGTGAATAGCCCGACGCTGGAGCGTTCCTTGTGCTTGCCGCTCTTTTCCTTGAACTGCGTCATGCGCTCGAGCCAGCCCATGCGGGCGGTGCACTGGAGGAGCCAGGCAAGCTCGGGATGGGCAGGTATCGCGCTTTGTTGGAAGAGGATCGCCCTCGTCGGATCGATCCCACTGGCGATCAGCGCCGCCGCCATTTCGCGGACGTTCGAGCGCAGCTCTTTCGGGTCGACCTCGATCGTCAACGCGTGAAGATCGGCAAGGAAGAACAGGCACTCGGCCTCTTCCTGCATCCTGACCCAGCGCAGAATCGCACCGAGCAAATTGCCGAGGTGAAGCCCGCCAGTCGGTTGGATTCCGGACACGACGCGCATGGACTGTGGCTCAGCCGGCATCGGTGTACGGCCTCCTGCGCTTCAGTAGCCCCTTCAGTTCCTCGCGGTCGGTCCCGCCGAGCATCCACACCAGCGGGAAATAGACCGCCATTCCGCCCGCGACCACGGCAATGACTCCCGTCAGGCGATTGAGCAGCGACCCGACGAACCAGCCCAGGAACGCCGACCTGATGAGGTAAAGTGCGACGACCATCGCCGCGGCGGCGACCAGCTGCCGGAAGAGGCGCGAGGCAAGCCAGCGCTCGATTTTGAAATGGCCGCGCCGGTGCAGGATCACGTAAAGGATCGTGCAATTGAGCCACGAGCTGATGACGACTGCCGCGGCGAGCCCGCCGATCCCGAACGGCGGAATAAGCGCGAAATTGAGAATGACGTTGACCACGAGCACCGCGACCGCGGTCTTCACCGGCGTCGCCGTATCGCGGCGGGCGTAAAAGCCGGGCGTCAGGACCTTCACCAGCACATAAGCGGGGAGGCCGAGGGCGATGATCGAGAGGGTGAGGGCGGTGAATTCAGCGTCCCGCTCGGTGAACCGGCCTGCCTCGAAGATCGCCCGGACCAGCGGCAGCGCGGTTACCGCGAGCGCCAGCGCCGCTGGAAGGCACAGCAGCATCGCGAGCTCGGCCGCTTGCCCCTGCACCTTTGCTGCCTTGCCGTGTTCGCCGATGTCGACGTGGCGGCTGACCTGCGGGAGGATCGCTGTCCCGATCGCCGACCCGATGACGCCGAGCGGAAGCTGGTTGAGGCGGTCAGCGTAATTGAACCAGCTGACCGCGCCGGTGCCGATCCGGGTCAGGAAGAAGGTGTCGATGAAAACGCTCACCTGATAGACGCCGGCGCCGAGTGTCGCCGGGAGGACGACCCGGATGAACTGCCGCACGCCGGGCGTAAGCGCAGGCTTGCGCAATTTGAGCACGATCCCGGCGCGTTTGCAGGCGGCGATGAGCAGGATGAGCTGAAGCACGCCGCCAATCGTGACCGCGCTGGCGACGGCGATGGCAGTCACCGCGCCGCCCTGCCGGAAAATGATGAGCGCGCAGAGCATCGCGAAATTGAGCAGCGCGGGCGCGAAGGCGGCGGCCGTGAAGCGCGCGATACTGTTGAGAATACCGGAGAAAAGCGAGACCAGGCTGATCAGCAGAAGGTAAGGGAAGGTGATCTGCGTGAGCAGCGTTCCGAACGCGAGCTGGTCGCCATGCCAACCGGTGATCGCGAGGATGAACAGCTTCATCCCGAACATGAAAATGACCGTGAACAGGATCAATGTCGGCAGGAAGACGGCGAGTATCTCTTCCGAAAAGCGCTTGGCTTCGCCTTCCCCGCCAGATTGCAGCCTCTGGCTGAAAAGCGGCACGAATCCGGCCGAGAAAGCGCCTTCGCCAAACAGCCGGCGGAATGTGTTGGGCAGCCGGAAAGCGACGTAGAAGGCGTCGGTATAGACTCCCGCACCGAGAATGCGGGACATCATCATCTCGCGAGCGAATCCCGCGATCCGGCTGACCATCGTCAGGCCGCCGATCGTGCCCGTCGCCTTATGAAGGTTCATGTGACGCCCGGATTGGGCTCAGGCCTGGCTGGGCGGGGGCTCGCCGCCGCCTTCGCCGCCTTCGCCGTCAACCTGCTGCTGCGCCGCCTGGATCTGCGCGATATAAGCAGCGGTGAAGTCGATCGGGTCGAGCAGCACGGGCGGGAAACCGGTGTGGATGACCGCGTCGGCGATGATCTGCCGGGCGAACGGAAAGAGCAAGCGAGGAGCCTCGGCGAGGAGGAATGGCGGAAGCGCCTCCTCGGGCACATTCTGCAGGCCGAACAGCCCGCCGTAGCTGAGCTCGACGACGAAATGGACGCCGTTTTCCGAACGCGCGGTCACGTCGATCTTCAGCGCAATCTCGTGCACCTCGTCCGAGACCTTGTCGACGTTGATGTTGAAATGGACATCGAGGCTCGGCTGGACCTGCCATTGGAAAACCTGCGGAGAGCTCGGATTCTCGACCGACAAATCCTTGATATATTGGGCCAGGATGGAAACTTGCGGCTGGTCGCCGGTTTCCCCTGAGCCGTTGCCGCCGGTCGAGCCTTCCTGCTCCGCCATTTAATGCTGTCCTTACAAAATGTTGAACGGTACCGGGAGGCGCCGGGAAGAGCGGCGCGCCAGGCGGCTGCGACTAGCAGTCGCAATAATGAGGCGCAATGGCGCGCTCGTGCGTTTCCCGTGTTGGAATATTTACCGCAGCCGCACTATGTTGGGGCGGAGACCGAATAGGATCTGAAATTGACCGTCATCGTCATCCTCGCCCTGGTCGCCTTGTTCATCGGGTTACGCCTCTACAGCGTGCTCGGCGAGCGGACCGGGCATGAGCAGCAACCGATTCTGAAGCCCGCGGACCAGGATGCCAGGGTCGGGCCGCGAGTTACTCAGCCTGCGGCGCCCCAGCCGGCGCAGCCCGAGGCGGGCGATCTCGCTTATCTGCCGATGGCGGGCCCGGGCGTGCGTGCGGTTCTTGCGGCCGATCCCGCGTTCGACGTCGCCAAGTTCCTCGAAGGCGCGAAGGCCGCCTACCGCATGATCCTCGAAGGATTCTGGAAGGGCGATCTGGAGGCCATCCGGCCGCATGTCGACGACCACGTCTTCGAAACGTTCGGGGGCGCGGTCGAGCAGCGCAAAAAGGACGGGCTGACTCTCGACAACCGACTGGTCAACATCGAACAGGCCGTGATCTCCGAAGCGAACGTCGAGCGGACGGTGGCGGTGCTTACGGTGCGTTTCGAGGCCGACATCGCGGCGGTCACGCGCAATGCCGAAGGCCAGGTCGTCGCCGGGTCCATGAGCGATGCGGTGCAGACTCGCGATCTTTGGACGTTCCGCCGGGACACCGCATCGAACGATCCCAACTGGCTGCTGATCGAGACCGACGAGGAAGAGTGAGCATCGCCGGCCGCGCGTTCGCGCTCGCCTCAGCCCTACTCCTCGCCGCCTGCGCCACCCGCCAGGTGCCGCCGCCGTCCGCTCCGCAGCCGCCAACAGCTCCCACGCCAAGCCGGCCGGTCCCACCTCCTCCACCGCCGCCTCCGCCGAACGCCATCGCGGCGGGCGTGAAGCTCGAAACGCCGCGAGCGCTGGCTCCCGATACGGCGGCGCGCGCCCTGGGGGCGTTCCGAACGAGCTGTCCCGTCGTCATGCGGCGGACGGACCAGTCCGGCCTGACCCTCGCCGGCGACTGGCAAGCCGTCTGCGCGCAGGCCGCGTCGCTCGATCCCGCTTATGCGTCGGGCTTCTTCTATTATGGATTCGACTGGGTGAAGGTCGGTGACGGCCATGCCTTCGCGACCGGCTATTACGAGCCGGAGATCGAGGGATCGCGCGTGCCCTTGCCGGGCTACACCCCGATTTACCGGCTGCCGGTCGATCTCGTCCGCTGCACCAAGGCGGACGGAACCACGGGCCGCGGCCGGATCGACGAGACCGGCACCTGCGTCCTCTATTTCACTCGTGCCGAGATCGAGGACGGAGCCCTCGCCAACAAGGGACTGGAGATCGCCTGGGCGAAGGACCCGGTCGATCTCTTCTTTCTTGAAATCCAGGGCTCGGGCCGAATCCGCTTTCCCGACGGGACCGAGATGCGCATCGGCTATGCGGGGCAGAACGGCCGCGAATATGTCGGCATCGGGCGGCTTCTTCGCGACCGCGGAATCCTTCCGCCAGGCGGCGCGAACATGCAGGCGATCAAAGCCTGGATCCGGGCCAATCCGGACCAGGGCCGCGATCTGATGCGCGAGAATCTGTCCTACATCTTCTTCAAGGAATTGACCGGTCCCGGGCCGCTCGGCGCGATGAATGTTCCAGTGACTCCGCGCGCGACCGTCGCCACCGATCCCAACTTCGTCCCACTCGGCGCCCCAGTGTTCCTCCAACTCGACCGGCGCGAAGCGGATGGCCTGTGGGTCGCGCAGGATACGGGGGGTGCGATCAAGGGCGCGAACCGCTTCGACACCTTCTGGGGTGCAGGACCGCAGGCGACGGCTATTGCGGGAGGAATGTCCGCTTCCGGGGATGCGCTAATCCTGGTTCCCAGGGGCGCGGTCACGCGTGCGATCGCTCAGCCCTGAGGAGGCGGAGCTATGGGCGCGCGTGGCCTCCACGATCCGGCCATTGTCGCGCGAGAAAAATCCCGTCGAAGTCACGGAAAAACAATCCGAAACGAGGCCGGTACCGAGGCCAGCCAGGAGGCTGGCGGCGCCTGTTCCCGTGGCGGCATCTCACCCTCCGCGAGCGCAAACGCTCGACTCGACTTGGGACCGGCGCCTGAGTCACGGATCAGCCGTGCCGGACCGGGTGCTCGACCTGCACGGAATGACCCTCGACACCGCGTGGCACGCGATCGATCGCGGACTCGAGCAGGCGATCGCACGCGGCGACCGCATCCTTCTGCTCATCACCGGTCATCACCGTCCGGGCGAGCCGCCAATCCGGCGCGGGGCGATCCGCGCAGCGGTTCACGACTGGCTCGCCGTCTCGCGCCACGCTGATCGTATCGCCGCCGTGCGTGGCGCTCATCCGCGTCACGGCGGAGGCGGCAGCCTCTATCTCATCCTGAGACGTGCGGGGCCGCGCCAATGACGCTTTGTTAACCGGACGCCGGTAACGCGCATGCCTTAGGCGGGCGTTCCCGCGCGCGAGGCGTATCGGGGTGATGAAAGCAGGCACGGCGGAGAAAGTCAGCAACGCGATCCTGTCGTGCGCCGCCGGCTTCGCCGCCTTCCTTTTCTCGCTCGCCGCGCTGCTCTACCTGACCGAGCTCGACGAGAAGATTCTGGCGGCGCTGATTGCCGGCGCCTTCTGCCTTTTGATCAGCTATGTCGCGTCGGAGCGGCCGAATAGCGAAAACGCCCGCGCGCTGGCCGCGCTCAGCGAACGGTTGCTGGCGGTCGAGGACGGTGATCTCGTCTCCTCCGCGCCACCGTCAGTGCATCGGACGATGCCCAAGCTCGCCGCTGCCGTGGACACTCTCTTCGCGGAAGTCCGCGCCTCGATCGAGAACGCCCACGCGCTTGGGATGTACGATCCGGTCACGTCGCTTCCGAACCGGCTCCATTTCCGCTCGGAGGCCGACAAACTTCTGGGCGAGGCAGACAAAGGCGCGACATCGGCGATGCTGTTCGTCGATCTCGACCGCTTCAAGACGGTCAACGACAGTCTCGGCCACGCCCGCGGCGACCAGCTCCTGATCATGGTCGCGAATAGGTTGCGTGTGGTCGTCAATGCAGAATTTCAGGCGACCGCCCGTTCGCGGCCGTTGCTCGCGCGGCTTGCCGGCGACGAATTCACGATCTTCTTCCCTGCGATTCATTCGGTCGAGGAAATCGACCGGATTGTCCGGCGCCTGGTCCTGGCCATTTCCGAGCCATTCGAGCTATCCGCCCACAGTGTCGACATCGGCGCGTCGATCGGCGTCGCCTTCGCGCCCGAGCATGGCGCCAGCATCGAAGCGCTGATGCGCTCGGCCGACATCGCCATGTATCACGCGAAATCGAACGGCGGCGGACAGCATTGCTCCTTCAACGCCGATCTCGCGGCCGAGCATCAGTTGAGGGTCGAGACCGAAAAGGCGCTGACCGAAGCGGTCCAGCGTGGCGACTTCGCCTTGGTGTACCAGCCGCAGCTCAGCCTCGTGACGGGCGAAGTGTGCGGGGCGGAGGCGCTGCTTCGATGGAAGCATCCGGACGAGGGACTTCGGTTGCCGGGAACCTTCGTTTCGATCGCCGAAAAAGCCGGCATCATCGCGGACATCGGCGACTGGGTTATCGCCGAGGTCGCTTCCACGCTCGGCGGGTGGCACCGCAACGGGTTCGAAGGCCGACTCGCATTCAACATCAGCCCGCGCCAGGTCGCGCGGCCCGATTTCTTCACGAAGCTTCGCCACGCCTTCACCGAGGCCGGAACGCCGCTTTCGCTGGTCGAGCTAGAGTTCACCGAGAGCGCGGCGATGGAGGTGAGCGCGGCGGTGCTGGACGACATTGCTTCGCTTCAGGCGGACGGCGTGCGAATTGCCATCGACGATTTCGGGACCGGCTATTCCAACCTCGCGCGCCTGAGGACGATGCCGCTCGATCGCGTGAAGCTCGACCCATCGCTTATCGTCGACATCGAATCGAGCGAACGTGCCCGAGTCCTCGTCCAGGCCGTCATCCAGCTGATCAAGGGCGTCGAGTGCGAAATCGTCGCCGAAGCGGTCGAGACCGCCGCCCAGGCGGACATCCTGCGAGCGATGGGCTGCGACGTGGTCCAGGGCTATGTCTTTGCGGCGCCGATGCCGGAGCAGGAATTCCTCGCCTGGATCGGGAATTCGAGAAGGGCGGCGAAGACGGTCGCGTAACTGCGGCCGCTTAGCCCAGCATCTTCCGGACAATCCGCTCGTAGATGCGCGAGAGGGCTTGGACGTCTTCGATTGCCGCGCATTCGCCGACCTTGTGCATCGTCGCATTGGGCAAGCCGAAATCGACTACCGGGCAGAGTTGAATCAGGAAGCGCCCGTCCGACGTGCCGCCGCTCGTCGACAGCTCCGGTCTGTGGCCTGTCTCTTCCTCGATTGCCTCGACCACGACGTCGAACAGCCGTCCTGGCGGAGTCAGGAAGGCTTCGCCCGAAATCCGCGCTCTCACTGTCGCTCCGGGCGCTTCGCGCGCGGCAATTTCCTCGACCAGCTTCACGAGGTCCGCGCCGTGCTGGAGATTGTTGAAGCGGATGTTGAGCTGGGCGGTCGCCGAACCGGGGATCACATTGCTGGCATGAGTCGGGGTGTCTATCCCGGTGAGCTCCAGGTTCGACGGAGGGAATTGCTCGTTGCCGTCGTCCAGGTAAAGCGAATCGAGCGCGGCAATCACTCGCGCTAGCGGCGGAATCGGGTTGGTCGTCCGGTGAGGATAAGCGACGTGGCCCTGAACGCCCGGCACCTCGATCCACATGTTGACCGATCCGCGCCGCCCAATCTTCACGGTGTCGCCGAGGCGGTCGACCGACGTCGGCTCGCCGATCAGGATCATGTCGGGCCGGATCTGCCGCTCGTTTAGCCAGTCGATGATTCGCGGCGTCCCGTAGGTCGAATAGCCTTCCTCGTCGCCGGTGATGAGCAGCGACAGCGTGCCTTGCGTATCGCCGATCCGCGACAGGGCGGCGACATAGGCCGCGATGGCGCTCTTCATGTCGTTGGCGCCGCGGCCGATCAGGATGCCGTTTTCGATTCGCGCCTCGAAGGCGTCGCCGGTCCAGCCTTCGCCGGCGGGGACGACGTCGAGATGGCCGGCGAATCCGAAATGGGGGGCGCCCGAGCCGCGCATCGCGACCATGTTCTCGGTCGGCCCGTCGGGCGGCTCGCCCATGACCCATCGGTGGCAAGTGAAGCCGAGCGGATCGAGCGCGGCTTGCAGGACATCGAACGCTTCGCCGCGCGCCGGAGTCGTGCTCGGGCAGCGGATGAGGCCCGAGGCGAGGGCGATGGGATCGATCGGAACGGCCATGGCCGATCGCCCTAGCAAGCGTTCGCTCGCAGGCAAACGGCGGTCTCTGGTCGAACACGATTTAGAATGTTAGTGCATTAATACGATAACACGGGTTGCCGCGTCATCCAATCGGTTCGCCGAAACGGGCTTGCATCAACGCTACAAATGTAGCACGCTACAAATGTAGCACGGTTGGCGTGCGTGAATAGGGGAGTTGTAGATGCCCGTCGCCAAAGTCCTGGGCGGTTCCTTGCTGACCGGCATAAGCCTTGTAGCGGCGGTTCCTGCGCTCGCGCAATCTGCGCCGTCGCCGGCGACCGCTGCCAAGGCGGCTACAGCGAAGCGAGTCTACACCCCGGTCGATTTCGTGCGGTTCGCGCCCAAGACCGCCTACGACATGCTCGCGCAGGTGCCGAGCTTCACGATTCGCACCGCGGATCAGGAGCGCGGACTGGGGCAGGCGTCCGAGAACGTGCTGATCAACGGCCAGCGCGTGGCCAACAAGTCGGGCGGAGCAGTCGACCAGCTGCAGCGGACGCCCGCGTCCATCGTCGACCGGATCGAAATCGTCGACGCGGCGAGCCTCGGCATCGCCGGGCTCTCGGGTCAGGTGGCCAATGTCATCCTGAAAGAAACCGGCGAAGGCTCCGGTCAGTTCGAATGGAACCCGACGATGCGCGCGCATTTCGCGAAGCCGGAGTTCGTCGGGGGCTCGGTCAGCTATACCGGCAAGAGCGGACCGGTCGACTACACGCTTTCTGCCAAGAACGGCTCGGGACGCGGCGCGATCGGCGGACCGGTGCTCATCTTCGACCGGAACGGCGTGCTGACCGAGCGCCGCAACGAAATCTCCCATTCCGAATATGAGGAGGCGAACCTCCAGCTGAAGCTCGGGCTGGATGGCCCCGGCTCGTCGGTCGGCAATCTTACGCTCGGCTACACGCCCTATTGGAACCCGTCGCATCTGCGGGATCATCGATTCCTCGTCACCGGGGAGGAGCGGCATCGGACCAACGTTCAGAAGCTGAATGGGTACATCGGTGACATCAACGGCGACTATGAATTCGCGCTCGGGCCAGGCCGGCTGAAGCTGATCGGCCTCCGCCACTGGGAGCATGCGCCGCTCGTCGTCACCCAGATCCTGCACTTCGACACGACCGGCGCCGACGACCAGGGCAGCCGCTTCGACCGTGACCAGCATGTCGGCGAGACGATCGGGCGCGGCGAATATCATTGGAAGACGGGAAAGAACGACTGGCAATTCTCGTTCGAGCGGGCCTTCAATTCGCTCGACCAGGTCGGCCGGCTGTTCGACCTCAATGCCGACGGAGAGTTTGTCGAAGTGCCGTTCCCGGAGGGTACGGGCAAGGTTACCGAGACCCGTTACGAAGGGATCGGCACGCTCAGCCGGCCGCTCGCGCCGAACCTCGACGTGCAGATCGCGGCGGGAGCGGAACAATCGACGCTCGGCCTCGTCGGCGGGAAACAGCCGCCGCGCAAATTCTTCCGGCCCAAGGGCAGCATCGATCTCGCCTGGCATCTGGCCAAGACGTGGGACGTCAGCCTGAAGCTTCGCCGGCGGGTCGGCCAGATCGATTTCTCCGACTTCCTCTCCCAGGCGGAGCTAAGCCAGGACCGTACCGACGCCGGCAACGTGAACCTCGTCCCGCCGCAAAGCTGGGAGATCGAGACCGAAATCGCGCACGATCTCGGTCCCTGGGGGAAGACCCGACTCAACCTCCATTACTATCGGGTGGAGGACATCATCGACGTGATCCCGATCGGCGAGGACGGGCAGGGGATCGGCAATCTGCCGCGCGCCGACCGCTTCGGCTTCGAGAGCACGAGCACCATATTGTTCGACCCGATCGGCTGGAAGGGCGCGAAGCTCGATCTGACGTTCGGCGCGGAGAAGACCTCCGTGCGCGATCCGCTGACCGGCGAGAAGCGGCCGATCAGCGGCGTTCAGGACCGTTGGGGAACGGCGCAAATCCGGCACGACATTCCGGGGACGCCGTTCGCGTGGAGCGCCTACGTCCAGCACCGCCATTACGCGAGGAACTTCTTCCTGACCGAGATATACCACGAGCTCGACCTGCCGTGGCTGGCGGGCTTCTACGTCGAGGACAAGGACGTGCTCGGCATGACGGTCCGGTTCACCGTGGACAATGTGTTCAATGGCCGCCATTTTGTCGATCGCACCGTATTCGACGGCTTCCGCGACCATGCGCCGATCTTGTTCATCGAGAAGCACAACCAGCTGATCGGCCCGCTTTTCAGTCTGTCCGTCAAAGGGACCTTCTAAGCATCGCGCGCGCTCTGCTAGGGAGCGGGCGAAGCAGGAGCCGGACATGCCGAAGATCGACATCGAATCCATCGAACAGGTGAATCGCACGGGCTATCCGTCGCCGTTCGACCGCGATGTGGCAGGCCGCTGGTACCGCCGGCTCGCGCCACCGAGCGGGCTCACCGATTTCGGCGCGAGTCACGTCGTCCTGAAACCCGGCGCCTGGTCGTCGCAGCGCCACTGGCACAATGGCGAGGACGAGTTCCTCGTCATGCTCGAAGGCGAGGCGGTGCTGATCGAGGACGACGGCCGCACATTGCTCAAAGCCGGCGACTGTGCCGCCTGGCCGAAGGGCAGTACCAATGGCCATCATCTGTGTAACGAGAGCGGCGCCGACTGCAGCTTCGTCGTGGTCGGCGGCGGGACAAACACCGGCGGCGGCTATTCCGACATCGACATGAGGTGGACGGCCGACGACCGGTACGTCCACAAGGACGGCAGCGCGTACTGAGCTGGCGCGGCAGCAGGCTTTAAGCTGGACTGCTCCCAACTTGCACGGAAAACCTGCTCATGCGGATCGTTCGAAGACGGTTTCGGCACCGCGCTTTTCGAACGTGAGATTGACCGATCGCGCACCATTGGGGCGAGTGCGGTGAACAATGCCCTTCGGCACGGTGAGCAATTCGCCCGGGCGTAATGTCACTTCGTGTTCGGGGAATTCAATGACCAGTTCGCCGTCGACGCACAGGAAAGTCTCATCGGAGTCAGGGTGCCGATGCCAGGGAAATCCGCTGGTCATGACGCTCATTCGAACTTCATGGTCGTTCACGGTGTCGAGGCTGCGATTGTCATAGGCCTCGACGATCCCGCGGCTGAGCGCTAGCGGATCGATCTGCCTGGCGGGAGCTCGGGGCATGTCATGCCGCCTATCTGGGTGTTGATCCGGCGCGCCAATCGAATTGGCGAACGGCAGTATAAGCCGCGCTTATCTTTCTTGCGCTAAGCCGCCTTGCCGACCTCATATTGCTCGATCACCCAGGGTTCGTCCTGCGCCTTGTCGATCCATTCTGCGACATCCGGCTGGGACAGCACGGCTTTCATATATACCGCCGCGAAACTCGGCACCGGCACGCCGTGGGTGATGAAGCGGGTGACGACGGGCGCGTACATCATGTCCGCCGCGCACCAGTCGCCGAACAGGAAGTCGCCGGTGCCGCCCCAGCGCGCCCGGGCCTGAGCCCAGAGCTGGAGGATTCGGTCGATTTCGGCCCGAACCTCGTCGGACAGATCGCGCGGGGGATAGCTCTTGCGGACGTTCATCGGCAGGTCGCGGCGAAGATTGTGGAAGCCCGAGTGCATTTCGGCGGACATCGACCGCGCAACCGCGCGCGCGGTGACGTCCTCGGGCCAATATTTGTCGCGCCCGACGCGGTCGGCGAGGAATTCGATGATCGCCAGGCTGTCCCAAACGACGCAATCCCGGTCCCACAGGATCGGAACCTTGCCGAGCGAGGGTGCGAATTCGTCGCCCTCGCGCCGCTTCTCCCATTCGCGGTCGAACATCGGCACGACCAGCTCCTCGAACTCCTCGCCCGATTGCCTGGCGGCCAACCAGCCGCGCATCGACCAGCTCGAATAAGCGCGGTTGCCGATGATCAACTTGAACACGTATCCTCCCTCAGGTCGCCGCGGCTTCGACGATTGCCGTTCGCAGTTCGGCGATGCCGGTACCGGTTTCGCTCGAGGTCGTGAAGATGGACGGGTGCGCGGCGGGATGCCTCCCAGCCTCGATCGCCGTCGTCTCGTAGAGCGCACCAAGCGCGGACGCCTTCACCTTATCGCCTTTCGTCAGCACGATATGGTAACTGACCGCCGCCTCGTCGAGCATCCGCATCATCTCGCGGTCGACTTCCTTGAGCCCGTGCCGCGAATCGACCAGCACCAGCGCACGCTTCAGCGCCGTCCGGCCGCGGAGATAATCGTTCACGAGGAAGCGCCACCGCTTCACAAGGTCCTTCGGCGCCTCGGCAAAGCCGTATCCCGGCATGTCGACCAGCCGGAATTGAAGAGGCTGGCCGACGTCGAAGAAATTGAGCTCCTGCGTCCGCCCCGGCGTATTGGACGTCCGTGCCAGCGCGTTGCGGTTGGTGAGCGCATTGAGCAGCGAGCTCTTGCCGACGTTCGACCGGCCCGCGAAGGCGATTTCCGGCACGTCCGGATCGGGCAGGAATTTCAACTCGGGCGCGGACTTCAGGAACTCGATCGGGCCGGCGAACAATTTTCGCGCGCGCTCGGTCCGATCCTCGTCTGACTTCGCCGTCATGTGTGGACCGGATGCGTGTCCGACAGGTGCAGCCCAAATTTACGGTAGAGCCACCATTGCTGCACCGCCGTCAGCAGATTGTTGGTGATCCAGTAGAGCTGAAGCCCGGCCGCGAACGGCGCCATGATGAACACCAGTACCCAGGGCATAAGTGCGAAAATCTGCGCCTGTGCGGGGTCCATCGGCTGCGGGTTGAGCTTCATCGTAATCCATTGCGTCGCGCCCACGAGGATCGGCAGAACGCCGATCGCGAGCATGGCGGGCGGGGTGAAATGGAGCAGGCCGAACAGATTGACCGGAGTCAGCGGGTCGTGGGCCGACAGGTCCTTGATCCACAGGATGAAGGGCTGGTGGCGCATCTCAACGCTGACTAGCAGCACCTTGTAGAGCGCGTAGAAGACGGGAATTTGCAGCACGATCGGAAGGCAGCCGGCGGCCGGGTTCACCTTTTCGGACTGATAGAGCTTCAGGATTTCCTGCTGCTGGCGCTGCTTGTCTTCCTTGAAGCGCTCCTGGATGGCCTTCATTTTCGGCTGCAACTTGCGCATCGCCGCCATCGACTTGAACTGCTTCTGCGCGATCGGGAACATGATCGCGCGGACGATGAACGTCAGCGCAATGATCGCGAGCCCGAAATTGCCCAGGGTCCGGAAGAGGAACAGCAGCAGGTCGAAAATCGGGATCATGAACCAGTGGAACCAGCCCCAGTCGATCGCGAAGCTGAACTGCGGGATTCCGGCTTCCTGATAGCGGTCGAGAAGCGGCTTCACCTTCGCGCCGGCGAAAAAGTGCGACGCAGAGGCCGCGGACTGGCCGGGCGCAATGGTCACGGGCGCGAGCGCATAATCGGCCTGATAGCCGCCGTTCGGGGATCGGCGGAACTGAGCCGTCATGGGGCCCTGCGGCGCCAGCGCCGTCAGCCAATATTTGTCGGTGAAGCCGAGCCAGCCGGGGACGTTATTGAAGGCTTCGCTCGTGCCTGCGTCCAGATCCTTCCAGTCGATGTCGTAATTCGCCTCCTCATTGAACACGCCAATCGGCCCGACATGATTGGTCCAGGCGTCGGGGTCGGGCGACTTGGTGGCGCGGCTGACGAGGCCGGTGGGGCGGACCGTGATCGGCCGGCCGGAGGCATTGAGCACGCTCTGACGGATCGTGAAAAGATAATCTTCATCGACCGCAATCTTGATCTGGTAGCGGATGCCGTCGGGCATTTGGGTGTCGAGCGTGACGGGATGACCCGGTGAAAGCCGATCGCTATCCGCAGTCCACATCGTGTCCAGCGTCGGGACTTGCGCGCCCTGCGCGGTCCAGCCGAACTCGGCAACATATCCATCGGGCGCACCGAGCGGGGACAGGAGCCGCACCGGCGGCGAGTTCCGCGCAATCGTCTGCTTCTGGTTGACGAGCAGCAGGTCGTCGATCTGCGCGCCCTTCAGATTGATCGAGCCCGAGAGCGAGGGGGTGTGGATGCTGACGCGTGGGCTCGATGCGAGCGCGGCGGAGACCGACTGCAGCTTCTTTGGCGTCGTCGGCGCTTGTTGGACATGCGGCTGCGCCACCGGCTTCTGCTTTTCGGCCTCGACCCTGGTGCTCGGCGGATTGGCGGTCGGGAAGAAGCGGTTCGCCGCCCAGCTCCAGCCGAGCAGCACGAGCGCGCTCAGCGCCACCGCGAGGATCAAATTCTTGCTGTCGTTCACTTGTGTTCGATCCTCTTGGGTACCGGGTCGTAGCCCTGGCCGCCCCACGGATGGCAGCGGCAGATGCGTTTCAGGGCCATCCAGCCCCCGCGAACCGCCCCATAGCGTTCAATTGCCGTGATCGCATAGGCCGAGCAGCTCGGCTGATAGCGGCAACTGGGCGGCAGGATTTGCGACGGCCCCATCTGCCAGGCCCTGGCGGCCAGGATCATGAGCTTGCCGATCATTGCTTGCGGATCTTGTCCAGTGCGCCGGCGAACTCGGAGCGGAGGAGCCCGAAGTCGCGCTCGATCCCGCTTGCGCGACCGATCATCACATGGTCCGCGCCAGGCAAGCCGTGTGCCGGCACGATCTCCCTCGCGAGAGCGCGAAAGCGCCGCTTCATTCGGTTGCGGACGACCGCGCCGCCGATCTTCTTCGTGACGGTAAAGCCGACGCGCATGGCTGGATCGGAATCCTTGCGGTCGCGGACGAGGAGGATGAAGCCGGGCGTGGAAAGCCGCTTCCCCGCGTTCGCCGCGAGGAAATCCGTTCGTTTCCTGAGGGTCGTTAGGCGCTGAGCTTCTTGCGACCGCGAGCGCGGCGCGCGTTCAGCACCTTGCGCCCGCCGACCGTCGCCATTCTGGCGCGGAATCCGTGGCGCCGTTTGCGGACGAGATTGCTCGGCTGGAAGGTGCGCTTCATCGCTCATGCCTTTAGTTCGAATACAATGAAAAAGGGCCGCCAATCAGGCAGCCGCTGTGGGGTGGGGCGTTAGTGCAGGGGCATTGGAAAGTCAATTGACGGTCCCGCTATTCTCGTCCTTGGCGAGTTGTTCGCGTTCCTTGCGGAGCCGCTCGCGACGAAGCGCACTCCGACGGCGCAGAGCCCGGTCGGTCCAATGGCCCACTGTTGTGTCCCAACGCCATAGTTTCAAACGCAATTTCTTGACTCGCACATAATGCCGCTTGGCCCACATGCTGGTCTTGAGAATCAGCGCCAGGCCCGGCGCAATGAGGAAGACTCCCCCCGGTCCGGGGATGGGCGCAATGGCGAAGCCTGCGATGACGAGCAGGATGCCGAGCGCGAACAGACACCATTCCACCAACGGGCGATCGAAAAACCGCCGCCATTGCCTGCGCGAAACCATGGCCGGCCATGTGGTTGTGTTTGGCCGTTCGCGCAACCCGCTTGCGCGCAGAGGCCCGCGCGGTCTAGCTTTCGCCCGCCGAGCTAGGGGGAAGTCTGACCAGTTACGCGTGTTCGGGGGGCGGGGCCTGATGGCCGCGACCGTCGCCACCGTCGCTTACCTCGGCCTCGAGGCACGTCCCGTCGAGGTGCAGGTCCAGCTGACGTCAGGCCTTCCGCGCTTCACCATCGTGGGCCTGCCGGATAACGCCGTGCGCGAGAGCCGCGAGCGCGTGCGTGCGGCGCTCGCCGCGATCGGCCTTGCGCTGCCGCCAAAGATCATCACCGTAAACCTGTCGCCCGCCGATCTCCCCAAGGAAGGCTCGCACTACGATTTGCCGATCGCTTTGTGCCTGCTTGCGGCGATCGGCGCGACCGATGCGGAGGCGCTGTCCCACTATGTCGCCGTTGGCGAGCTTTGCCTCGACGGCAGGATTGCGGCGTCTCCCGGGGTGCTGCTCGCCGCGATCCATGCGTCTTCGGCCGACAAGGGCCTGATCTGCCCAGCCTCGCAGGGCAGCGAGGCGAGCTGGGCTGGCGAGCTCGACGTCATCGCCGCGCCCGACATTCTGGCGCTTCTCGCCCACCTCAAGGGCACGAGCCTCGTCCCGTCTCCGCCGGTCGCCGAAGCCGAGCCGCGCGACGGCGGCCCCGATCTCGCGCAGGTCAAGGGGCAGGAGGTCGCCAAGCGCGCGCTCGAGATTGCGGCGGCCGGAGGGCACAATTTGCTGATGAGCGGTCCGCCGGGCGCGGGCAAATCGCTGCTGGCGGCGTGTCTGCCGGGCATTCTCCCGCCGCTGCAGCCGGGCGAGGCGCTCGAAGTATCGATGGTTGCATCCGTCGCCGGAGAGCTCAACGGCGGCAAGATCCGCCGCAAGCGGCCGTTCCGCGCGCCGCACCACAGCGCGTCGATGCCGGCGCTAGTCGGCGGCGGGCTGAAAGTCCGCCCCGGCGAGATCAGCCTCGCTCATCTCGGCGTCCTGTTCCTCGACGAGCTTCCCGAATTCCAGCGGCCGGTTCTCGACTCTCTCCGCCAGCCGCTGGAAACCGGCTCGGTCAGCGTCGCGCGCGCAAACACTCACGTGACCTTCCCCGCCCGCGTTCAGCTGGTCGCGGCGATGAACCCGTGCCGCTGCGGTCATCTCGGCGACCCGTCGCTAGCCTGTAGCCGCGCCCCGAGATGCGCGGCCGACTATCAGGCGCGAGTCTCCGGCCCGCTGCTCGACCGGATCGATTTGCATGTCGAAGTGCCCGGAGTCTCCGCCGCAGACCTGACGCTTCCTCCGCCGGCGGAAGGAAGCACGGAAGTCGCCGATCGGGTCGCGATTGCCCGCCAGGTGCAGGCCGACCGTTACAACGGCTCGGGGGTGCGGACCAATGCCGAGGCGGACGGCGAATTGCTCGACAAGGTGGCGACGCCCGACGAGCCGGGCCGCAAGCTCCTCGCCGATGCCGCCGCCGCGATGCGCCTGTCCGCGCGCGGATTCCACCGCGTGCTCCGCGTCGCCCGCACCATCGCCGACCTGGCCGGAGCCGAGCAGGTCGGCCGGATCCACGTCGCCGAAGCCCTCAGCTACCGCCGCCAGGCGCCGCGTAACTGATTAATTGATGTGAACGCAAACACTTGGGAAGAAAAGGAAAACTCTGATGTTTATCTTTGCATCCGCGTTTCAGTCGCTGAAGAAGTATGCCGATTTCAATGGCCGTGCGTCGCGCCATGAATTCTGGTGCTTTTTGGCGTTTGTGATCATCGCCAATGCAGTCGCGGGGATCGTCGGCTTGCTGTTCGGCGCCGGAGCCATGCTACCGGGTTTCGTCGGTCTTCTGCTCGTCATCCCGCAGATCAGCGTCGCGGTCCGCCGCCTGCATGACCTTGGCAAGAGTGCGCGCGAGCTCATTGTTCCCTGTGCGATGCTCGCGTCTCTGCCGCTCGCGTTCGCGTTTCGCGGCATATTGCCGAAGATCGTGGCGCTGGGCCTGCTTGGGGTGACCCTGCTGGTTTTCGCGAATCTGCTGGTGCTCTTCCTGAAGAAAGGAACGACCGTCCCCAACCGCTATGGAGCGGCGCCGGCGGCTTTCTCCTTCGCGCGCTGAGCGTCGCCAGTACGGCCCCCACTTGCGGCACCGCGCCTGGCGGCGCATCGCGCTCGCATGAATGAACATTTTTCGCTCGCTCAGCGCGGGGACACGATCCTCGACCTGCCGACACCCGCGCTGATCCTCGACCGCCGCAAGCTCGAGGCCAATGCAAAGCGGATGCGCGACAGGGTGGAGCAGCTCGGGGTCGCGCTGCGGCCGCACGTGAAGACTTCGAAGTCGATCGATGTGCTTCGAATCCTCGCGGGGGGCGCCGACGTGCCGATCACCGTCTCGACGCTCGCCGAGGCACGCTATTTCTTCAGCCACGGGGTGTGCGACATCCTGTATGCTGTCGGAATCGCGCCGGTGAAGCTGCCGCAGATCGCGGAGTTGATCCGGGCCGGATGCACGCTGCGCGTGATCCTCGACAGCGTCGAAGCGGCGGACGCTGTTCGAGAGTTCGGAATTGCCGAAGGTCTGACGATCGAAGCGCTGATCGAAGTGGACACGGACGGCCGCCGCGCGGGTGTGGCTCCTGAAGAGGAGATCCTGATCGAGATCGCGCGCCGCCTCTCGTCCGGTCCCGGCGCGCACCTTGCCGGCGTGATGACTCACGCCGGCGGCTCCTATTCGGCGCGCACGCTCGGCGAGTTCGAAGAGATTGCCGAGCGGGAGCGGGCGGGGGCGGTCGCCGCCGCGGAGCGGTTGCGTGCGGCAGGCTTTTCCGTCGAGATCGTCAGCGTCGGCTCGACTCCGACCGTCCACTACGCCCGCACGCTCGAGGGCGTCACGGAGGCTCGCGTTGGCGTCTACGCCTTCGGCGACCTCGTGCAGGCCGAGCTCGGCACCTGCGCGTTCGAGGACATTGCCATTTCGGTGCTGGCCAGCGTCATCGGCCACAGCCGCGCGCATGGCAGGGTGCTCGTCGACTCCGGCTTCCTCTCTCTCAGCCGCGACCGAGGCACGGCCGATTTCCCAGTCGACTGGGGCTATGGCGCGGTCTGCGATGCGGCAACAGGGGAGCTGATCGAAGGCGTCAGGGTCGAGTCCACCAACCAGGAACACGGGATCATCACCGCCACATCGGGCGAGATCGACTGGTCGCGCTTCCCGATCGGCGTCCAGGTCTGGATTCTTCCCAATCATGCCTGCGCGACCGCGGCCGCTTACGATCGCTATTTCGTCACCGAGGGCGATGCGCGCATCCTCGACGTCTGGGCGCGCGTGAACGGCTGGTAAGCCGAGCGGCGATCCGCTTCCCACGCAAATAGTTGCGCTGAAGAAATGAGCGGCTAGCATCCCCTTGTTCGTCTCAGGGGGAGAAGATCGATGAATCCGAACATGTCTCCGGTCGATTGGGCCAAGCGCCCGCTTCAGAAATATGCCGATTTCACAGGCCGCGCGCCGCGCCCGGAATATTGGTGGTACGTCCTCGGTCTGATCATTGCCGGCGTGATCGTCGGAATCGTCGAGGGCATCGTCGGCCTCAAAGGGATGGTGATGGGTCTCTACGGACCGCTGACCCTGCTGTTGATATTGGCCACGATCGTCCCATCGCTCGCCGCGGGCGCGAGGCGCCTGCACGACACCAACCGCAGCGGGTGGTGGCAGCTTATCGTCTGGGTGCCCTATGCGATCGTGCTGGTGCTCCGGCCCGCGACAGGCAGTACGTTCGGCGCGGTTGCCCTTGCCGGAATCGTGGCCCTGATCGCGCTCATCTGCGCCATCGTCCTGCTGGTCTTCCTGGTCCTGCCGGGAACGTCGGGCGACAACCGGTTCGGGCCGCCAACAGGCGAGTCGACGGCGATCGCCGCCGAATAGCCTGCTGGTTGCCGCAATAGGCACGCGCCGCTAGCTAAGGCTCCGCGTGCCCCTGTGGCGGAATGGTAGACGCGCTCGACTCAAAATCGAGTTCCTTCACCGGAGTGTCCGTTCGAGTCGGACCAGGGGCACCATCCACGCGATTTACTCCGTGACGGCGTTCACGCGTCCGGATATTCTCGATCCATGGACGCGCGGTCCCGCAAGCATCAGGCGCTCGATCACGAGCATGGCGACGAACCGGAGGCGCTCGCGGAGTCGAACGCCAAGCGCGACCGGCTGCTCGCTTCGCTGACGCTGATCGTCGGGATCTCGCTGGTCGTCGCGCTTCCCTTCGCGCTTCGCATCGGCGCCGAGTTCTTCATGCCGGTTACCGCGGCGCTGGTCGTCGCCATCGCGCTGGTTCCGGCGCTCGAATGGTTCGAGCGGCGCGGGATACCATCAAGGGCGGCCGCAGCGCTTTGCGTCGTCATCTTCCTGCTGCTCGCGATTTTCGCGATCGGGTCCATCGTCATTCCGGCGAGCGACTGGATCTCGCAGGTGCCGCATCGCATCGGCAAGGTTCAGCAGGCACTTCAGCCACTGTTCGACGTGTACAAGAACCTAGACCGGTTCATCGAACGCGTCGCCGGCCAAATCCAGCTCAGTCAGGCGGGGCACGCGCGGGCCGTGCGGATCGAGCAGCCCAATTCGGTCATGGGGCTGCTCGCGACATCGGCGCCGCACTTGCTCATCCAGCTCTTCTTCTCGCTGCTGGTGATCTATTTCTTCCTCGCCGGCTGGACGAAGATGCGCAAGAGAACGATCGTCAGCCGCGGCAGCTTCGAGGGCGCTCTCACAACGGCCCGCGTGATCCAGCAGGTGGTCGACGCGACCTCGACCTATCTCGGCACGATCACGCTCATCAACATCGGCCTCGGCGCCCTCACGGCTGGCGCCTTATGGTGGATCGGGATGCCGTCGGCGGTGATGTGGGGCGGCATCGTCGCGGTTGCCAATTACATTCCTTATCTCGGGCCTATCGTCGCGGCGCTGCTGCTGTTCCTCGGCGGGCTCATGACCTATCCCGACGTGTGGGGAGCGCTGTGGCCGCCGGCGATCTTCATCTGCTTCCATCTGGTCGAGGCCAATTTCTTCACGCCGATCGTCGTCGGTCACCGGCTGACGATCAGCCCGCTTTCTATCCTCATCTCCTTGTCATTCTGGGCGTGGGTGTGGGGGACGACGGGCGCGCTGCTCGCGGTTCCGCTGCTGATCATCATGAAGACCATCTTCTCGGCCGCCGGAACGCCCGACATCGCCGGATTCCTCTTCGAACACGGGACCTTGACCCACGCCGGCGAGGCTGACGAGGAGGAAGAGGACGACCGTCGGGAAATGGCACCGGCCATGGTTGACACTCCCAAGGCCCTCTCCTAGGTCGCCGCCCACGCCAAAAACGCGGGTGTAGCTCAGTTGGTTAGAGCGCCGGCCTGTCACGCCGGAGGTCGCGGGTTCAAGTCCCGTCACTCGCGCCAGTCCTCGCCTTTGGCCCAAGCGACTTAGCGCTGTGCGGAAGCCATCACCGAACCGGTTTCGGGGGCAGCCACGGGCTTTCCGAGCGGTGGTGCGTTCTCGGCGACGGGATTACCCGAAAGCGACCATTTGAGATTGTCCGAAGCGTCGAACTTTTTCGCATAATCCTCATGCGGCGCTTCGTCCGCCGCCTTCCGCGCGACCAGGTTGAAGCGAACCGCGACGCGCTTGTCGCCGCGCATCGACGGCGTCAGCTTGATCGGCTCGGCGCCGGGAATTTTCTCGATTGCGGATGCCACGCTCGAAGGTGCGCCGGTCACGTGCTCAACGGACAATGCCACGCTCCGGAGCGCCGCGGCATTGGGCTCGCGACCCGCATATTTGTCGGTGAACGAGCCGGGCTGTCCCCACGCGCCCGCCCAGCGGTAGAAGATGTGCGCGCCGACCATCGCATTCTTGGCGAGCGTCGATGCCCAATACGGAACAACGTAATCCGCATGGTAGTGCGTCGCCCAGCCCACCGGTTTGTAGACATAGCCCGCGAGGGCAGCCTCGGCGATCTTGTAAGCACGGCGCCAGCCGTCGGCATCGGGCTTGCGATAGAGCGACCCGTCGCAGGTGAAAGTGAACTGGCAGCCGGTCGTTCGGGTCGAGCCTTCGTACACAACGCCGCAGACGCTGGACGGAAAGGCGGGGTGACGGACGCGGTTGAGAACGACCTGGGCGACCGCGCGCTCGCCGTCGGAACCCTGATCGCCGGCTTCATAATAGACCGCGCTGGCGAGGCATTCGAGCGCCTGTTTGCGGGCACCCAAATCGCCCTTGAAGGCGAAGGGCGTCGCCGCCGGATTGGCACCGTGCGTGACCGGAATGGCAGCGTTGACCTTCAGCGCCTCGGCCGGTTCGATCTGACGCATGATCAGCGGCGGCGGAGCAGGGGGCGCCGCCTGGGCGGCATCATTATGGCTCAACCCCACGGTGACGGTGCCGGCCGCGGCGAGAGTCGCGACCACCCCGAGAAAACCGGCTCCGATCGTTTCACGTGGGTGGGCGCGCCAAACCCGTCGAGCGCCCGCCCCAAGGCGAAGCGCTCTTCGGCGCAGCCCTTCCAACGGGCGCGAGAGGGTCGGCGTTTGGTGCATCAGCGAAGTGATATAGTCGTATAATACACTAGGTTCAATCGCGGGGCGCGCGAGATACGCGGATGGACCCGGTCTGCATCCATCTGATCAACGGTTTCAAAGGGATGATCCACGCCAATCCCATGACGAGATAGAATGGAGCCTGAACCAGAACAGGCCACCCGCCGACCACCTGCGCCAGGCTTGCGACGAACGCCGCCCAGACGACGATCAATAGCAGAATCAAGGCGATTCCCGCGAGCGTGCGGCCGGAAGGAGAGGGCGGCTGTGCCATTCGGCGGGCGCGCATAGCAGTCCCACCCGGATAAGTCTCCTGAAGTTCCGCTCCCCGGGAGGCAAGTTGCCGCGTCCGGGTTCGTCCACTAAGCGAATCTCGGCGTAACAGGGGAATCGATGTTCAACTGGTTTCAGCGGCTCCTTCCGAAGACGGGCGACTTCTTCGGAATGTTCGAGGGCCATGCGGCGGCAATCGTCGCGGCTGCCGCGGCGCTCACCAAACTGGTGGACGGCGGCACCACACACGCGGAATATATCTCCGAAATCCACGATCGCGAGCATGATGCGGACGACATCATCCGCGAGGTGCTGACCACGGTCAGGCGGACCTTCCTCACTCCGTTCGATCGCGGCGCGATCACCTCGCTCATCGGCGCGATGGACGATGCCATCGACGAGATGCAGTCCACCGCCCGCGCCGTCGACGTCTATCAGCTGCGCACGTTCGAGCCCGAGATGCGCGAGATGGTGGCGATGATCGCGGAAGCAGCGGACCTCACCGCCAAGGCCATCCCGATGCTGCGCGACATCGGCCGCAACGGGGTGAGGATCCACGAGATTACCGAAAAGGTGGTGCGGCTCGAGGGCGACGCCGACGACGCCCACGCCAACGGTCTCAAGCGTGCCTTCCAGAAGGCGCAGACCGATCCGATGCAGTTCATGGTCTCTCGCGAAATCTACAAGCATCTGGAGCGGATCACGGACGCTTTCGAAGACGTCGCGAACGAGATCGACGGCATCGTGATCGACCACGCCTGACCGGCCGCGCGCGTGCACGAACTCGCTCTTCCCCTGCTGATCGGCCTGATCGTCGTCGCGCTCGCGTTCGATTTCCTGAACGGGCTTCACGATGCCGCCAACTCGATCGCCACGGTGGTCGCGACGCGGCTGCTCAGCCCGGTCGGAGCGGTGGCCTTCGCCGCCTTCTTCAACTTCGCTGCTTATTTCCTCGCTCTCAAATGGCCCGAGCTCCACAGGGTCGCCGACACGATCGGCAAGGGGTTGATCGACAAGGACCAGGTCACGCCGTCGGTCGTCTTCGGCGCCCTTGTCGGCGCGATGTTCTGGAACGTGGTGACCTGGATCAAGGGCATTCCGTCATCCTCGAGTCACGCGCTGGTCGGCGGCCTCATCGGCGCGGGGGTCGCCGCCGCCGGGCTCGGACATGTGCAGTGGACCGGCCTCAACAAGACCCTGATCGCCATCGTGCTGTCGCCGTTGCTCGGTCTGATCCTGACGATGATCATCATGCTCGTGACCAGCTGGCTCGGGATTCACGCCAGCGCGCGCGGCGCCGAGCGGACGTTCCGCGGCCTGCACCTTGTTTCCGCCGGGGCCTATTCGCTCGGGCACGGCCTCAACGATGCGCAGAAGACGATGGGGATCATCGCCGTGCTGCTCTATTCGACCGGCCACCTCGAGACTTTCCATGTCCCGCATTGGGTGGCGCTAAGCTGCTACGTCGCGATCGGCCTCGGCACCCTCACAGGCGGGTGGCGGATCATCGAAACGATGGGCACGCGAATCACCAAACTCAATCAGCAGCAGGGCTTCTCGGCTTCGGCGGGCGGATCGGTGATGCTGTTCGCCGCCTCCTATCTCGGAATCCCGGTATCGACGACGCATACGATCACAGGATGCGTAATCGGCGCCGGCACCGCGCGCCGGGCCTCGGCGGTCCGCTGGGGAGTCGCGCGGAACGTGATGATCGCCTGGATCATCACCATTCCCGCTTCGGCCACCGTGGGCGCGCTCTTCTACTGGCTGATCAGCGGCGATTTCGCGCGTCTGCTGATCGGCGTCATCGCAATCGCGCTGGCCGCTTATGTCGCGAGGGCGTGGCGCACCCGGCCGTAAGTCGGTGGGCTAGTTGCAGATAGTGGGGGTCGAGGGCCCCTGCGCCGACGCTTCGCAATTGCCGTTGGCGGCGTCGGCACGATTCGCGCTCCGCATTGCCACGAACAGCAAGGCGCCCGATCCGACGATCAGGACGAACGCGAACAACTTTACCCGCATGAATCACCTCTTGGCGACGGCTCGACCACGCCGCATGTTTACCTGCTAACATTTAAGTGCCGGTAAAAAAAGGAGAGTTATCCCATGTTCCGGCTGTCACGCTAATGGCGGATCAGGGCGACTCCTTCGGGGGACGCGAAGCCGTCGAGCGGCACGTCCCACTCATCCGCGGGGATGACTTCCGTAAGCCTCTGGAGCGGCCAGCCTACGCCGATCAGCCGCGTGCCGCTTTTCTTGAGGCCCGCGAGCACGCGGTCGTAGTGACCCTTTCCGCGGCCGAGGCGCGTGCCCTGTGCGTCGACCGCGACAAGCGGGACCAGGACGAGGTCCGGCTCGACGACCGGATGGCGCCTCGCCGGCTGCAGGATTCCGAACGGTCCCGGCTCCAGCGGATCGCCGGCAAGGAAGCGGAACGGCTTTGCGGGGTTGGCGAAGTAGGGATAAGCGACGATCGCTCCGACCGCTCGCGCCTCCTCCATCGCCGGCAGCGGGCTGATCTCGGACCCGAGCGGGCAATAGCCGCCGACGACGGAAACGTCGGCGAACAGTGAGGTGAGATGTTGCGCGAGCTTGTGCTCGAGCCGAGCACGCTCGCCGTCGCTAAGGGTCCGCACATAGGCCTTGCGCGCGTCCAGCGCCGCCTTGCGCAGCGAGTCCTTCGACAGCGGATCCATCTCAGGCCGCATCGCGGGCTCCGAGGGACCGAAGGGAGGTGACGGGACCACCATGGCCGTTTGCCCTAAAATCCTCTGACGCCAAAACGTCAGGTGGGCGCCGTTTGCTCCTGACCCCGATGTGGCCATCGTGATCAGGGCAGGGACAGCTCCCGTGGATGTTCTATCGCCTCAGGGATTTTCCGAAGGCGCGCACCGGGTAGTGCCCGTCGGGTCCCATCTAGGGGTTCGCGCCTTCGCTCTCAAGCTGCGCCGCGAGCATTTCGAGCCGGTTGGCGAGCGCTTCGGCGCGCTCGACGAGCACCGGGTCGGGCGCGGCCGGTTCCGGCGGCGGCGGAGGGGACAGTCCCTCGGATGAGGGACTGTCCCCATCTTTGCGATCGATCAGCTGGTCTGCCAGCAGCAGCGAGGCGAACAGGAACTGTCGCGCTTCCGACAAGGTACCGAGCCCGGCGAGCGCCTCGCGGCTCTTGCCGTCGACCAGCCGCGCGGCGGTGCGCAGATTCTCTTCCTCGCCCTCGCGGCAGGCGACCTGGTAGGTCCGCCCGGCGATCGTCAGGTCGACCATCGCGGCCATCAGGCGGCTGCCTCGCGAATCAGCTCGTCGAGCTCGCCGACCACCTCGCGCACCTTGGCGCGGAGTTGCTCGTCGCGAACCGCGGCCGGAGCGGGCGCCGGACGGCTGGCAAGAGTCCGCTGAACGCGCTCGATCGCCCGTTCGGCTCTGTCGAGCGCTGCTGAAAGACCTCCGTCATCCATTTGATTTCCGCTACGCACTTTCGCGATTCCCGGCAAGCGCCGTTGGCGCGATTTGACGCCACCGGTTTGGCGGCTAATGGAACCGCGTGCTCGGTCGCCTGCCAGGGCCGAGCGATCCCGCCCACGGAGCCACGATGCAGCCGACCGACCGCCGTCTCGCAAATGCCATCCGCGCCCTCGCGATGGATGCGGTGGAGGCCGCCAACAGCGGGCATCCTGGATTGCCGATGGGCATGGCCGACGCCGCGACCGCGCTGTTCACGCGGCACCTGAAGTTCGACGCCGCCGATCCACATTGGCCCGACCGCGACCGTTTCATTCTCTCGGCGGGCCACGGCTCGATGCTGCTCTATTCATTGCTGTATTTGACTGGATATGAGCGACCGACGCTCAATGACATCAAGCATTTTCGTCAGCTCGGCTCGGTAACGGCAGGACATCCCGAGAATTTTGAGATGCCTGGAATCGAAGTCACGACCGGCCCGCTGGGGCAGGGCCTGGCGATGGCGGTCGGCATGGCGGTCGCCGAGCGGCACCTCAACGCAATCTTCGGCGACGATCTCGTCGATCACCGCACCTTCGTGATCGCCGGCGACGGCGATTTGATGGAAGGCGTCAATCATGAGGCGATCGGGCTCGCCGGGCACCTCGACCTTGGCCGGCTGATCGTCCTGTGGGACGACAACAACATCACCATCGACGGATCGACCGAGCTGTCGCGCAACGAAGACGTGGTGGCGCGCTACCAGGCGGCGAAGTGGCACACGGTCGAGTGCGACGGCCTCGACGCCAGCGACGTCAGCCGGGCGATCGAGGAAGCTGCCGCTCACCCGCGGCCGAGCCTTATCCGCTGTAAGACGATTATCGGCTTTGGCGCCCCCCACAAGCAAGGGACCTCGGCGGTCCATGGCTCGCCGCTTGGCAAGGAAGAAGTGGAGGCGGCGCGCAAGGAGCTCGGGCTCGAGGATAAGGATTTCAGCGTTCCGGACGAAGTGCTCGCCGCCTGGCGCGAGATCGGGCGCAAAGGCGCCGCGGTCCACGCCGAATGGAAAGAGCGGCTCAACCTCAGTCCGAGGAAGGACGAGTTCCTCGCGCGGCTCTCCGGCAAGGTCAGTGACGGATGGCTGCGGCCCTATCTCGACAAATTGCTTGCCGACCTGAAGCCGGTCGCTACGCGCAAGGCGTCCGAAATGGCGCTGGAGGCGATCAACGCCGCGATTCCGGCGACCATCGGTGGGTCGGCCGACCTCACCGGCTCCAACAACACGAAAACCAAGGCGTTGGAGCCGCTTACGCCCGAGAATTATGGTGGCCGCTACATCTATTACGGAATCCGCGAGTTCGGGATGAGCGCGGCAATGAACGGCATGGCGCTGCACGGCGGCGTTGTCCCTTACGGCGGTACGTTCCTCGTCTTCACCGATTATGCGCGGCCCGCCATCCGCCTGTCGGCGCTTCAGCGCGCGCGGGTCATTTACGTAATGACTCACGACAGCATCGGGCTTGGCGAGGACGGACCGACCCACCAGCCGATCGAGCATCTGCAAAGCCTTCGCGGCATGCCGCAAATCGATATTTTCAGGCCGGCCGACGCGGTCGAAACCGCCGAATGCTGGGCGCTCGCACTACAGGGAGACGGGCCGTCGATCCTCGCGCTGACGCGCCAAAACGTCCGGCCTCTGCGGACCGAGCCCGCAGGCGAAAACCTCTCGGCGCGTGGCGCCTATCGACTGAAAGCAGCTGAAAACTCGCGCAAGGTCATCTTCATCGCAACCGGGTCCGAAGTCGAAATCGCGCTCGACTCCGCGGCTGAGCTTGAAGCCGAGGGGATCGGTGCCGATGTGGTCTCCATGCCCTGCACCGAGCGGTTCGACGCACAGCCTGCCAGCTATCGCGAAGACGTGCTCCCGGACGTCAGCAACCGGGAGATACTGCGCGTGTCGGTCGAGGCGGGGACGACCTTCGGGTGGGAACGCTACACGGGCCTCCACGGCCTGCGCATCGGAATCGACCGCTTCGGCGTCTCCGCGCCCGCGAAGGACGCCTACGATTTCTTCGGACTCACTCCCAGCAAGATCGCCGCGAAGGTGATCGACTTCATGAAAACAAGAGGAATCCAATGACGAGAGTTGCAATCAACGGCTTTGGTCGGATCGGCCGCCTGGTCGCCCGCGCGATTCTGGAGCGGCCCGATTGCGGGCTGGAGCTGGTCAGCGTGAACGACCTGGCGGACGCGAAGTCCAACGCCTGGTTGTTCAAGCACGACAGCGTCCACGGGAAATTTCCGGGTGAGGTCACGACCGACGGCAACGACATCGTCGTGAACGGCAAGCGCATTCACGTGACGGCGGAGAAGGACCCCGCCAAGCTTCCGCACAAGACGAACGGCGTCGAATTGGCGCTCGAATGCACCGGATTCTTCGCCAGCCGCGAAGGCGGCGAAAAGCATATCGAGGCGGGCGCGAAGCGCGTGCTCATTTCCGCTCCGGCCAAGGGCGTCGATCTGACCGTCGTCTATGGCGTCAACGAGGACAAGCTGAAGTCCGAGCAGACGATCGTTTCCAATGCCTCATGCACGACCAACTGCCTTGCGCCGGTCGCCAAGGTGCTGAACGATTCGCTCGGGATCGAGCGCGGGCTGATGACGACGGTCCACGCCTACACCAATGACCAGAAGATCCTCGACCAGATCCACAAGGACCTGCGCCGCGCCCGCGCCGCGGCCATGTCGATGATCCCGACGACGACCGGCGCCGCTCGCGCCGTCGGCGAGGTACTCCCGGAGCTGAAGGGGAAGCTCGACGGATCGGCGATCCGCGTGCCCGTCCCCGACGTCAGCCTGGTCGATCTGACCTTCACGCCGGGCCGGGACACGCATCGCGACGAGGTCAACGAAATCCTCAAGGCGGCGTCGGAGACCGAGCGCCTCAAGGGAATCCTCGATTACATCGACGATCCGCTGGTCTCGATCGACCTTCAGCACACTCCCGCGAGCTCGACGGTCGACAGCCTCGAAACCGCGGTGATCGAGGGCAAGCTGGTCCGGGTGCTCAGCTGGTACGACAATGAATGGGGGTTTTCGAACCGCATGGTCGACACGGCCGCCGCGATGGGCAAGCTCGGTTGAAGTGGCCGGAAAGTTCAAGACGCTCGACGACCTGCCGGAGGACCTGACCGGAAAGAAGGTCTTGGTCCGGGTCGATCTGAACGTGCCGATGGACGGCGCGAAGGTCACCGACGACACCAGGCTTCGAGCGATGCTCCCGACCATATTGGAGCTCAGCGACCGCGGCGCGATCGTGCTTCTGCTGTCGCACTTCGGCCGGCCGAAGGGCGAGAAAAGGTCCGATATGTCGACCGCGCAGCTCGTGCTGCCGGTCCATCGTCTCTCCGGCCGGTCGGTCCGATTCATCGAGGATTGTCAGGGCCCGGAGGCCGAGCGCGCAATCGCGACCATGCTGCCCGGCAATATCGGAATCCTCGAAAACACGCGCTTCCACGCCGGAGAGGAGAAGAACGATCCGGAGCTGGCGAAGGCGATGGCGGCGCTCGGCGATTATTATGTCGACGATGCTTTCTCCGCCGCGCACCGGGCGCACGCCTCGACCGAGGGCATCACCCATTACCTGCCGAGCTTCGCGGGCCGGGCGATGGAAGCCGAGCTGAATGCCCTCGAACGCGCGCTCGGCGATCCCGAGCGGCCGGTCGCCGCGGTTGTCGGCGGGGCGAAGGTCTCGACTAAGCTCGGCGTCCTTGGGCACCTGCTCGGCAAGGTCGATCACCTGATCATCGGCGGCGGAATGGCGAACACTTTCCTCGCGGCGCGCGGGGTGAGTGTCGGCAAATCGCTATGCGAGCATGAGCTGACGAGCGAAGCCAACGCCATTTTCGACCGGGCGGAGCAGGCCGGCTGCACGATCCATTTGCCCTACGACGTTGTGGTCGCGAAGGAATTCGCGCCCGATCCGCCGAGCCTGCGCACCTGCAACGTTCACGAGGTCCAACCCGATGAGATGATCCTCGACATCGCCCCCGCAGCGGTCGAGGCACTCGCCGATGTTCTGAAAACCTGCCGCACCCTCGTCTGGAACGGCCCCCTCGGCGCGTTCGAGGTGCCGCCGTTCGACGTGGCAACGGTAGCCCTCGCCAAAACCACCGCAGCGCTGACCAAGGAAGACTCGCTCGTCTCCGTCGCCGGCGGCGGTGACACGGTCGCGGCGCTGAACCACGCGGGCGTCACCCAGGACTTCACCTTCGTCTCGACCGCCGGCGGCGCATTCCTCGAATGGATGGAAGGCCGCACGCTGCCGGGCGTTGCGGCACTGGTGCGGGCATGATCAACATCCAGGCGATCGATCATGTCGTGCTGCGCGTGCGCGACCTGGAGAAAATGACCCGCTTCTACGTCGATGTCCTTGGTGCGCGCGAGGAGAAGCGGGATGACGTGCTCGGGCTTTACCAACTGCGCGTCGGCACGGCCCTGATCGACTTCGTACCTGTCGACAGCCGGCTCGGACGCAGCGGCGGAGCGGCGCCCGGTGCGGAGGGCCGCAACGTCGATCATATCTGCTTCCGAGTCCTGCCCTGGGATGGTGCCGCGATCGCCAAGCATCTCGCGGACCACGGCTTCGATGCGGAGATCGTCTCGCGCTACGGCGCTGAAGGCAAGGGCCCGTCGATTTACGTGACGGATCCGGAAGGCAATAATCTTGAGTTGAAAGGCCCGCCTTGGGCCCCAGTTCCAAAACGCTGACAATCGGGAAAGATATGAACCACTCTGAAATGACGGAAAAAATCGAGCGCGGCGATGGATTTATCGCGGCGCTCGACCAGTCGGGCGGGTCCACGCCCAAGGCGCTCAAGGGTTACGGCGTCGAGGAAGGTGTCTGGGACAGCGATGAGGAGATGTTCAGCCTCATCCACAAGATGCGCTCTCGGATCATCAACTCGCCAAGCTTCGGCGGCGGCAAAGTGATCGGCGCGATCCTGTTTGAGCGGACGATGGACGGCGAAGTGGGCGGCAAGCCGACTCCTCAGACGTTGATCGAAAAGGGCGTTGTGCCGTTCATCAAGATCGACAAGGGGCTCGAGGCCGAAGCAAACGGCGTCCAGATGATGAAGCCGATGCCAGGGCTCGACGCGCTGCTGACTCGCGCCAAGGGGCTTGGCGTGTTCGGGACCAAGGAAAGGTCGGTCATCAATCTCGCCAATCGCGAGGGGATCGCCGCCGTGGTCGCGCAGCAGTTCGATGTGGCGCGGCAGGTTCTTGCGCATGGCATGATGCCGATCATCGAGCCCGAGGTGAACATCAAGAGTCCCGAGCGCGACGCCGCGGACCGCATCCTGCTCGAGGAGATTCTCCGGAACCTCGACCGCGTCGACAGTCGCGTGATGCTCAAGCTGTCGATCCCGGTCGAAGCCGGGCTGTTCCAGCCGCTCGTCGACCATCCGAAGGTGCTTCGCGTCGTCGCTTTGTCCGGCGGCTTCTCGCGCGAGGAGGCCTGCCGCGAGCTGGCGAAGAATCCGGGCATGATCGCCAGCTTCAGCCGGGCGCTGCTCTCCGACCTCCGGGCACAGCAGAGCGACGAGGAGTTCGACCGCACGCTCGGGACGGCGATCGACGACATTTACCAGGCGTCCGTCGCGCGCGTGCCGGCCTGATTTTGGACGAGACGGAGTTCGATCCGGTCGACTTCCCGCCGCGTGAGCGGACGGAGCCCGCGAAACTGTACCTGATCAGCCCGCAGGAGGTCGGCGGGAGTTTTCCCGACCGGCTGAGGGCCGCGCTGGAGCCGGGGCTGGCGACCGCGTTCCAGCTGCGCGTCAAGGACGTCGAAGAGCATGAGCTCGCGCGGCTGGCCGAGCCGTTGCAGCGAATCTGCGTTGATGCGGGCGTCGCGTTCATCGTGAATGACAGCATGGCGCTGGCGAAGCGCATCGGCGCGGACGGGGTTCATCTCGGGCAGGGCGACGGCGGCGTACGCGAGGCGAGGGCGCTGCTCGGCCCGTCGGCGCAGATCGGCAAGACCTGCCACGACAGCCGTCACCTCGCGATGGAAGCGGGCGAGGCAGGCGCCGATTATGTCGCCTTCGGCGCTTTCTACCCAACCACGACCAAACCGTCGGACTATCGCCCTGATCCGTCGATCCTCACCTGGTGGTCGACCCTGTTCGAAATCCCTTGCGTCGCCATCGGCGGGATCGCGCCCGCCAACGCGAAGCCGCTGGTGAACGCCGGCGCCGACTTCCTCGCCGTGTGTCAGGCGGTGTGGAGCAAGGACGATCCTTTGGTTGCCGTGCGGGCATTCGAAACGGTTCTCAACGGCTGATCGGCCTCCCGGAAACAGTTGTTCGCTGCGTCGTTCCACCTCAACAACGCTGCTGAGGGAGAGTTTCGCTGAAATATGCCGCGACAGCCTTGTTCACGGCCGTATTCACCGCCGTGGTGGTCAGCGCCTTCTGGATCTGGTTCTACAGCCTCGCACCGTCACCCGACGCTGCTGTCGAGCGGAGTGGCAGCGTCGTCGAAGTGCAGCCGCACAAGGCGCCGCCGATAGAAATTGCGCAGCAAGTCGTCGTCGGACCCGCCGGCCTGGCGATTCCCGTGCTGGGCATGAAGGCGAGCGACCTCCTCGACACTTATGACGACGCTCGCGGGAGCGGGCGACGTCATGACGCCATCGACATCATGGCCGCCGAAGGGACGCCGGTCATTGCCGCGGCCGACGGGACGATTGAGAAGCTGTTCTTCAGCCACGGCGGCGGCGGGATCACGATCTATGAGCGATCGCCCGACAAGAAATGGATGTATTATTATGCTCACCTGTCGGCTTACGCGCCGGGGCTCGCCGAGGGACAGCAGGTCAAGCGCGGGCAGGTGATTGCCCGCGTCGGTCATACCGGCGATGCGAACGTGTCGGCCCCGCATTTGCACTTTGCGATCAACTCCATGGCGCCGGGCGAGCGCTGGTGGCAGGGTACCGCGATCAACCCGTACCCGATCCTTGCCGGGAAAAAGCCGAGCCGCTAGGGGCTGCCCCACTCACGGTCCTTCGAGACGCGGCTTCGACAGGCTCAGCCGCTCCTCAGGATGAGCGGCTGTTTTCTGACCCGCTCATGCTGAGGAGGTGCTGAGCGAAGTCGAAGCGCCGTCTCGAAGCACCCGTTCTTTCAAAGGTCCGAGCACATGAAGATCAGCGGCGTGGACATCCGTCCGGGCAACATCATCGAATATGAAGGCGGCATCTGGCGCGCCGTGAAGATCCAGCACACCCAGCCGGGCAAGGGCGGCGCCTACATGCAGGTCGAGATGAAGAACCTCATCGACGGCCGCAAGACTAACATCCGCTTCCGCTCGGCCGAGACGGTAGAGCGCGTCCGCCTCGACACGAAGGACTTCCAATACCTTTTCCACGATGGCGACATGCTCGTGTTCATGGACAAGGACACCTACGACCAGGTGTCGCTGCCCGAGGACCTGCTCGGCGACGCCGCGGCCTTCCTCCAGGACGGCATGGACGTGGTCATGGAACTCTACAACGAGCGGCCGATCAGCGTTCAGCTCCCCGACCAGGTCGAAGCGACGATTGTCGAGGCCGACGCGGTGGTAAAGGGCCAGACCGCAAGCTCGTCCTACAAGCCGGCGGTTCTCGATAACGGTGTGCGCGTGATGGTGCCGCCGCATATCTCGGCGGGGACCAAGATCGTCGTCGACGTCTACAGCCAGGAATATGTGAGGCGGGCGGAATAGTATTAGCCCCTCTCCCGGTACCGGGAGAGGGAAGCCGCCGAAGGCGGCGGGTGAGGGGTGTGCGGTCATGCACATCGCCACACCCCTCACCCTCCCATCCCCGCTTCCGCGGGGCTGGGCCCCTCCCTCTCCCGCAAGGGGAGAGGGGCTGAGGAGCAATTGATGGTAGCCCATTCCGGCCTGATCACCGTCATGACCCGTGCGGCGCGCAAGGCGGCGCCGCGGCTTCGCCGCGACTTCGGCGAGGTCGAGCAGCTGCAGGTCAGCCGCAAAGGGCCGGCGGATTTCGTCTCCATGGCCGACAAGCGTGCCGAGCAGACGATCGTCGAGGAGCTTCGCAACGCGCGGCCCGACTGGGGCATGCTGCTCGAGGAATCGGGCGAGATCGAAGGCAATCCCGCCAAGCCGCGATGGATCGTCGACCCGCTCGATGGAACGACCAACTTCCTCCACGGAGTCCCGCATTTCTCGATCTCGATCGCGGTCGAGGAGCGGCGGCCGGACGGGCGCGCGGAAATCACGCATGGGCTCGTCTATCAACCGCTGACCGACGAGAGCTTCTGGGCCGAGAAGGGCAGGGGCGCGTGGCTGCAGGACGCCCGGCTCCGCGTTTCCGTGCGCCGCGACATGACCGAGAGCCTGATCGGCACCGGAATCCCCCATTGCGGGCGAGGCGACGCCGCGCGCTGGGCGAAAATCTACGCGGCGGTCGGTCCGCAGGTGGCGGGCATCCGCCGGCTCGGCTCGGCAGCACTTGATCTAGCCTGGGTGGCCGCCGGTCGAATGGACGGCTTCTGGGAAGACGATCTCGATCTATGGGACACGGCCGCGGGCGTACTTCTCGTCCGCGAGGCTGGAGGGTTCGTGACCGATTATCGCGGCGCAGACCAAGCGTTCGAACGCGGCGAATATGTCGCGGGGTCGGCGGCGATCCATTCGAAGTTGCAGAAGCTGGTCGCTGGAGCGCTCCGCTGATCGGGCTCCTGGCCCTCGCTGCCGCCACGGCCGCGCAGCCTGTTCTCACGATCGATCCGAAGCACCGCTTGGTCGAGGGAGTCGCGAGCGACGGGACGACCATCTGGGTATCGAGCATTCTCGACCGGCAAGTCCTCGCCTGCCGAACGGCGTGCCGGACTCTGGCGACCTTGCCTCAAGGCCTCCATCCATTCGCGATCGCGTGGGATGGGGCGCAACAGCGCCTCTGGGTCGCGGCGGATTGCCCGCCGGGGGTGCCGGGTATTGAAGCTTGCGATCGTGGCGCGCTGCTCGGCCTCGACGAGAGCGGCCGCATCCGGACGAGAGTCGCGCCGGCCAGCGGCAGCTTCCATCCTGGTGATGTATCGGCTTCCGCCGCGGGGGCGTTCGTCAGCGACAGTCAGAACGGCGCCGTCTACTTCCTCGCGCGGAACAGCAAAGCCCTCATTCCGGTGGTGAAGCCCGGCGTCGGCGAGAGCGCGCAGGGGACGTCGTTAAGCCCCGATGGAAAGAGCCTGCTCGTTGCCGACTACAGCCAGGGCGTCGGCGCGGTCGACGTCGTGACCGGAGCGCGGACGATCCTTCCCAGGCAGGACGGCAAGCCTCTGCGCGGGATCGACGGTCTCGTCCGCTGCGGCGGGACCTATTACGGCATCTTCAACGGAAGCCCGCCAGGCAAGCTGGTGGCGATCAGCCCGTCGGATTCTGCCCTGAACTACACCAAGCCGCTCGGCGATAATGGCCTCAGCGACCCGACCCAGATCGCCTATGACGGAAAGCGCCTGCTCATGGTCGAGGATTCAGGCTGGGAGACGCTGGAAAAGTCACCATCGGCGCGCGCGTCCGGCGCCAGAATCGTGGCCGTTCCTCTCGGAGACGACTGCGAGCCCGACTAGGCGTATTTTGCCTCCGCCGGTGTTGCCCCTCGCAACTCCCTGTCCTAAAGCGCGGCCAAGTCGAATTCCGGAGTTTTTCCCTTGGCAAGCGTTGCCGCCGGCTACCTGCCGATCCTGCTGTTCCTGATCATCGCGTTGGGGCTCTCGGCCGCATTCGTGGTGCTGCCGATGATCGTGTCGCGCTTCACCGGCGTGCACCAGCCCGATCCGGCGAAGCTCAGCGAATATGAATGCGGCTTTCCCGCCTTCGAGGACGCGCGCGCCGAGTTCGATGTGCGCTTCTATCTGGTCGCGATCCTGTTCATCGTCTTCGACCTCGAAGCGGCGTTTCTGTTCCCGTGGGCGGTCAGTCTCGAGTTCACCAAGTGGACCGGGTGGCTGGCGATGATGGTCTTCCTCATCGAGCTTGCCCTGGGCCTCGCTTACGCGTGGAAGAAAGGGGCGCTCGAATGGGAGTGATGCTCAGCCCCAACGAAGACCGGATGCCGACCGAGGAAGAGCTGGCGCGTATTTCGGGGCTGGTTCCGGGCGAGGTCGACAGGAAGCAGCTCGAGGTCCTTCGGCAATCGCTCAACGAAAAAGGCTTCATGGTCACGACGGCCGAGGATCTGTTCACCTGGGCGCGGACGGGCTCGCTGTGGTGGATGACCTTCGGACTCGCCTGCTGCGCGGTCGAGATGATTCATGTGAACATGCCGCGCTATGACCTTGAAAGATTTGGTGCGGCGCCGCGCGCGAGCCCGCGCCAGTCGGACGTGATGATCGTCGCCGGGACGCTCTGCAACAAAATGGCCCCGGCGCTCCGGCGGGTTTACGACCAGATGAGCGAGCCGCGCTACGTGATCTCGATGGGAAGTTGCGCCAACGGCGGCGGCTATTACCACTACAGCTATTCGGTGGTGCGCGGCTGCGATCGCATCGTGCCGGTCGATATCTATGTGCCGGGCTGCCCGCCGACCGCGGAAGCGTTGCTCTACGGTATCCTCCAGCTCCAGCGGAAGATCCGTCGCGAAGGGACGATCGAGCGGTGAGGCCTGAGCGTTATTCAAAACCGCTCATGCTGAGGAGGGGCCGAGCCTGTCGAGGGCCCGTCTCGAAGCACGTTGCGCGGTCCTTCGAGACGTCGCTTCGACTTCGCTCAGCGGCTCCTCAGGATGAGCGGATAGGCGAGCGCTGATGGTTGCTCTCCACGTTCCCCGCACCGCTTCCGACGAAGGCGTGATCGATGCCGCGAAGAAGGCGCTCGGCGATGCCATTCTCGACGCGAAGGAGCGTGTCGGCGAGATCACGCTGACCGTGAAGCGGGAGGAGATCGCCAACGTTCTCAAAATACTGCGCGATACTCCTGGGCTCGAATATCAGCAGCTAATGGAGATCGCGGGAGTCGATTATCCTGACCGGCCGGAGCGGTTTGAGGTTGTTTATCACTTGCTCTCGCTGACGAAGAACCGGCGCATCCGGGTGAAGGTCTCGACCGACGAGGCGACGCCGGTGCCCACGGTCACGCAACTGTGGCCGGTCGCGGGCTGGCTGGAGCGCGAAGTGTACGACATGTACGGCGTCACCTTCGCGGGAAACCCGGACCTTCGGCGCATCCTCACCGATTACGGCTTCGAGGGCTATCCGCAGCGCAAGGACTTTCCGCTGACCGGTCATGTCGAGCTGCGCTATTCCGAAGCCGAGAAGCGCGTGGTCTATGAGCCGGTGTCGCTCCCGCAGGACTTTCGCACCTTCGATTTCCTGACGCCGTGGGAAGGGCCGGAATATCGTCTGCCGGGCGATGAGAAAGCGGTGCCGGAGGAGCCCGGCGCGCCAAGCCCGGCACCCGCGCCCTCGACTCCGTCGCTTAAGTCCGAGACGAAGGCGAGCACGCCCAAGACGACGGACAGCCCGGCCGATACCGGCGCCGGCGCGCCGGCGGACAAGGAAGCGGCGAAGCAGGCGCGCAAGCCGAGCAAGGCGAAGGCCGAGAGCGAGGTCAGCAAGAAGAGCGACGTTCCAGCGCCGAAGAATCCGCGGGGGAAGAGATGATCGGCATCGGCGCGAACCAGCTCCTCCCCCCTCCGCGGGGGAGGATAGCGCAGCTTGGCAGCTTGCTGCCTAGCGGAGCTTGGAGAGGGGGAGTGTACGGAAACAGCCCCCTCTCCCCGCTCGCGCTTTGCGCGAGTCGACCCTCCCCCGCTGAAGGGGGGAGGGTGGAATGACGGACACTCGGACCGAAACGCGCCCGGAGACGCGCCGCGTCGAAGTCAGCGTTGGCGCGGGCGGGCAGGGCGCGGAGCTGGGCCATCCGCGCGATGCCGGCGACGAGACGATCACCAATTACACGATCAACTTCGGCCCGCAGCACCCGGCCGCGCACGGCGTTCTCCGCCTGATCATGGAGCTCGACGGCGAGATCGTCGAGCGTGTCGATCCGCACATCGGCCTGCTCCACCGCGGCACCGAAAAGCTGATCGAATACAAGACCTACGCCCAGGCGCTGCCTTACTTCGACCGGCTCGATTACTGCTCGCCCATGTGCCAGGAGCACAGCTTCGTCCTCGCGATCGAGAAATTGATGGGGCTCGAGATACCCATCCGCGCCCAGTACATCCGCGTGCTGATGGCGGAGCTGACGCGCATCTCCAACCACCTCCTCAACCTCGGCAGCCACATCATGGATGTGGGCGCGATGACGCCGAACCTGTGGCTGTTCGAGGTGCGCGAGGACACGCTGCAATTCTACGAGCGGGCCTCGGGCGCGCGGATGCACGCCAATTACTTCCGCGCCGGCGGCGTCCGCTACGACTTGCCGGAGAAATTCTTCGCGGACATGGGCGACTGGCTCGACAACCGGCTGCAGCTGTTCGAGGACGGGATCGCGCTGGTCGCCGACAACCGCATCTTCAAGCAGCGCAACGTCGACATCGGCATCGTCCACAAGGACGATGCGATCGCCTGGGGCTTCTCCGGCCCGATGATCCGCGCGGCCGGGCTCCCGTGGGACATCCGCCGCTCGCAGCCCTACGAAGTCTATGACCGGATGGAGTTCGACATCCCGGTCGGGACCAACAGCGACTGCTACGACCGCTTCCTGGTCCGAGTGGAGGAAGTGCGGCAGTCGGCGCGGATCATGCGCCAGTGCCTCCAGCAGATGCCGAAAGGTCCCGTCGGATCGCCCGACCAGAAGGTCTTCCCGCCGATGCGCGCCGAGATGAAGACGTCGATGGAGGCGCTGATCCACCACTTCAAGCTCTATACCGAAGGCTATCACGTGCCCGAGGGCGAAGTGTATGTCGCGACCGAGAGCCCCAAGGGCGAGTTCGGCGTCTATCTGGTCTCCGACGGCACCAACATGCCCTATCGCTGCAAGATCCGCCCGACCATGTTCAGCCACCTCCAGGCGATGGACATGATGATGAACGGCCACATGCTGGCGGACACGACTGCCGTGCTGTCGGCCATCGACCCGGTGTTCGGGGAGTGCGACCGGTGACGGCACGTCAGCTTTTGACCTCTGCGCTTGTGATTATTGGCGCGACCGCGGCCTTGATGCTGCTGCTTGATCATGAGGTTGATTCGACGCAGCTGCTCCGAATGAGCGCGATTGCCTTCGTGGCGGCGATGGCGAGCGGCTTGCTCGTAGGTAAAGGAGCGCGGAGCTGATGGCCGGCAACGCAGGCATCCTCGACAACGCCGAAGAGCGGGCGCGCTGGGAAGGGTTCCGGTGGACAGACGAGAATGCGCGCAAGGCGGAGGAGATCGTCGCGCGCTATCCGCCGGGCCGTCAGATGTCGGCGTCAATCCCGCTGCTCGATATGGCCCAGCGGCAGGTGGGCAAGGAAACGAACACTCAGGGCTGGCTGCCGATTCCGGTGATGGAATTCGTCGCGCGCGAGCTCGACATGCCCTACGTCCGGGTGCTCGAGGTCGCGACCTTCTACACCATGCTCAATCTGGAGCCGGTCGGCCGCTTCCACGTCCAGGTCTGCGGGACGACGCCGTGCATGCTGCGCGGATCGGACGACGTGTTCGACGCCTGTTACAAGCGAGGCTTGCGCAAGGGCCACACGACCGAGGACGGGCTGTTTACGCTGAGCGAGGTCGAATGCCTCGGTGCCTGCGCGAACGCACCGATGGTCCAGATCAACGACGACAATTACGAGGATTTGACCGAGGAGAGCATGGGCGCGATCCTCGATGCGCTGGCGGCGGGCAAGACACCCAGGAAGGGCCCGCAAATCGACCGGCAGACGAGTTGCCCCGAAGGCGGGCCGACCACGCTCAAGAAAATGGCCGAGCGTAATTACGATTACCGGCCCCAATGGACGCCGACCGCCGGCCCGGCGCGGGAGGGCGCGCAGTGATGTGCTCGCCTCTCGTCATTCCCGCGAAAGCGGGAATCCAGCTTCCTTTCTTGCACGCGAAGGCGCGAAGAAAGGAAAATAAGGCGCGAAGGGCTGTTGGCGAGCTCAAGCTTCGCGCCTTCCTTCCTCCTTCGCGCCTTCGCGTGAAAAACGACGGCCACCGCTCCGCGGCGGCGGGAGACACGCAATGATCGGCCTGATCATCGCCGTGATCGTCGGCATTCTGATCATCGGGCTGCTGCTCAAGCTCGCCAAGATCGCGATCATCGTCGCGATTTGCGTCGGGATCCTCATGTTCGCGCAGAACAAGTTCGGAAATAAGCGGATTCGCTGATGGTCGCAGGTTCGCACTCTCATTTCGTCACCCCCGCGAAAGCGGGGGCCCCGCTTGTTTTCTTTCATTCGTCCAACGGCAGCGGGATTCCCGCTTTCGCGGGAATGACGAAGGTGGCGGTCTGATGGGCTATACCGGACCACTGGCGGACAAGGACCGCATTTTCACCAACCTCTACGGCTTCCAGGAGCCGTGGCTGAAGGCGGCGCAGCAGCGCGGCGACTGGGATGACACCAAATCGCTGATGGCGGTCGGCCAGGACGCGATCATCGACAAGGTGAAGGCGTCGGGGCTCCGCGGGCGGGGCGGCGCCGGCTTCCCGACCGGCATGAAATGGGGCTTCATGCCCAAGGAGCCGAAGCCCGGAAAGCCCAATTTCCTGGTCATCAACGCCGACGAATCCGAACCCGGATCGTGCAAGGACCGGGAGATCATCCGCCACGACCCCCACAAGCTTCTGGAAGGCGCGCTGATCGCCAGCTTCGCGATGCGGGCGCGCGCAGCCTACATCTACATCCGCGGCGAGTTCATCCGCGAGACCGAGGTTCTGCGCCGCGCGGTTCAGGAATGTTATGACGTCGGGCTGTTCGGCAAGAACGCCTGCGGCACCGGCTTCGATTTCGACTGCTTCGTCCACCGTGGCGCGGGCGCCTACATTTGCGGCGAAGAGACCGCGATGCTCGAGAGCCTCGAAGGCGGGAAGGGCTGGCCGCGCCTGAAGCCGCCGTTCCCGGCCGGCGCGGGCCTCTATGGCTGCCCGACCACCGTTAACAACGTCGAGAGCATCGCGGTCGTGCCGACCATCCTCCGCCGCGGCGCGGAATGGTTCGCGAGCATCGGCAATCCCAAGAACGAAGGCACCAAGCTGTTCCAGATATCGGGGCATGTGAATTGCCCGTGCACGGTCGAGGAAAGCATGGGGATCGGCTTTCGCGAGCTGATCGACCGCCACGCGGGCGGGATTCGCGGCGGCTGGGACAATCTGCTGGCGGTGATACCCGGCGGATCCTCGGTGCCCTTGGTGCCGGCCGAGCAGATGATGGACGTGGCGATGGATTTCGACGCGCTGAAGGCGCTCGGTTCCGGTCTCGGCACGGCGGCGGTCATCGTCATGGACAAGTCGACCGACATCGTCCGCGCGATCAGCCGCATCTCTTACTTCTACAAGCATGAAAGCTGCGGTCAGTGCACGCCCTGCCGCGAAGGCACCGGCTGGATGTGGCGGGTCATGGAGAAAATGCGCACCGGCGACGTCGAGGTCGGCGACATCGACAAGCTGCTCGACGTCACCAAGCAGGTCGAAGGCCACACCATCTGCGCGCTCGGCGACGCCGCTGCCTGGCCGATCCAGGGCCTTATCCGCCACTTCCGCCCCGAGCTGGAGCGCCGAATCGCCGAGCGCTCCGGCCGGCAGATGCTGGAGGCGGCGGAATGAGCACCCAGACGATCATCATCGTCATCGCGATCATCATGATCGTCGTGCTTGCGTGGCGAAGCCGGGGCGGGGGCCCGCGGGTGACGGAGATTGACCGCACGGTAAAGCGTAACAAGGAAGGGGATGGGGAATGATACGGCTTTTCGTTCTGCTGGCCTTTGCTCTCGGTACGACATTCGCCGCCTCCGCGGCGACGGCGCAATCCAGCAAGGCGAAGCGCTACGCCGCCTGCGTTTCGGACAGGAACGGCAAGGAGGTTCGCAAGCTGATGCAGGCAACCAGCGCCGACGCGGCGAACATGCCTTATCATGAGCTCATCAACGACGACCGTTGCTTCAGCCGGGTGTTCGGCGACCAGCCGTTCCGTCCGCAGGATGCGGCGGAGTCGGTGGCGATGTTGCGCGGCAATCTCGCCGAGCATGCGCTCAAGGCGGATGCCGGCAAGATCGCCGCCTTGCAGGCGCTGCCGCTCCAGCAGAAGCGCTACATTCGCCCGTGGTTCGCCGCGACCGGGCGCCACCCGGCGGTCGATGAAATGGGCGCCTGCATGGCCGATACCGACCCAGCCGGCATCATGGCGCTGATCCGCACCAACCCCGGCTATGCGGACGAAGGTGCGGCGGTGTCGGCGCTCACGCCCGCGCTGACGAAGTGCCTGTCCGCCGGCACCCGCCTCGACGCCAACCGACCGGCCCTCCGCGCCGCGCTGGCCGATGCGCTCTACCAGCGCATGACGAATCCAGCGCTTTCGGTCGCGCAAAGCACGGAGACGCCGAAGTAAATGCCCAAGGTCAGCCGCATCTGGAAAGAGCACCATGTAAAGTGGGGTCAAAGAGCTGGAACCGTGGAGGTGCGCGAACCCTATCTGTATGGCGACGGATTCTATCGAGTGGCCGATATGACGATTGACGGCCACAATAAGGATGAGAATGCGATCAAAGTGAAAACGCTGGACGAAGTGGCGGGCTATATCGGCCGCGGTTTTGGCGTGCGCATGCGTAGCGGCGTCGGGAAGCCGAGCCTCAATTCCTCGATCGACATGAAGATCGAACGCTGAGCATGCCCAAAGTCACCGTCGACGACATTGAGATCGAGGTCCCGCAGGGCGCGACCGTGCTGCAGGCTTGCGAGCTTGCGGGCAAGGAGATCCCGCGCTTCTGCTATCACGAGCGGCTGTCGATCGCCGGCAATTGCCGGATGTGCCTGGTCGAGGTCGCGCCCGGTCCGCCCAAGCCGCAGGCGAGCTGCGCGCTCCCGGCCGCCGACGGCCAGCAAATCCGCACCGATTCGCCGATGGTGAAGAAGGCGCGCGAGGGGGTGATGGAGTTCCTGCTCATCAATCACCCGCTCGACTGCCCGATTTGCGACCAGGGCGGTGAATGCGATCTCCAGGACCAGGCAATGGCCTATGGCCGGGGATTCTCCCGGTTCGAGGAGAACAAGCGCGCGGTCGACGAAAAGTACATGGGACCGATCATCAAGACGGCCATGACCCGGTGCATCCAGTGCACCCGCTGCGTCCGCTTTGCCGAGGAAATCGCGGGCGTCCCCGAGATCGGGATGCTCTATCGCGGCGAGGACGAGCAGATCACGACCTATCTCGAGAAGACGGTGACGAGCGAGCTTGCCGGCAACCTCGCCGATGTCTGTCCGGTCGGCGCGCTGCTGCAGAAACCGCAGATTTTCGAAATGCGGCCGTGGGAGCTCCGGCGAGTGCCGGGAATCGACGTGATGGACGCGGTCGGCTCCAACATCCGGCTCGACGTTCGCCAGCGGCAGGTGATGCGGATCCTTC
>DASSOB010000020.1:0-201734 GCA_035701045.1 Sphingomicrobium sp. | reverse complement strand
GCCCGCTGCCGACCAGCAGCGGCCGCCAGGCGAGCGATACCAGGACCGCGGTTACCACCGGCACGAAGCTGCGGGGCTTCCATTCGAACAGAAGCACCTCGATCGCCAGCATGATGGCGGCCAGCGGGGTCCCGAAGATTCCCGTCATGCCCGCGGTTGCGCCGGCAACCAGCAAGGTCTTGCGCTCGGCGGCGCTGAGGCGGAAGCGCTGCGCGAACAGGGAGCCGATCGCTCCGCCGGTCATGATGATCGGCCCCTCGGCTCCGAACGGCCCGCCGCTGCCGATCGACACCGCCGACGACAAGGGCTTCAACAGCGCGACCTTGGGCGACAGGCGGCTTTCGCCGAACAGGATCGTCTCGATGGCCTCCGGAATCCCGTGGCCGCGTATCTTCTCCGAGCCGAAGCGGGCCATCAGCCCGACGACGAGGCCGCCGACGACGGGGATCAGCACCAGCAACAGGCCGACGCTGGAGCCGGCGATCTCGGCCTCGCCCCCCGACAGCCGCTGGTACCAGAACAGGTTGGTGGCGAGCGCGATCAGCTTGAGCAGCAGCCAGGCGCCGAACGCGCCGCCTGTGCCGACCACGAGCGCCATCGCGACCAGCACCAGCATCCGATAGTCGGCGCTGTGGTCGGCGAGGCGGCGGGGGTGGCGGGTCGCGGAAACGGAAGGCATGCGACGCGCCTTGGCGTATTTGCGCCGCCCAATGCAAACGGCGCTCCCGCCGCGCGACTACGCCCGCTTGCGGCTTTTCCAGTAATCGAGCGCGGCGCCGGCCTCGAGCGGCTTGGCGAAGTAATAGCCCTGGCCGCTTGCGCAGCCGAGCGTCGCCAGCGTCGTCGCAAGCTCGACGGTCTCGATGCCTTCCGCGGTGGTCGACATGCCGAGCGCGTCGGCAAGGCTGAGCACGGCGCGGACGATCGCGACGGCATCGGGATCGACCATCATTCCGGACACAAAGCTCTTGTCGATCTTCAGCACGTCGATGGGCAGCCGCTGCAGGTAGGCGAGGCTGGAATAGCCGGTGCCGAAATCGTCCATTGCCACCGTGGCCTCGAGCGACTTGAGGGCGTCGAACACGCGGGTCGCGCGGGCGGGATCCTGGACGATCGAGCTTTCGGTCAGCTCGAGCGTCAGCCGGTCGCCGGTGAGGCCGCTGGCCTTGAGCGCGCTTTGGACGACAGCGGCGATATCGTCTCGCGCGACCTGGATCGCGGACAGGTTGACGCCGACGTAAAGCGGCAGCGTCTCGCCGGTCTTCGCATCCCAGTCGGCGAGCGTCTGCGCCGCCTTGTGCATCGCCCAGCGGCCGAGCTGCAGGATCAGGCCCGATTCCTCGGCGACGGGAATGAATTCGGTCGGGCTGATTTCGCCGCGGTCGGCGTGGTCCCACCGCGCGAGCGCCTCAAATCCGGACACTTCGCCGGACTTGAGATTGATGAGCGGCTGATAGAACAGCTTCAGCTGCTCCTTGTCGAGCGCGCGACGAAGCTCGGTCTCGATCGAAAAGCGGCGCCTTGCCTCGGTCGACTGCTTCGGCTCATAGACCTGTGGGCAGGCCGCCATCTTTGCCTGCTTGACCGCGAGCTGGGCGTTGCGGAACAGCTCCTCGGGGTCTTGGCCCGCGTTCATCAGCGCGACTCCGATGGCGCATTCAACCCGGATCTCCAGCTCCGAAAGCTTGAACGGCGCGGTCATCACGGCCTGAATGCGCTCGGCGGCCTTGAGTGCGTCCTCGACCCCGCGGCGGAGCGAAACCAGCACGCCGAATTCGTTGCCGCCGGTGCGCGCGAGCACGTCGCCCGCCCGAAGCGCGAGGATCAACCGCCGCGCGAAGGTGATCAGCAGCTCGTCGCCGGCGAGGCTTCCCATGGATTCGTTGATGCGGCTGAAGCGCAGCATGTCGACCACGAGGACCGCATGTTCGAGGTCGCGCGCGGTCTTCTCGCCAGCCTGCTCGACCGCCTCGGTAAAGGCGAGCCGGTTGGGAAGCCCGGTCAGGCTGTCGCGCAGCATCTCGGCGCGAAGCGTGCGTTCGGCCTGCACCTCTACCGTCCGGTCGACCACGCTGAGGAGGCAGCGGGGCGCGGAGCCGATCTTCGGGAGCGGCGCCAGCTTCAGGCGGAAATGCCGGGAGGAAACGCCTTCTCCGTCCTTGAAGTCAAGCTCTCCGGCAAGATCAGTGCCGTCGAAATATTTCTGGATGATCTCCGCGATCGGTCCCGATTTCAGGCAGTCCGCCTCGTTCCAGTCGAGCGCCGTGCAGGTCGATTGCCGGACGGTGTCGCGAAAGCGGCCGTTGTGCGCGGAGACCTTGAGCTGCCGCCGGGTGCCGCGCGCGATGATCGCCGCGGCAATCGGCAGCGCGTCGAGCAAGCCGGTATCGTCCGCCGTCGCAAGGTGCGGTTTCGCGCTCACAATGTCCGTCCGCCGGCGGCTCCCCGAGGTCGGCGACCGGCTTGCTGCAGCCTGCATCGCCCTTATTTGCCGCAGAGGAGTTAATTCGAAGTATCTTTCCTCCGCCGTACCGCGTTGTTAACCGGAGTTAATCGCACGCGGCTCACGAAAAGCGGTTATTCCGTGGAAATCCGATCGGCGGCATTCGGCCGGCGGCGCCGCGGGCGGCGCGCCAGGGGTTCAGGTCGGTTTCGGTGCGGGTGCGGCCGGTTTCGCCGCCTAGTGCCCAGCTGAGGCCTTCCTCGAAGTTGATCGCGACCGCGTCGCTCAATCCGCCGTCGCGGTAGCGCTGGAGCGTGACCCCCTGTCCGCGCCCCAACTCGGGCAGTTCGGACAGCGGAAACACGACCATCTTGCGGTTTTCGCCAACCACCGCGACCGCGTCCGCGCCTTCCGGAATGGCGCGGATGACGGCCACTTTTGCACCGGCCCGCAAATTGACCAGCTGCTTGCCCTTACGGGTCTCCGCCAGCGTGGCTTCGGCGGTGGCCACGAACCCCTTGCCGTCCGACGACGCGACCAGCAGCTTCATCTCCGGCCGCGCGACCAGCAGCTGGACGATGTCGACCTCCGCATCGAGGTCGATGAACAATCGCACCGGCTCACCGAAGCCGCGCGCGCTCGGCAGCTTGTCGCCCGCGAGCGTGTAAACGCGGCCGTTCGAGGCGAAGAGCGCCAGCTTGTCCGTCGTCTGCGCGTGGAAATGGATGAATGGCTCGTCGCCCTCACGCCATTTGAGATCGGCGACCTGATCGAGCGCCAGATGGCCCTTCATCGCCCGGATCCAGCCGCGCTGGGAAAGGATCACCGTGATCGGCTCCTTCTCGATCATCGCCGACCAGTCGATCTCGCGCGCCGGCGCGGCTTCGGCGAAGCCGGTCCGGCGCTCGTCGGCGAACTTGTCGCGGACGCGCTTCAGATCGCTTTTCAGCCGCTTCCACTGCAGCGATTCGTCGCCAACGAGGCTCGTCAGCTCCTCGCGTTCCTTCGCCAGCGCCTCGCGCTCGCGGCCGATCTCCATTTCCTCGAGCTTGCGCAGCGAGCGGAGGCGCATGTTGAGAATTGCCTCCGCCTGCCGGTCGGTCAGCGAGAATTCGGCCATGAGCACCGGCTTCGGCTCGTCTTCCGTCCGGATGATGGCGATCACCCGGTCGAGGTTGAGGAAGGCGGCGAGGAAGCCGTCGAGCAGCTCCAGCCGGTCGTCGATCTTGCCGATCCGCACCTCGGAGCGGCGGACGAGCACGGCCTTCTGGAAGCGCAACCAGGCGAGCAGCGCCTCCTTCAGGCTCATCACGCCGGGCGTCCGCGTCTCGTCGAGGACGTTGAGGTTGAGCGGGAAACGGATTTCGAGGTCGGTCAGCCGGAACAGGCTTTCGAGCAAAAGGTCGGGATCGACCGTGCGGGCGCGCGGTTCGATGACCAGCCGCACCTGCTCGTCGCTTTCGTCGCGCACGTCGGCGAGGATCGGCAGCTTCTTGTCCGCGATCAGGCCGGCGATCTGCTCGATCAGCTTGGACTTGGGGACGCCGTAAGGGATTTCGCTGACGAGCAGATGCCAGCCGCCGCCCTTTTCGCGTTCAACCTCGACCCTAGCGCGCAGACGGAACGATCCGCGGCCGCTGACGTAAGCGCGCAGGATCGTTTCCTGGTCGTCGACGATGATTCCGCCCGTCGGGAAATCGGGGCCCTTGACGATCTCCATCAGCTCGCGATCGTCGATCCGCTTGCGGTCGATGAGTTTGACCGCGGCGTCGATCAGCTCGCCGACATTGTGCGGCGGAATCGAGGTCGCCATGCCGACGGCGATCCCGCTGGCGCCGTTGGCGAGCAAATTGGGGAAGAGGCCGGGAAAGACCTCCGGCTCCTCTTCCTCGCCATTGTAGGTGGCGCGGAAATCGACCGTGCCTTCGTCGAGCCCTGCCATCAGCTGGATCGCGATCGGAGTCAGCCGCGCTTCGGTGTAACGGTAGGCAGCGGCGTTATCGCCGTCGATGTTGCCGAAATTGCCCTGGCCGTCGACCAAGGGATAGCGAAGCGCGAAATCCTGGGCGAGGCGGACCATCGCGTCATAGACGCTCTGGTCGCCGTGCGGGTGGTATTTGCCGATGACGTCGCCGACCACCCGCGCCGATTTCTTGTAGGCGCCGGCGGGATCGAGCCTGAGAAGCCGCATTGCCCACAGCAGGCGCCGGTGGACCGGCTTCAGCCCGTCGCGAACGTCGGGCAGCGACCGCGCGGTGATCGTCGAGAGCGCATAGACGAGGTAGCGCTCCTCGAGCGCGGAGCCGAACGGCGTTTCGATGACTGAAGAATTATCGGAATCGGGCATGAGGCGTGCCCCCTAGCAACCCTGTCCCGAGCGCGTCGAGGGCGATACTAAGCCTTCCCCCTCGTGGGGGAGGTTTGGAGGGGGGCGGCCGGAGTCTGCCGGCCAAGAGAATCTTTTGTCGGCGTCATCGGCCATCGCCGATGCCGCGCCCCCACCCAACCTTCCCCACGAGGGGAGGGCTAAAGTGGGCGGAGGCCCACGATCGCTACTCGGCGGCGACGGGAATCGGTTGCGGCCAGCCGCCGGCCGCGTCCTCCAGCGCAAGCTCCATTTCCGCGAGCAGCCACTCGCGGAAGCGCTTTACCTTCGGCACCATCCGCCGCTCGCTCGGATAGACGAGCCAATAAGCCCAGGCGCGTGCGGAGATCCGGTCGGGGAACGGGATCGTCAGTCGACCCGCCGCCACGTCGCCCTTCCACAGTAGAGGTGTCAGCAGCGCGAAGCCCTGTCCGGCCATGGCCGCGTGCCCCTCGTCCGCCTGGCTGTCCAGCCTCACCCCCGGCCGGCCAAACACGGCGTCGTCGGCGGGCACGCCATTGTCGCTGAACCATTGGTGCCACCAGTCGTCGCTCGGGTTGATGAGGTGCTCTTGCTGAAGGTCGTGCGCTTCGAGCTTGCGGCCAACCCTGGCTTCCGCCTGCGCGATGCAGGCCGCGCTCGCCATCGGCGTGAAGTGTGACTTGAACAGCTCGTGATGCTCCAGTCCTTCCCAGTCGCCCCTGCCGCCGCGGATCGCGACGTCGGCCAGGCCCGAGCGGAGGTCGACCACCTCGTTGCTGGTCGTCATTCGGACCGCGAGCTCCGGATGCTCGATCTGGAATGCTCCCAGACGCCACGCCAGCCACGTATTGGCGAAAGTGTGCGTGGTCGTAATGGTGAGGAGGGATTCATCCTCCTCGCGGTGGCTCGCGAATGCAGCTTCGATCGTGTCGAAAGCGCTGGACAGGGCCGGGAGCAATCGTTGCCCCAGCGGGGTCAGTCGCGCGCGCCCTCTTTCGCGCACGAACAATGGCGCGCCGAGCCGTTCCTCAAGGCTCTTGACCTGGTAGGACACCGCTGCCTGGGTCATTCCGAGCTCGGCCGCCGCGGCGGTGAAATTCTCGGCCCGCGCGGCTGCCTCGAAGACCCGGATCGCCGCCATGGGAGGAAGCCGCCGCATTGGCGGCCCATAAGGCCGATTTATGCCTTCTGTCGAGCGTTTGATTGGCGGAACATGGCGCCAAATCCTACTTAGGCTAGCAGTCGCCGGCGAGGACAATCCCTCCCCTCCCTAGCCCCCCTTGCCGGCGGCTCACGACAGGAAGGAATATCTGCCATGACTTATGGCCTCAGCATCCGTGCGTTCATCGAAGACGGCCCCGTGGAGCAGGTCGCCAAGGCCGAAGCCGGTCGCTCGACGGCACGGTCCTGGCACGCACTCGATGAAGCCCGTCGCCTCGAATTGGTCGAGCGGGCACTTCATCCGGCGAACGACTGCATCGACAGCTACCCGCTCGCGCTCTGACGCAAGCGGCAGAAACAAGGAGAATGACGATGGTGGATGAAATCTACGACCGCCATTACCAGGCGGGCCGCGACGAAATGAATCGCTCAATCGCGGCGGGCGTCGGCCGTTTTGCCCGATCAATCGGCAATGCGTTCGAAGTGCTCAATCGGATCGAATTTGAGTCGCCTTGGGCGATCAAGCAGAAGCGGGTTCAGTGCAACTGACCCGCCGGTGAGGAGCGCGGACCTGCACGCGCCGCGCTCCTTGCCCTGCATCAATTTCTCTCTCACCCGACATTGTTAAGCCAAGTAAATCAGCCATTTGTCGAAATCGTGACTTGCGCGGCCGCCCCCTGCCCCTAGGCTCCTGAAGCCGAATCGTTGCGGGCCGGGGAGTTTTTCGTGATCGCTAAATCGTTGTTTTCGCGCGTCAGCCGCGCGGCCATTGCCATTTCGTTGGTCGCGCTCGCCTCACCGGCGCTGGCCGCTACCGCCCCCGCGGCACCGGCGCGCGTCAACGGCTGGGGCGTCCCGCTCACCGACGTCACGCCCGATCCGTCGATCCGGTTCGGCACGCTTCCGAACGGCATGAAATATGCGATCAGGCAGAACGCGACCCCGAAGGATACGGCGTCGATGCGCCTGCAAATCGCCTTCGGCTCCATCGGCGAGGCCGACAACGAGCGCGGCCTCGCCCACTTCATCGAACATATGGCCTTCAACGGGACGACCCACGTCCCGGAGGGCGAGATGGTCAAGATTCTCGAACGGCAGGGTCTGGCCTTCGGTCCCGACACCAACGCCCAGACGGGTTTCGACACGACCACCTACATGCTCGAGCTGCCCAAAGCCGATGCCGAGCATATCGACACCGCGATGTTCCTGTTCCGCGAGGTCGCGAGCGAGATCAAATTTGAGCCCGCGGCGGTCGACCGCGAGCGTGGAGTCATCCTCGGCGAGGAGCGGGCGCGCGACAATTTCCAGCTTCACCAGGTCGTCGACATGCTCGGGTTTCAAATCCCCGACACGCCCTACCCCAAGCGCCTCCCGATCGGCGTCGACGCGGTCCTGAAGACCGCTTCGGCCGACACCATCCGTAATCTCTATCACCGCTATTACCGGCCCGAGAATGCGACCCTCGTGTTCGTCGGCGACGCCGATCCGGCGGTCGTCGAAGCGAAGATCAAGAAGGCTTTCGGCGACTGGAAGGACCAGGGATCGGCTGGCGCTCCGTTGCCGCGCGGCAAGGTCGATCTCGCCCGTCCTGAATCGTTCGACACGTTCATCGATCCGGCGGTGGCGACGAGCGTCAATTATACGATCGCCCGGCCGTGGGAGGACCCGGCAGACACGCTCGCGGAGCGGCGGAAGGAGACGATCAAGGGCCTCGCGACGGCCATGTTCAACCGCCGTCTGCAAAAGCTCGTCAATACGCCTGGCTCGACGCTCCTTGGCGGAGGCATGGGCGCGGATGAAGAGAAGGATGCGGCGCTCATGACGACGATTGGCCTCGCCGCCAAGGACGGCGCGTGGAAGGATGCGCTGACCACCGTCGAGCAGGAAGTCCGCCGCGCGCTCGAGCATGGCTTTACCGCGAGCGAGCTCAAGATTCAGGTCGCGGATACGACCGGGGCGCTGAAAGCAGCGGCCGAGCAGCAGGACACGCGCACCAACCGCGCCCTTGCAGGCGCCATCCTCTCGACCGTCGACAGCCACGATTTCGTCACCACGCCGAAATTCCGAGCGGCCGAATTCGAGTCCATCGCCAAGACCGTCACCGTGGCTCAGATCGACGCCGCGTTCCGCTTATTGTGGACCGGCAGCGCGCCGTTGATCCACGTCAGCGCGAAAGAGGATATTTCGACTGAGCAGCTCGCGGCGGCATTCAAGGCCAGCCGCGCCGTGGCCGTCGCCGCGCCAAAGGACAATGCGACCCAGGCATTCGCCTATCAGAGCTTCGGCAATCCCGGCACCGTGGCATCGGACACGCGGATCGCCGACCTTGGCGTGCGGACCGTTCGCTTCGCCAACAACGTGCGGCTCAACATCAAGAAGACCGATTTCGAGAAGGGCAAGGTGCGCTTCCTGGTCCGGCTCGGCGACGGAATCCTCGACTTGCCCAAGGACGAGCCGGGCCTCGCGTCGATGCTCACGCTGACGTCCACCAACGGCGGCCTGAAGAAGCATTCGATCGAAGATCTGAAGGAGCTGCTGGCCGGCAAGGTCGTGACGTTGGGCACGAGCGTCCAGAGCAATGCGTTCGTCGCGAGCGGGGCCACGACCCCGCAGGACCTTGGCCTCCAGATGAAGGTCAGCGCCGCCTATCTGACCGACCCGGGCTTCCGTCCGGAAGCCTCCGGCCAATGGGCGAACATCATTCCCGTGATCGAAAAGCAGGTCCAGGCGCAGCCGGAAGCGGTCGCCTCGGTCAAGCTGCCGATCCTGCTCGCCAGCGGCGACGAAAGGTTCGGCCTGCCCGACGCGGCCGTGCTCTCGAAGCGCAATTTCGACGAAGCGAAGGCAGCGCTAGCCCCGATCCTCGCCACGGCGCCCATTGAAATCACCATCGTCGGCGACATTGACGAGGAGGCCGCGATCAAGGCGGTCGCGGCGAGCTTCGGCGCGTTGCCCAAGCGCAAGCTCGAATCGACGATCGACCCGGCGGCCCGAAAAGCGGTGTTCCGGTCCGAGCGGACGCCGATAATCCTCACCCACGACGGACCCGCTGACAAAGCGATGGTCGAGGCTGTGTGGCCGACGACCGACGATTCCGATTTTCGCAAGGCCGTCGGCATCGACCTGCTCAAGGACGTGCTCAACCTCATGCTGATCGACAGTGTGCGCGAGAAGCTCGGCGACAGCTACGGAGTCGCGCTGAGAAGCGTCATGTCGGACACGTTCGACGGCTACGGCTATCTGTCCGCGGCAGCGGTGGTTGCGCCCGACAAGGTGGACGAGGTGCAAAAGGCGATCGCCGAGGCCGCGGCGCAGCTTCGCGACAAGCCCGTCACCGACGACTTGCTGGCGCGTGCCCGCAACCCGGAGCTCGAAAAGGTCGACCGGCTGCATCGCAGCGACAACGGCTTCTGGCTCGCCGCGCTCGCCAGGTCCCAGAGCGAGCCGGAGCGGCTGGACCGAATCCGGCAGGACAAGACGCTGCTCCAGTCGGTGACCCCGGCGGAAATCCAGAAGTTGGCCCAGGAATATCTCCGGCCGGCGAAAGTCCAGCACGTCCGGATCGTCAGTAGCAAGCTCGCGACCGCCGCTTCCAAATAGGCTTCAATTGCGGAGCGGCGGTGGCTCGCCTATAGGCGCCGCTTCTTCCCTATGCCGTTGGAGTGACGCGACAAGATGGCTCGCCGCCGCCAGATTTATGAGGGCAAGGCCAAGATCCTCTACGAGGGTCCGGAGCCGGGCACGCTCATCCAATATTTCAAGGACGACGCGACCGCGTTCAACGCGCAGAAGCGCGGCACGATCAACGGCAAGGGCGTCATCAACAACCGCATCTCGGAGCATATCTTCACCGCGCTCCAGACCATCGGCGTGCCGACGCACTTCATCCGCCGAGTGAACATGCGAGAGCAGCTCATCCGGCAGGTCGAGATCATCCCGATCGAGGTGGTGGTCCGGAACGTCGCCGCCGGATCGCTGTCGAAGCGCCTCGGCATCGAGGAAGGCACGCAGCTGCCTCGAACGATCATCGAATATTATTACAAGGACGACGCGCTCGGCGACCCGATGATCGCCGACGAGCATATCGCCTGCTTCGGCTGGGCGACCCAGGACGAGATGAACGACATCGCGGACATGGCGATCCGGGTGAACGACTTTCTCTCCGGCATGTTCGCGGCGATCGGAATCCGGCTGATCGACTTCAAGCTCGAATTCGGGCGCGTGTGGGACGGCGACTACGCCCGCGTGATCCTCGCCGACGAAATCAGCCCCGACGGCTGCCGTCTGTGGGACATGAAGACCGGACAGAAGCTCGACAAGGACCGCTTCCGCCAGGACCTCGGTGCCGTGGAAGAGGCGTATCAGGAAGTCGCTCGACGGCTCGGTCTGCTCCAGCCCGACGAAGAAGTCGCGGTGCTCGACCTCGACGAGCACCGGAAGAAGCGGGGGAAATAGCGGCTGAGGGACAATCCCTCGAAATCGAGGACTGTCCCTTCCGCTACGCCTCGATCACGTCGAAATGCAGGACCTCCGGCTCGAGCTCGAGCAGGAAATCCGGGTCGAAATCGTAATATTTCGCCTTGGTGAGCGTCTCGCCGGCGAAGCGGCGGATTGCTTCCTCGCTTTCCCAGAAGGTGAATGTCTCAACATGGACCACATCGCCCTCTCGGCGGTGAAGGCACCAGGCGCCGATATTGCCGGGCGTCCGGCGATAGTCGGCCAGGCCGACGTCCTTCGTGAGCTTCAGATATTCATCGGCCTTCTCCACGGGAACCCGACCGTGCCAACGTCGTGCAATCATCAGAACGTCCTCTTGCTAGACGTCCCCTCAGCCCGCAGATGCTCATAGAGATGAAGCGCGCCCGTGTCGTCACCCTCAATGCCGCACTCGGTCCGCTCGACTATCGCGTGCCCGATGGCATGTGCGTCGAGCCCGGCTCCATTGTGGTCGCGCCCGTGGGGCCGCGCCAGTTGCTCGGCGTTGCCTGGGAGGCGGATCGGCTGCCGGCCAACGAGATCCCCGACGCACGGCTGCGCCCCCTCGCAGCGCTTCTCGACGTGCCGCCGATCGCGGCTCCTCTGCGGCGCCTGTGCGAATGGACGGCGGATTATTATCTCGCGCCGCTCGCGTCCGTGCTGCGGATGGTGCTGCCGTCGTCGGCCGCGCTGCAGGGCCCGCGCCAGCTCACCGAATATCGCCCGACCGGGCTCATCCCCGAGCGCCTGACCCCGCAGCGCGAGAAAGCGCTTGCCGCGCTCGAAGGCCGGCAAGGGACGATCGGCGAGCTCGCGCGCCATGCGGAGGTGAGCGACGGCGTGCTGCGCGGGCTCGTCAACGCCGGCGCGATCGAGGCGGTCACGGTCGATGCCGACCGCCCGCTTGCCCGCCCCGATCCGGATTTTGCCCCGCCGGAGCTGAACGACGACCAGCGCGAGGCCGCGGCGAGCCTCGCCTCGGCAATAGGCAAGCCTGTCCTGAGCGACGCTGCTGGCGGCGTCGAAGGGGGTTTCGATCCCGTGCTGCTTGATGGAGTCACCGGGTCGGGCAAGACCGAGGTCTATTTCGAAGCCATCGCCGAATGCCTGAGGCAGGGAAAGCAGGCGCTGGTGCTGCTTCCAGAAATCGCATTGACCGAGCCGTTCCTGAAGCGCTTCGAGACGCGCTTTGGCTGTGCTCCCGTCGCCTGGCATTCCGACCTGCGCTCGTCGCAGCGGCGGCGGAACTGGCGCGGAATCGCCGCCGGGGAAGCGATGGTCACCGTCGGCGCACGCTCGGCGCTGTTCCTCCCCTACCCGAACCTCGGCCTGATCGTCGTCGACGAGGCGCATGAGCCGAGCTTCAAGCAAGAGGACGGCGTTCAATATCATGCCCGCGACACGGCCGTGATGCGCGCGCGGTTCGAGGAGATTCCCGTCATCCTTTCGACCGCGACGCCGCCGATCGAGAGCAGGCACATGGTCGAGCTTGGCCGCTACCGTGAGGTGAGCCTTCCGCAGCGCTTCGCCGGCGCGTCCATGCCGGAAATCCGCGCAATCGACCTGACGAAGGACCCGCCGCCGCGCGGCCGCTGGCTGGCGCCCAAGCTGGTCCAGGAGATCGAAGCCAATCTGGAGCGCGGCGAGCAATCGCTGCTATTCCTCAACCGCCGCGGCTTCGCCCCGCTCACCTTGTGCCGCCATTGCGGGCATCGGTTCCAATGCCCCAACTGCACCGCGTGGATGGTCGAGCACCGGCTGATGCACCGGCTCGCCTGTCACCATTGCGGACACGTGATGCCGCCGCCCAAGGCCTGTCCCGAATGCGGCGAGGAGGACAGCCTGGTCGCCTGCGGGCCGGGCGTCGAACGGATCGCCGACGAGGTGGCGGAGCTGTTCCCGGATACGCGGACGGCGATCGTCACATCGGACACGATTTGGTCGCCCTTGCGGGCAGCCGAGTTCGTTGGCGCGATGGAGGCGGGCGCCATCGACGTGGTGATCGGCACGCAGTTGGTGACCAAGGGCTATCATTTCCCGAACCTGACGCTGGTCGGCGTCGTGGACGCGGACCTCGGGCTCGCCGGCGGCGACTTGCGCGCGGCCGAGCGCAGCTTCCAGCAAATCCAGCAAGTGGCGGGCCGCGCCGGCCGCGGCGAGAAGCCTGGCCGGGTTTTCGTCCAGACCCACGAACCCGAGGCGCCCGTCATCGCCGCGTTGGTTTCGGGCGACGCGCCCGGATTCTACGGTGCCGAAACCGAGGCACGGCGCGAAGCGGCGATGCCGCCGTTCGGCAGGCTCGCCGCGATCGTCGTTTCCGCCGAGGATGCGTCGGAGGCCGAAGGCGTCGCTCGCCGGATCGGTCATGCGGCACCCGAAGTCGAAGGCATGGCCGTGTTCGGCCCCGCCCCCGCCCCGCTGGCCATGCTTCGCGGCCGCCACCGCCAGCGCCTCCTCGTCCACGCCCGGCGGACCCTCGACGTCCAGGACGTCATCCGCGACTGGCTCGCGGAGATCGAATGGAGTCCCAGGGTCCGCGTCAGCGTCGACGTCGATCCCTATAGTTTCCTATAGAAATCTTGATGAATCACAGGCTTGAACAAGACATCGGCAATGCTAGCCTGCGCTCGGGGCACATGGGGGAATTCATGCTGAGGGCAATTCTTGGGCTGCTGGCAGCGCTGACAAGCGTTGCGGCGTTCGCGGCGGAGCCGGGCTGGACTGCGACCGAAACTGCGCACTTCATCATCTACAGCAAGAGTCCCAAGGAGCGGATCGAGAAGCTCGCGACCGAGGTCGAAAGCTATGACAAGCTGATCCGCATGGCGACCGGGATCCGCGACGATCTCCCGCCGGTGAAGGTGCGGATTTACGAGGTCGATGACCTAAAAGCCGTTCGCGAAGCGTACGGCGCCGACTCGTACAGCGGGATTGCCGGCTTCTACAGCGCGAATGCGCTTGGTCCCTATCTTATCACTCCGCGCGAGACCGGATATGTCGGGGAAGACTTCACGCCGGACCTGGTGCTGCACCACGAATATGCGCACCACATGATGCTGCAATATTTCCCGGCCGCCTATCCCGGCTGGTACACCGAGGGCTTCGCCGAGCTGATCGGCTCCAGCAAGATCATGAAGGACGGCCGAATCGGTTACGGGATGCCCGCGAGGCAGCGCGGTCACGATATCGCGGTCGATTGGGTTCCGCTTCAGGAGCTTCTGACGAACGAGAAGCCGTGGGGCCTCGACCGCTATGCGCAGGGCTGGGCGCTCACGCACTTTTTCACCTTCGACAAGAAAAGGTCTGGGCAATTTCGCCAGTATCTCGCGGCTTTGAATGCCGGTCGTTCGCTCGAGGACGCCGCCAAGGTCTTTGGCAATCTCAACGATCTTGATCGCGAGGCTCGCCGGTACGTGACCAGCGGCAGCTTCGAATACCGGCCGGTGAAGGTCGAGGTCGCGCAGCCCGTGATCAAGAGCGTCCGTCCATTGAGCGCCGGAGAGGCCGCGCTGATCCCGGAGGTCGCAGCCTTCAGCGACTACGATCTCGCGAACTTCGACAAGGACGGCGATCGCGAACGCGAGCGGGAGCGCCGCGAACGCAATCTGGGCGCCACGCGCAAGGTGGTCGCGCACTATCCGAACGATCCGTTTGCGCTCTACTTCCTGGCCGAGGCCGAATATGCCTCAGGCAATTACGCCCAGTCGGAAGCGGCGTCGGACCGTTTGCTCGCGATACGGCCTAGCGACGTCCATGCGCTTGCGCGCAAGGCCATCACCATGGCGATCCTGTCCAAAAATCTTCCCCAGGCGCAGAAACTCGCACAGCTGAAAGAGGCGCGCGATCTGGCCGCCAAGGCCAACAGGCTCAATCCGGCGGATTCGCTGCCGCTGCTGGCATATTATCAGAGCTTCCATCTGGCCGGGCAAAAAGCGCCGAGTCTCGCCGTCGAAGGTCTGATGCAGGTGGTCTCGACCGATCCCGCGGACAGCTTTCCGCGCGAGCTACTGGTCGACGAACTCGCTTCCGAGGGCAAATGGGCCAATGCCATGGCCTGGCTCGCGCCGCTGGCCAACGACCCACACGATACACCATTGAGAGAGTCAGCGCGCAAGAAGATGGCGTGGTTGAAGTCGCAGCTCGAAGGGCATAGCGAAACAGCCCAAACCGCCAATTAGGCGGGCGCCCGCTCCCGGCGCTCGCGAACCCAGTGCGGCTGCAAGATCTCGCCTTCGCGGATCGCGAGCCACAGCAGCCAAAGGCCGAAGACCGTCGCTACCATAATGGTGATTAACGACGCCTCGAGCCCGAAGCCGTTGCCCGTGAGCAATGGCGGGCCGGTTAGCTGCGCGTCGACCATGCCGTGTACCTTCGTGCCGGACACGGGAATGTCGTAAATCTCGCCTTGGGCGAAGTTCCATGCGGCGTGAATGCCCATCGGGAGCCACAGGCTGCGGGTGAGCATATAGGCGGCGCCGAGCATGAGTCCGGCTTCGAAGGCGATGCCGATCGCTGCGATGGGGCTCGCGTTCGGGTTGTGCAGGTGCGCCGCGCCGAACATGGCCGACGTGACCAGCAAGGCGAACCAACTCCCGCCGAACTCCTCGATCCAGCGGAACAGGATTCCGCGGAACACCAGTTCCTCGGAAACCGCGGCGAAGAGCGCCGGGCCGATCAGCGCCGGCACGAGACCGGAGAGATCGCCCGGCCCGATCACGCGATAGATGCCGAGCGCGGCGGCAATCGCCACGCCAACCGAAAACACCCCAAGCCCGGCGACCACGCCGATCAGCAGCCGGCGAAACCAGAGAGGATCACGATAATCGTCGCGCGGAGACTCGCCGAGGTGGCGGATCGCCAGCTCATAGGCCAAAATCACGATCGGGATGGAAACGAGATCGAACCTCATCTCGCGTGTGAAGCCGGGGATCGGCGGAAGCAGATACTGAGCGATCAGCAGACCTGCCGAAAAGCAGAGGATCACGATTGCCAGCGCAATGAACATCGCGACGAGCGGGTAATCGACGATTCTCCGCCACAATGGCCGTTTTTCGGCCGCAGCCGCTTTCACCTGATCCATTCCTTCCCCCTGGCCTCCGTAGAACGGAAGCAGGGGGAAGCTTCAAGCGGTCAATCGACGAGCGGCAATTCCGGCTCTCCGACGGGATGGCCTTCCGCCGCGAGCAACTTCTTCTTGTTTTCGAGGCCTCCGCCATAACCGCCGAGCGTGCCGTCGCTGCGGATGACCCGGTGACAGGGGATGAGCACCGCGACGTGATTGTCGCCATTGGCGGTGCCGACCGCGCGGACCGCCTTCGGGTGACCGATCGCCGCCGCGATGTCCGCATAGCTGCGCGTCTCGCCCACCGGGATTTTCCTCAGCTCGCGCCACACCGCTTCCTGGAAGGCCGTGCCGGCGACGTCGATGGGAAGGTCGTGTGCGGCGAGCGGCCGCTCGATCGCGGTCAGCGCGCCTTCGACCAGCTCCTTCAGACCCCCATCGTCCTTCACGATTCTCGCATTGGGGAACAGGCGCCGAAGCGATTGCTCGCTGTCGTCGAACGTCAGGCGGCAAATCCCCTTCGACGTCGAGGCGATCAACATCTCGCCGAGCGGACTGTCGAAGGTGGTCCATCGGATCGTCTCGCCCCGCCCGCCGTCTCGCCATGCCGATGGGGTCATCCCCAGTCTCTCCTTCGCATCGCTGTAGAAACCGCTCGGGCTCGGGTAACCCGCGTCATAGACCGCGTCCGTCACCCGCCCGTTCACCTTAAGAGCGGTCTGCGCTCGCTTGTTCCTCAGCCCGCGGGCATATTCGGCGGGCGAGACACCGAGGTCGCGTTTGAAGAGGCGCTGAAAATGGTGTGGCGCATAGCCGACCGCGTCAGCCAGTTCGGCGAGGTTCGGGGCTTCTTCGGCGCGCTCGATCAGTTTCACGGCATTCGCGACGGCCTCGCGGTCGCGGCCGACCTCGTCCGGCTTGCAGCGCAGACAGGCGCGATAGCCTGCCGCCCTCGCCTCATCGCCGGAAGCGAAGAACTCGACATGCTCGCGCTTCGGCCGCTTCGCCGGGCAGCTCGGCTTGCAATAGATTCCGGTGGTCTTCACCGCGCCGATGATGCGTCCATCCCAGCCGCGGTCGCGGCGCATGAACGCAGCCCAGGCGGTGTCGGGATCGAGGGACGTGACTGTCGCCATCGCAATCGATCTAGGTTCAAGAATCGGCTGTGCAAGCGCAGTCATCGTCAGTTCCTTTCGATTTTCGCTGAGAAGCAGCCGCGCGTCGCATTATGGGCGTGGATCGTCTCGATCTCGGGGTTGGAGAAGAGCTTGCGAATTCCAGCGTCCGCCTCACCGGGCTGGGTAAGGATCGCGTCGGCCATCATCCCCTCCTTGTCGAATCCGCGAAGCGACAGCACGCGTGTTTCGAACACGGGCGGAACCTCGTCGAAAAACTCGGCCGCCTCCTCCGCACCTTCGGTCACGAAAATCGCGTGGCTCGCGCGATAGGGGTTGGCGACGTCGTGGCTGACGTGGTTCAATAGCAGCACGCTTTCGCCGATGTCGCGATCGGTGAGACTTACGCGGCATGGAAAGTTTGGCTTCTCGGTGACAGTCATTCGAACAATCCCGCGTTCGGCTAGTTCGTGTTCCGAAAGTCCAAAGAGCGGCTTGTAAGGCGCCGGATCCAGCCCTGTGATTCGGTAGGTCATGCGACGCATATAGGCAGGCCTCCAAGCACTTGCTTCCGCTCGATTGCGGTCAAACAGACGCAGGCGGTTGCATCCCCTGCGGCCCCTTGCTACGGGCGCGCCAACCGATGGGGGGCGTGCGGCGTAAGCCGTTTTGGCGCCCCGTTTTTCGCATCGGGGCAATATTCCGTTTCTGGAGCTTTTCGCGCGTGGAGACATCCGGCGGCATTCGGGCCAGCTTAGCAGGGCGCTACGCGTCCGCTTTGTTCGACCTTGCCCTCGACCAGCGGCAGATCGAGAGCGTGGCGAAGAGTCTCGAAGCGCTCAGCGAGGCCCTGGTCGATTCGAAGGATTTCAATGAGCTGGTGACGAGCCCGCTCGTCTCGCGCGACGAGGCTGGAAAGGCGTTCGCCTCGCTCGCGCCGCAGCTCGCTCTGGACCCGATCACCACGAACTTCCTTGGCGTGCTTGCGAAGAACGGCCGCAAGAAGGAACTGCGCAACGTCATCCGTGCCTTCCGCCGCCTCGTTGCCGAGCATCGCGGCGAGACGACCGCGGACGTCATCACGGCGCGCCCATTGAACAATGACCAGCTCGCGGCGCTCAGGCAGCAGCTCCGCGCTCGGGCCGGCCGCGACGTCAACATCGACGCGACCGTCGATTCCTCTCTCCTCGGCGGAATTGTCGTGAAACTGGGAAGCCAGCAGATCGACGCCTCGATCCGCACCAAACTCAACCGTCTAGCCACGGCAATGAAGGGCTGAAGGCCCGTATGCCAACCGGACCGATGAAAGGCTAAGCAAGAACCATGGAAATCCGCGCCGCTGAAATCTCCCGCGTCATCCGCGACCAGATCGCGAATTTCGACGCCGAAGCGCAGGTCTCCGAAGTCGGGACCGTGCTGTCGGTCGGCGACGGAATCGCGCGCATCTACGGCCTCGACAACGTCCAGGCCGGCGAGATGGTCGAGTTCGACAATGGCACCAAGGGCATGGCCCTGAACCTCGAGGCCGATAACGTCGGCGTCGTGATCTTCGGCTCGGACGCGGAGATTTCCGAAGGATCGACCGTCAAGCGGACCGGGACCATCGTCGACGTGCCGATCGGCAAGGGCCTGCTCGGCCGCGTCGTCGACGCGCTCGGCAATCCGATCGACGGCAAGGGCCCGATCGAGTTCACCGAGCGCCGCCGCGTCGAGGTGAAAGCGCCCGGCATCATCCCGCGCCAGTCGGTCCATGAGCCGGTACAGACGGGCCTCAAGGCCCTCGACGCGCTGGTGCCGATCGGGCGCGGCCAGCGCGAGCTCATCATCGGCGACCGGCAGACCGGCAAGACCGCCGTCGCGCTCGACACCTTCATCAACCAGAAGGACATCAACAAGGCGGGCAAGGAAAGCGAGAAGCTCTACTGCATCTACGTCGCCATCGGTCAGAAGCGCTCGACCGTCGCCCAGATCGTCCGCGCGCTCGAGGAAAATGGCGCGATGGAATATTCTATCGTCGTCGCCGCGACCGCGTCGGAGCCGGCGCCGCTGCAGTTCCTCGCGCCCTACACCGGTTGCGCGATGGGCGAATATTTCCGCGACAACGGCATGCACGCCGTCATCGTCTATGACGATTTGTCGAAGCAGGCCGTGGCCTATCGCCAGATGTCGCTCCTGCTGCGCCGCCCGCCGGGCCGCGAAGCCTATCCGGGCGACGTGTTCTATCTCCACAGCCGTCTGCTCGAACGCGCCGCGAAGATGAACAAGGACAATGGCGGCGGATCGCTGACCGCGCTCCCGGTCATCGAGACACAGGCCGGCGACGTTTCGGCCTACATTCCGACGAACGTCATTTCGATCACCGACGGCCAGATCTTCCTCGAGACCGACCTCTTCTATCAGGGCATTCGCCCGGCGATTAACGTCGGCCTCTCGGTCAGCCGCGTCGGATCGGCCGCGCAGACCAAGGCGATGAAGAAGGTCGCGGGCTCCATCAAGCTCGAACTCGCGCAATATCGCGAGATGGCCGCCTTCGCGCAGTTCGGCTCCGACCTCGATGCCTCGACGCAACGCCTGCTCGCACGCGGCGCGCGCCTGACCGAGCTGTTGAAGCAGCCGCAGTACGCGCCGATGCCGATCGAAGAGCAGGTCGTCTCCATCTTCTCGGGAACGCAGGGCTTCCTCGACAATGTGGATGTGAAGGACGTGGTCCGTTACGAGGCGGCGATGCTCAGCTTCCTGCGCTCGGAGAAGCCGAAAATCCTGAAGGCGATCCGCGATTCCAAGGAACTGAAGGACGACACCGCCGCCGCGCTCAAGGAGGCGCTGACCGAGTTCGGGAAGACGTTTGCATGACGTGGTTCGAGATGCCGCTTCGACTTTGCTCAGCGGCTCCTCAGCATGAGCGGGTTCTCATTACCGCTCATCCTGAGGAGGGACTGAGCAAGCGAAGCGCGTCGAAGGCCCGTCTCGAAGGACCTTTGGAGTAGATGGCAAGCTTAAAGGCCCTCAAGATCCGCATCGGCTCGGTGAAGTCGACGCAGAAGATCACCAAGGCGCTGAACATGGTCGCTGCGTCGAAGCTCCGCCGCGCCCAGCAGAATGCCACGGCGGCGCGGCCTTACTCGACGCGCATGACCGACGTGGTTGCGAGCCTTGCCTCGCGCATCACACCCGGCCCGCAGAGCCCGAAGCTGCTTGCCGGCACGGGCAAGGACGACACCCACCTGATCATCGTCGCGACCAGCGACCGCGGCCTCGCCGGCGCTTTCAACACGAACATCGTCCGCGCCGCCCGCAAGACTGCCGACGACCTGATTGCCCAGGGCAAGACGGTCTTCTTCTACATCGTCGGCCGGAAGGGCCGGCCGGTGATTCAGCGGCTGTTCCCGAAGCAGATCATCGCACAGTTCGACACCAGCGAAATGAAGAACCCGAGCTATGCCGAGGCTCAGGCGATCGCGAAGGACATCATCGACCGCTATACGACCGACGGCGTAGACGTCGTCCACCTCGCTTACGCGAACTTTCGTTCGACGCTGGTGCAGGAACCCGCGGTTGAGCAGATCATTCCCGTCGCGCCCCGCGCCGCGGAGGAACAGCAGAAGGCCGGCTCCGCTTCGCTCGCTGCCGTGGAGTATGAGCCGGACGAGGAGGAAATCCTCGCCGACCTGCTGCCGCGCAACATTGCGGTACAAATCTACCGTGCTTTGCTGGAAAATCAGGCCGGCTTCTACGGCTCGCAGATGACCGCGATGGACAATGCGACGCGCAACGCCGGCGACATGATCAACCGCCTGACGATTCAATACAACCGGAGCCGCCAGGCCGCGATCACGACGGAATTGGTTGAGATTATTTCGGGAGCCGAGGCTCTCTAGTTCCTGTTCCCCGGCGACAGGGACCCCATCAAAGTATTACTTTGATGGGAACCCAAGCCGGGGCCCAGGCGGCGCTTCGCGCCGAATTTTGTTCAGGACTGGACCCCGGCCTTCGCCGGGGAACGAAGGGAAGAAATAAGAATGGCAACCGCCGCCAGTACAAAGTCCAAGCCCCGCACCAGAAAGGCTGCCGCCGCTGCCGAGACGCCGCGGACACCGCGCCCGACGAGCAACATCTCCGGCCGCATCAGCCAGGTGATCGGCGCCGTCGTCGACGTCGCGTTCGAGGGCGAGCTGCCGCCAATCCTCACCGCGCTTGAGACCGACAATGGCGGCAACCGCCTCGTCCTCGAGGTCGCGCAGCACCTCGGCGAGAATGTCGTTCGCACCATCGCGATGGACTCCACCGACGGCCTGACCCGCGGCCAGGAAGTTCGCTCGACCGGCTCCGAGATCCGCGTCCCCGTCGGCCCGAAGACCCTCGGCCGGATCATGAACGTCATCGGCGAGCCGATCGACGACCAGGGCCCGATCGGCAGCGACATGACCGCACCGATCCATGCCGACGCCCCGCCTTTCGTCGACCAGTCGACCGAATCCTCGATCCTCGTCACCGGAATCAAGGTCATCGACCTGCTCGCACCCTACGCGAAGGGCGGCAAGATCGGTCTGTTCGGCGGCGCCGGCGTCGGCAAGACGGTGCTCATCCAGGAGCTCATCAACAATATCGCCAAGGGGCATGGCGGCGTTTCGGTATTCGCCGGCGTCGGCGAGCGCACGCGTGAGGGCAACGATCTCTATCACGAGTTCCTCGATGCCGGGGTCATCGCCAAGGACAAGAAGGGCAATCCGACGCCCGAAGGCTCGAAGGTCGCGCTCGTGTTCGGCCAGATGAATGAGCCGCCGGGAGCCCGCGCCCGCGTTGCCTTGTCCGGCCTGACGCAGGCGGAATATTTCCGCGACGTCGAAGGCCAGGACGTGCTGTTCTTCGTCGACAACATCTTCCGCTTCACCCAGGCAGGCTCGGAAGTGTCGGCGCTGCTGGGCCGCATTCCCTCGGCGGTCGGCTATCAGCCGACGCTCGCCACCGACATGGGCACGCTGCAGGAGCGGATCACCTCGACCAACAAGGGCTCGATCACTTCGGTGCAGGCGATCTACGTGCCGGCCGACGACTTGACCGACCCAGCGCCCGCCACTTCGTTCGCCCACCTCGACGCCACGACCACGCTCAGCCGCGCGATCTCGGAGCTCGGCATCTATCCGGCCGTGGACCCGCTCGATTCGACCAGCCGCGTGCTCACTCCGGCCGTCGTCGGGCAGGAGCATTACGAGGTCGCGCGCGCCGTCCAGGAGACGTTGCAGCGCTACAAGAGCCTGCAAGACATCATCGCCATCCTCGGCATGGACGAGCTGTCGGAAGAGGATAAGCTGACCGTCGGCCGGGCGCGGAAGATTCAGCGCTTCCTGTCGCAGCCGTTCCACGTCGCCGAAGTGTTCACCGGCATCCCCGGCAAATTCGTCCAGGTCGAAGACACGGTCCGTTCGTTCAAGGCGGTCGTGAACGGCGAATACGACCATTTGCCCGAAAGCGCATTCTACATGGTCGGCGGAATCGAGGAGGCAGTCGCCAAGGCCGAAAAGCTGGCGCAGGAGGCGTAACCGATTCCCCCTCCCTTGCAGGGAGGGGAGGAAAGGAAGCAAAATGACCGAATTGAAGCTCGAAGACTGCGTCAACGATAGCTGCCCCTGGTCGGGAAAGCCGGTCAGCGCGGACAGCCTGACACTTTATCGCGGCAAGGTCGTCGGATTCTGCAACACGGGCTGCCGCGAGAAATTCGAGGCGGCGACCCGCGCGTTCGACGCGAAAATCGAAGGCAGAACGTGATGGCCGAACTCCATTTCGAGCTGGTGACTCCCGACAAGCTGGTCATGTCGGAGGACGTCCACATGGTCGTCGTGCCCGGCACCGAGGGCGAATCCGGCATCATGGCCGGCCACGCGCCCTACATGACGACGCTGAGGAACGGCGAAATCGCGGTATATCGCAGCGCCGGCGGCCAGCCCGAACGCATTCCGGTGACCGGCGGCTTCGCCGAAGTCAGCGACCGCGGCCTCACCGTGCTCGCGGAGAGTGCGGGCGAATAATCCACGGTCATTGCAAAATTAACGCAATTAGCTTTTTCTAAAAGTTTCGGCCCTATTCACCAGCGCGGGTAATTCAGCAGCTAACCGCAGGCAGGGCATGAGCGCATTCGGCAAGCGTGGAGGAATGGGCGGGGGCACCAGCAGCCGCCCGAGCTTTGGCGTCGCCAAGCCGATGAAGGGCGCGCCGGGCGCCGCGGCGGTCACGCCGGCAGATCCCGAACTCGGCGGCGACCAGTTCCCGCCCATCGACGAGCTGACGCCCTCGGCGGACGCGCCCCCTCCTGAAAGCGGCAGCGCTCCACACGGCGCGATGGATCGCCTTACCGCACGCCAGAACGCCAGCGGCGACCAGGGCAGCAGCAAGACCGAAGGCTTCGAGGCCTCCGTCCACCGAATCAAGGAGCAGGTACTTCCGCGGCTGCTGGAGCGCGTCGACCCCGAAGCGGCGGCCACGCTCAACAAGGACGAACTCGCCGAGGAATTCCGGCCGATCATCTCGGAAGTGCTCGCCGAGCTGAAGATCACGCTCAACCGCCGCGAGCAATTCGCGCTGGAGAAGGTGCTCGTCGACGAGTTGCTTGGTCTTGGCCCGCTCGAGGAGCTGCTCGCCGATCCGGCGGTCAGCGACATCATGGTCAACGGGCCCGACCAGACGTATGTCGAGCGCAAGGGCAAGCTCGAAATTGCCCGGATCCAGTTCCGCGACGAAGAGCATCTGTTCCAGATCGCCCAGCGGATCGTGAACAAGGTCGGCCGTCGAATCGACCAGACTTCACCACTTTGCGACGCGCGCCTCCAGGACGGAAGCCGCGTCAACGTCATCATTCCGCCGCTCTCCCTTCGCGGCACCGCCATCTCCATTCGTAAATTCTCCGAAAAGCCGATCACGATCGACATGATGCGCGGCTTCGGATCGATGTCGGAGAAAATGGCGACGGTGCTGAAGATCGCGGGCGCATCGCGCATGAACGTGATCATCTCGGGCGGTACCGGTTCGGGCAAGACGACGATGCTCAACGCTTTGTCGAAGATGATCGACCCTGGCGAGCGCGTTATCACCATCGAAGATGCGGCCGAGCTTCGGCTTCAGCAGCCGCACTGGCTGCCGCTCGAAACGCGACCGGCGAACCTCGAGGGCCAAGGTGCGATCAGCATCCGCGACCTCGTCATCAACGCTCTGCGTATGCGTCCCGACCGCATCATCCTCGGCGAAATTCGCGGCCAGGAGTGCTTCGACCTGCTGGCGGCAATGAACACCGGTCACGATGGCTCGATGGCCACGCTTCACTCCAACTCCCCGCGCGAATGCCTCGCGCGTATGGAGAACATGGTGATGATGTCGGACATCAAGATCCCGAAGGAGGCAATCAGTCGCCAGATCGCGGACTCTGTCGACCTGATTGTCCAGGTGAAGCGGCTGAGGGACGGTTCGCGCCGAACGACCAACGTCACCGAGGTGATCGGCATGGAAGGCGACGTCATCGTCACTCAGGAGCTGTTCAAGTTCGAGTATCTCGACGAGACGCCCGACGGCAAGATCCTCGGCGAATATCGCTCGATGGGCCTGCGCCCTTATTCGCTCGACAAGGCCAAGCAGTACGGCTTCGACCAGCCGTATCTGGAAGCCTGTCTCTAGACTTCCATCGCTTCAGTTAGGACGAGCGGCTCGTCCGCTGTCCGCACTGTAGGGTCTTCCGCACTTTCCCATAGCTGGCGCAAGCTCTTCGGGAGCGCGTCGCGGACCTTGTTGATCTGCCCTTCGGATATGTGCCGAGATAACAGGCGGAAGACGGAGCGTACCGCTTCTTCGGGGTCGACCGGCCTGGTATCGGTAAGCCATTCGGCAACCTCGCCGACGAAATCTTCGCGGCTTCGATGCTCGCTTGGCATGTGTCCGGGCTCGAACTGGTCATAATAGACGCCGCGCACCAGCAGCGGGAGCTGCGCCCCCAAATGCGCCGCGAGATTGATCGTCAGCCGGTCGCGGAGCTTCTGGAGCACAATCGAAAGCACTTTCCACGCGACCTGCTTGTCGGGCCCGAGATCGTTGCAGATCTCGTTCAGCCAGACATGGGTGGTTTCAATCGTCCTGTCGAAGACGTCGAGGCCGCTCGCGCTCATGTCTCCACTCCCGATGTGGTTACCGTGCGGCGAACGTGCGTGGTGCGGCTGCGTTCCATTGCGCCACGCGGGCGTCGCGCAACCGCCGGAACAATAGCGAATCACTGTATTGACACGATAATACACTAGAATTATGCTCCCGCGGACTAAACGGGAGGACCGCGATGTACAGCCAGCAAGAGCTCGACGATGCCGTGACCTCGGGCGTGATCAGCGCCGAAGCGGCCAACGCTCTGCGCGCGCATGTCGAACGGCAGCGTTCGATGCCCATCCCGGATGAAGAGCAATTCCGGCTAATTACCGGATTCAACGACATTTTCGTGTCGATCGCAGCCGCGATTCTCCTGTTCGCGGTCGGCTGGATCGGGCAGAGCATCGGTCAGTCGACCGGCCTCCTCATCACCGAGCACGGCGACCCGGGACCGAGCTTCCTCGCACCGCTCGCTGTCGCCGCGACCTCGTGGGGATTGGCGCTGTTCTTCACAGGGCGCAGACGGATGGCGCTGCCCTCGATCCTTCTTCTTCTGGCTTTTGTCGGCGGCGTGCTCGCGACCGCGGCCTTCCTGCTGGTGCAGGCGATTGGAGCCGAGCACTTCAACAACAACGAACTGCTCGCCGCGGTGGTCGGGGGCACAAGCGCGGCCATCGCCGCCGTTTCCGCATGGATTCACTGGCGGCGTTTCCACGTGCCAATCACCATTGCTGCCGGCGCCGCTTCCGTCGCGGGCATCTTCCTCGCGATCGTCATTGCCATCGTCCAGCCGGGCGATAGCGAAGCCGCCAAGAACATCATCCTGGGCTTCGTCCTGCTGCTCGGCATCGGAGTCTTCCTGTTCGCCATGTGGTGGGATTCCTCCGACCGGTCGCGCATCACGCGCCGGTCCGACGTCGCATTCTGGCTTCACCTGCTCGCGGCGCCGATGATCGCGCATCCGGTGTTCGCGTTGCTCGGCCTCAGCAACGGCAGCGTCAGCACGGGCGAAGGCTTGATTGTTGTCGGCCTCTACATCCTGTTCGGATTGACGGCGCTGGCCATCGACCGCCGTGCGCTCCTCGTCTCGGCGCTCGCCTACGTGCTCTACGCGCTGACCGAGCTGTTCAAGCAATTCGGGGCGGTCGAACTCAACATCGCGCTGACGGCCTTGGTGATTGGTTCGGCGCTCCTGCTGCTCTCGGCCTACTGGCATCAGGCACGCGGGCTAATCGTCAAACGCCTGCCTGCCAATTTGCAGGCTCGTCTGCCCGACCTCAACCGGACGGCCGCGCCCGTTACCCAACCAGCCTCATGAGCCGCCGCTCGAGCGGAGCCAGCACGCCGCCGAGGTCGTGGCCCCGTTTGAGCACCGCTCCATGCTCGGAGACGAGAGCGAACGCTCCCTGCTTCAGCCGAAACGCGGGGCGTTTCTCGATCCGCACCTCCGGCCGCTCGCTGTGGCGGCGGAAAGCCGCGAATACCGCCACGTCGGGATCGATCCGCAAGGCGTAATCGCGCCAGTGCCCGGCGGCGACCATGCGCCCGTATAGGTCGAGGATTCGCGTCAGCTCCCTGCGGTCGAAGGTGGCGATTGGGCGCCGGTCCCCGCGAGCCGGGAACGGCGCGATCACGCTCAAGCGCTTTTGACCTTCGGCCGCGGCTGGCGCTCCGCCTTCATCGCGGCAATTTCGCTCCGCAGATCGTTGAGGTCGCGCTCGAGTTCGCCGATGCGCGCGCGCACCGGGTCGCAGTCCTCGCCGCACGGCGTTCCATAGGGGATGAACCCCGGGCTGTAGTGAACGCTGTCCAGCGGCACTGGCTTGGCCGGGATTCCCACCACCGTAGAACCGGCCGCGACATCTCTCGTGACTACGGAATTGGCGCCAATCTTGGCTCCCTCACCGATCTCTATCGGACCCAGCACCTGCGCGCCGGAACCGATTACGACGCCGGACCCAATCGTCGGGTGGCGCTTGCCGCCCTCGCCCGCCGATGGATTGGTGCCGCCGAGGGTGACGCTTTGATAGATGGTCACGTCGTCGCCGATCTCGGCGGTCTCGCCGATCACGCTGAAGCCATGATCGAGGAAGAAGCGCTGACCGATCTTCGCACCGGGGTGGATGTCGATCGCTGTCACGAAGCGCGAGAAATGGTTCACTAGCCGGGCGACGAAGAAAAGCCGCCCCTCCCACAGCCAGTGGGCAAAGCGATGCATACCGAGCGCGAACACGCCCGGGTAGAACAGCACGTCCCAGCGCGACCGCGCGGCAGGGTCGCGGGATTTCACGGAATCGAGATAAGCGATCAGCCCGGAGTGCAAGTGCTTCGACCTCTTGGTTGCGGCCCCAATTTAAGTCGAACGGCCGCAAATTCCAGCGGGGATGCAAAATCGCGGCGATGGAGGAACTTGCCGAACTGCCACGCTTTGAGACAAAATCGCGCTTTCCAACAGGGCTGGAGCCATACCATTCCACCGTCGATCCTGGGCGATCCCGCGGCCCTTCTTCCCTTCGCCCTCATCGGGTTTGCCGCGCAGCTGATCGACGGTGCGCTGGGCATGGCTTACGGGCAGATTTCAAGCACCTTGCTGATCAGCATGGGCGTCCCGCCGGCCACCGCATCGGCCGGCGTCCATGTGGCTGAAACGGTGACCACGGCTGTATCGGGCGTCAGCCATGTCGCCCACCGCAATGTCGACTGGCGCATGTTCTTCAGGATTGCGATCCCGGGCGTGATCGGCGGAGTGGTCGGCGCCTATGCGCTGACGCAGATCGACGGCGCCGTCGCGAAGCCGTTCGTGCTCACCTATCTGACCGCGCTCGGACTTTACCTCTTCTACCGGGGCGTGATGCACCGCCATACGGAAAAGCGGCCGCGAATCGTCTCGCCGCTCGGCCTGGTCGGCGGCTTCCTCGACGCGGCCGGTGGCGGCGGCTGGGGTGGTATCGTGACCTCCAATCTGCTCGTCCAGGGAGGCAATCCGCGCAAGACCATCGGCACCGTCAACACGGCCGAGTTTTTTCTGACGGTCACCATCTCGGCGACCTTCCTCGCTACGCTCGGCTGGGAGGCCTTCACGGTCGCGACAGCCGGTCTGCTGATTGGCGGAGTCATCGCCGCTCCATTCGGCGCGTGGATCGCCAAGCGCGTCAATCCCGACACGCTGCTGACCTTCGTCGGAGCGCTTCTGACGCTGACCAGCCTGTTCGGCCTCTATCGCGCAATCGCCTGAGCAGCGGCGGCTAGATCGTCGCGTGAACGGTGGCGATCGCCTTCATCACGGCGGCAACGCGCACCGCCGACTGGATCGTCGCCGGCTTCACGCCATGCTCCAGCAGCACCCGCTCGTGGCTATCGATGCACAGGCCGCAGCCGTTCATGGCTGAGACGGCGAGGCTGAAGAGCTCGAAATCTTCGCTCGCGATACCGTGCGAACCGATGATGTTCATCCGGAGCCGCGCGGGCATTTTCCCATATTCCGGGTTCGCGACGAGGTGGACGAAACGGTAATAGACGTTGTTCATCGCCATGACCGCCGCGGCACCACGTGCGGCATTCGCGACCTCATCCGAAATCTTGCCCGCGACCTCCGCCTCTGCCGCATCGACCAGCGGCTTGTAGCCCGAGCCGTGGGCGCAAGCGAGCAGGAGCGCGTTCCTGCGCTCGTCACCGATCTGCTGGTCGGCGAGAATAGAGCCAAGATTGAGCCTTATGTCCTTGGCATATTCCGGAAGGGTCTCGGCGAATTGCTTGAGAGACAATGTCTTTTCCAGTCCAACTGAAAAGGGGCGGGCGTGGGGGAGCCCGCCCCTTCATGCGGCCGGCGGGGGGAGAGCGCCGGCCAGGGGTCCTCCCGGGAAGGGAGGGAGGATGGTTCAGGCGGCCCGAGGCTGAAGGATCTCCTCGCCGGGCTGCCAGTTGCAGGGGCAAAGCTCGTCAGTCTGGAGCGCATCGAGCACCCGCAGCGCCTCGGCGGGGTTACGGCCGACATTGAGCCCGTTGACCGTCACATGCTGGATGATGTTGTCGGGATCGACGATAAAGGTTGCGCGCAGTGCGACGCCTTCGTCGCGGTCGAGGATGCCGAGCGCCTGCGCCAGTTCCTTCTTGTTGTCCGCGATCCACGGGAAATCCGCCTGCGCCAGTTCCGCGTCAGACCGGCGCCAGGCGAAATGCACGTGCGAGGTGTCCGTCGACGCACCGATCAGCTCGGCATCGCGATCGGCGAAATCGCTCTTGAGCTCTCCGTAGCCGACGATCTCGGTCGGGCAGACGAAGGTGAAATCCTTGGGCCAGTAGAACAGTACCTTCCACTTCCCGTTGGTTTGGCCGAGGTCGATCGTCTCGTCCGCCGGAAGCACGGACGTGCCCTGCTGGACCGGCAGTTCGAGCGGCGGAAGTTTGTCGCCAACGGTAAGCATTTGAATGATCTCTCCCTGTTCGATTTGTGCAATGCAGCATCTATGCATCTAGCTTTAATCGTTCAAGTCCATTATAGCGGCTTAACTGATTGGATTTTTCGATTACAGTGACTGTCCACCTCCCGACCATCAAGCAGCTCCAATATCTGGTTGCGCTGCGGCAAACCGGGCACTTCGGGCGTGCCGCTGACGCCTGTTTCGTCACTCAATCCACCCTGTCGGCGGGCCTGCGCGAGCTAGAGAGCCTGCTTGGGATCACCCTCGTCGAACGCACCCGCCGAGTGGTCCGATTCACCGCGCTCGGCGAGCGGATCGCGGAGAAAGCCGTGCGCGTGCTCCGCGAGGCCGAGGAACTGGCCGAAATGGCGCGGGCCGAAGGTAAGCCGCTGCATGGCGAGCTTCGCATGGGCGTCATCCCCACAATCGCGCCGTTCCTGCTGCCGGCGATGCTGCCGCGGCTTCGAAGCGAATGGCCCAAGCTCAAGCTCTTCCTGCGCGAGGAGACCAGCCAGGCGGCGTGCGAGGCCTTGCACCGGGGGCAGCTCGATTGCGTCCTGCTCGCCTTGCCCTTCGGCTGCGGCGACGTGGAATCGGCGCCGTTGTTCGAAGATCGGCTATTTGTCGCCTTCCCCAAGGGCGAAGCGCCGCGCGGCGCCGCAGTGGAGGTTGGCTCGATCGACGAGAACCGCATGCTCTTGCTCGAAGACGGCCATTGCCTGAAGGACCACGCCCTCTCCGCCTGCAACCGGCCCGAGCTCAGGGCTCATGCGGCGATGATGGGAACCTCGCTGCACACGCTCGTCCAGATGGTCGACAATGGCCTTGGTCTGACCTTCGTCCCGGCGATGGCGATCGACGCCGGAATCCTCAACGGCACCGGCGTCGACGCCAAGCCACTTCGCTCGGACCACGGATTTCGGCGCATCGCGCTCATTTGGCGCCGGTCCAGCCCGCGCGAGCGCGAGTTTCAATTGCTGGCCGAGAGCCTGCGCAAGATCACCCGCGACCTCGTTCCGGACTTCGCCGGCAACGAGCCCGCGCAACCGGAAAGCGAACCAGAGCTAGCCGGCAGCTAGACGTCCAATCACTCAGCGGGAACCGGCTCCGGTGCGCTCGACGCAGAGCTGGCGCCAGCCTTGCGGTACTTTGCGTAGCGGACATCGAACCGGTCGGCGTTCATCACCTTGGTCCACGCCTTGACGAAGTCCCGGACGAACTTTTCGCCGGCGTCGGCCGCCGCATAGACTTCCGACAGTGCGCGCAGCTGCGCGTTCGAACCGAACACCAAATCGGTGCGAGTCGCGGTCCATTTCTGCCGGTCGGTCGCCCGATCGGTGCCGACGAAAGTCTCGTCGCCCTCGTCATCGACCTGCTTCCACGCCGTGCCCATGTCGAGCAGGTTGACGAAGAAGTCATTGGTCAATTGTCCGGCACGCTCTGTGAGCACGCCATGCTTACTCCCGCCGCTGTTCGCGCCGAGCACACGCAGCCCGCCGACCAGCACCGTCATCTCGGCCGCGTTGAGGCCGAGCAGCTGCGAGCGGTCGACCAGCAATTCCTCCGTCGGCACGTTGAAGCGCACGCCGAGATAGTTGCGGAAGCCGTCCGCCTTCGGCTCGAGCGGCTCGAAACTATCCACGTCGGTCAGCTCCTGGCTCGCGTCGCCGCGCCCGCCAATGAACGGCACAGTGGCGTTGTAGCCCGCATCCTTCGCCGCCTTCTCGACCGCGGCGTTGCCGCCGATGATAATCGCGTCGGCCATGGATACATTGCCGCGCAGCTCGTCGAGTTTCGAGAGAACCTTGGACAACCCGGCGGGGTCGTTGACCTTCCAGTTCCGCTGCGGTTCCAGCCGCACTCGTGCGCCATTGGCGCCGCCGCGATGGTCGGACTGGCGATAGGTCGACGCCGAAGCCCAGGCGGCCTTGACCAGCTCGGAAACCGTCAGTCCGCTATCCAGGATTTTCCGTTTGAGGTCGGCGACTTCGCTGTCGCCCGGCGCGCGTCCGGCAGGAACCGGATCCTGCCAGATGAGGTCTTCGGCCGGCACTTCCGGACCGAGGTATCGCGCCTTCGGGCCCATGTCGCGGTGCGTGAGCTTGAACCACGCGCGGGCGAAAGCGTCGGCGAAAGCGTCCGGATCGTTGCGGAACCGCTCGGCGATCTTGCGATATTCCGGGTCCATCTTGAACGCCATATCGGCAGTGGTCATCATTGTCGGGACCTTCTTGCCCGGCGTGTGCGCCGCCGGCGCCAAGTCCTCCGGCTTCTGATCGATCGGCTGCCACTGCTTGGCGCCCGCGGGGCTGCGGACCAGCTCAAATTCATAGTCGAGCAGCATGTGGAAATAGTTCATGCTCCACTTGATCGGCGTCGGAGTCCAAGCGCCCTCGAGGCCGCTGGTGATCGTGTCGTCGCCGATCCCGCTCTCGTGGCCGCTCTGCCATCCAAGGCCCTGCTGCGCGATATCCGCGCCCTCGGGTTCCGCGCCCACCTTGGAGGCGTCGCCGGCCCCATGGCACTTGCCGAACGTGTGGCCGCCGGCGGTGAGCGCGAGCGTTTCCTCGTCGTTCATCGCCATGCGCTCGAACGTCTGCCGGATTTCGCGTGCCGAGGCGAGCGGGTCGGCGCAACCACCCGGGCCTTCGGGGTTCACGTAGATGAGCCCCATCTGCACCGCTGCGAGCGGGTTCTCCATCGCCGTTCCGGCATCCTCGCCCATGCGCGGCGCGGCGCCCTGCCCGACCCAATTCTCCTCGGTGCCCCAGTAAACGTCGCGCTCAGGTTCGTAGATGTCCTTGCGGCCGCCGGCGAAGCCGAAGATCGGGCCGCCCATCGATTCGATGGCGACGTTGCCGGCCAGGATGAGCAAATCCGCCCAGCTGAGGTTGCGGCCGTATTTCTGTTTGATCGGCCACAAGAGCCGCCGCGCCTTGTCGAGATTGGCATTGTCCGGCCAGGAGTTGAGCGGCGCAAAACGCTGGTTGCCCGAATTGCCGCCGCCGCGCCCGTCGCCGGTGCGGTAGGTGCCCGCCGCATGCCACGCCATGCGGATGAAAAACGGGCCGTAATGGCCGTAATCCGCCGGCCACCAGGGCTGGCTGTCGGTCATCAGCGCGGTGAGATCGCGCTTCACCGCGTCGTAATCGAGCTTCAGGAAGGCTTCCGCATAATCGAAATCGTCACCATACGGATCGCCCGTCGCGCCCTGCTGGGGCAGGATTTCGAGGCTGAGCTGGTTGGGCCACCAGTCGCGGTTGGTACGCCCGAGCAGCGTCCGAAGCGCCGCGCCTTCTTCCATCGGGCTTCCGTGAAGCGGATCACCGGTTTTCGCGTCCATGCTCTCCATCCTCCGATTGTCGGCGTGCGGACACCCGGTAGACGCGAGGATGGATGGGTTGAAACGACTAATGTTCGTCAGTGACAGTCGGAAATTCGATTAGTGCACTAATCCATGTGCTTCAGGCCGGCGCGAAGATAGTCATAGCCGGTCACCAGCGTTAGCGCCGCGGCAGCCCAGAGGCAGGCAAGGCCGATTTCATGCACCCACTCTTGCCGTGGGAGCGCGCCGCCGAGGATGAGAGCACCGAGGGCGACCAGTTGGAGCGTCGTCTTCCATTTGGCGAGAGCACTGACCGGGACCGACACCTGCAGTCCGGCGAGGAACTCCCGGAGGCCGGAGACGATGATTTCGCGCAGCAGGATAATCAGACCTGCGATGATGTGGAGCCCCGCGATTTCCGGAACCGGATTCTCCTTCCGGCTCGACATGAGCATGACGAGAACCGCGGCGACCATGATCTTGTCGGCGATGGGGTCGAGGAACTGGCCGAGGCGCGAAATATTTCCCCAGGCGCGCGCGAGATATCCGTCGAAATAATCGGTGATCCCGACCACGCAGTAGAGAACGAAAGTGATGGCATAATCGACCGGCGCCGGCCGCCACAGGAGGAAGACGAGAATCGGAACCGCGAGGATCCGGGAGAGCGTCAGCAGGTTCGGTATCGACAGCATCGTTCCGCCGAACGAGTTATAGCGTTTGGCGCGCCACGGAAAGCTGGCTATGCCCTGCCCCGTCGCATGAAACCGCGCACGCCCAGGCTTTGATCCAGAACGTCACCCACCTGCTGCGCGCGCGGCGCTTCGCGCCCCTGTTCGCGACGCAATTCCTCGGCGCCTTCAACGACAGCCTGTTCAAGCAGGCGGTCGTGCTGTTCGTCACCTACCAGCTCTATTCGGACGCGACGAAGGAGTTCACCTTCAGCGCTATTGCGCAAGGGCTGTTCATTCTTCCCTTCTTCCTCTTCTCGGCGCTGTCCGGTCAGCTCGCCGACGACCACGACAAGGCGCGCCTCATCCGCATCATCAAGGCGGCGGAAATCGGGATCATGGCCGTCGGCGGCGCCGGGCTCATTCTCGCCAATATCCCGCTGATGCTCCTCGCGGTGGGATTCATGGGTGTCCACTCGACCTTCTTCGGGCCGATCAAATATTCCATCCTTCCGCAGCATCTGGGGAAGGACGAGGTCCTCGGCGGAACCGGTCTGGTCGAAGCGGGAACCTATATCGCGATCCTGCTGGGCACGATCCTTGCCGGCGTGTTGGCCGTTCGGCCCCAATGGGCCGCGGCGGCCGTCCTGGGGTTCGCCCTGCTCGGCTTCCTCGCCGGCCGGCAGGTACCGCCCGCGCCCCCGGCAGCCGGACGGCTGCCGATCACCTGGCACATCGTCCACGCCTCGATCGAGCTGGTCCGGGCGACCATGCACATCCGCCGCCTGTTCCTCGCCATCCTGGCGATCAGCTTCTTCTGGACGATCGGCGCGGTGATGATCATCATCTTCCCGCCGCTCGTCAAAAACGTGCTCGGCGCGAACGAGCAGGTCGCGAGCCTGTTCATCGCCATCTTCTCGATCGGAATCGCGATCGGCTCGGTCCTCATCAACCGCCTCTTGAAAAGCCAGGTTTCCGCGCGATTCGCGCCCGCGTCCGTTATCGCCATGGGGCTGTTCGTCCTGCTTCTCCATTTCGTCGCAAGGTCCTGGGGCGAACATGGCACCGAGCTGACGACCCTCGGCAACTTCCTGCTCAACCCGATGGCCGGCCTGATGATCGTCGCGCTTCTCGGAGTCGCAATCACCGGCGGCATGTTCGTGGTGCCGCTCTACGCCTTCCTGACCACCACCGTCCCGAAGACCGAGACGTCACGCACCGTTGCCGCCAACAATATCGTCAATTCGGGCGCGATGGTGATCGGAAGCGGGGTCGCGATCGGGCTGAACCTGATCGGAGTCGGGCCGACCGCGCAGCTTCTGCTCGTCGCCGCGATGTGCGTGGTTTCGGCCTGGCTCGGTTGGAAGCTGCACGCCGCCTGCGACTGAGCGGCTTAGCCGATCAGGATCGACACGAAGACGAAGCCGGCAAGAAAGGTGATTGCAAAGAGCTTGAGGTCGTCCGCAATGCTGGCGGCTGCGCGTCCGGTAGGCGGATCTCCGAGATCACGCAGTATGCCGCGGCCAAAGGCGCGCGGGTCGGTCGCAACGGCGGGGCGTACCAGCTGCATGGCAAATCCTTAACGCAGTTTTTACCATGTTCAAACTCGCGGCGCGCCGATTGCGCCCAATTCGCCGCGCAGCAGGATAAAAAGACGATATTCGGACTGACCGCAGGCCGGAGCATCGCATCGATCAGACTCCGCTGATCAGCACGTCGAGCGCATCGGTGATCTCAAAGGAGCGGTCGGCGAGCGACACCACCACTGCGCCAAGCTGCCGGCGATCTATGGCAGCCGAATATTGCGCCAACATGACATGCTCGACGCCTTCAATTGAGAAGATGGGGTTCAGCCGCCGTCCGGGCTTCGGCGCATCAGCTTTGGCAATGAGGGGCGCAACGAAACGCGATTCAAGGAAACTAAGGAGGTCGGACTGACAATCGATGACCAGCTTGTTCCCGCCAGCCATCTCGTAAACGTCAAACTGGGCCAAAGCTCAGAACAGTCGCTGCTTTTCGAGCGGCAGGCCATTCGCCTCCATCCACTCATTCGACGATTCCAGTGCTCCTCTGTTTTCCTCAATCCAGCGTTCGGCGCGTGCCTTCTTGACCGCTTGTTCCAGCCCCCGGTTCGATGCTTGAGAAATGCTCACGCCGAGTTCTTTCGCTTCTTCGACCAGCAACGCATCGAGTGAAACATTGGTCGCCTTAGTACGAGATTTGGTTGCAACACTCATGCGCATAAACTATGCGCATTGCGCCATCATTGTCAAGTTACGGTTGGAGAGTTCGGACGCGCGGGCGTTTAGGCGCAGAATATCGCGATTCACAGGACTATCCCATCAATCTCGGGATTCAGCCGCGAGCGGCGGAGGGGCGTGGGTTTTGGTTGTCCCTTGCACGCGAGGCGAGGAGTTCGCGGGCTTGTTCGCGGGTCATGGGCTTTCCGAAATACCAGCCCTGGCCGATCTGGCAGCCGAGCTTCGACACCGCATCGCAAGCCGCGCGGTTCTCGATCCCTTCGACGCACACCGGCACCGACAGCGCCGCGGCAAGCGTCGTCACGGCGCGGATGATCGCCGCGCTTTCGCGCTTCGAATGGATGTTGGCGACGAAGCTGCGGTCGATCTTGATGATGTCGAACGGCAGCGATCGGATGTGCGCGAGCGACGAGAAGCCGGTGCCGAAATCGTCGAGCGCGAGGCGTACACCCTGATTCTTCAGGCTGGTGACGATCGTCCTCGCAAGATCGATGTCGGCGAACAGCGAGCTCTCCGTGACTTCGACCACCAGCCGCTCCGCGGGAAAAGACGTTTCCGCGAGAATCCTGAGGATGCGCTGGGCGACCCACCCGTCGGCGAATTGCGACGGCGCGATGTTGACGGAAATCTTGATCGACGGGTCCCAGGCGGCGGCTTCGCGCAGCGCTTTGGCGATCACTTCCTCCGAGAGCGGCCCGATGAGGCCAACCTCCTCGGCAACCGGAATGAACACATCCGGACCGATAACTCCGGACAAAGTGTGGTTCCACCGGGCGAGCACTTCGAAGCCGACGATTTCGCCGGTCTCCAGATCCACCTGCGGCTCGAAAAAGGGAACGAACTGGCCGTGCTCGAGGCCGTAGCGGATGCCTTGTTCGATTTCGCCGTGCGCGATGAGCGCGCGCTCCATGGCGGCATCGAACCAGACGGCCCGCGCGACCCGGCCGCTCCGGGCGTGGCTGAGTGCGATATCGGCGCGGCGAAGGATGTCCGGAATATTCGCCCCAGCCGCCGGTGCCGAGGCAATGCCGGCGAACGCGCCGATCTGGATTACCCGCTCGTCGATCATGAATGGACGGGTGACGTTGCGAAGAACGACCTCCGCCAGCTCCTCTCCGCGGCTCATGTCGTCACTGGGCACAGTCAGCGCGACGGCGAATTCGTCACCGCTTAGCCTGGCGATGATGGCCCGCTCGCCAAGCTGGTCTCGCACAGCGCCCGCGATCGACTTCAGCAGACGGTCGCCGGTTTCATAGCCATGCTGGTCGTTGATCGCCTTGAAACGTTGAATCTGGAATGAAATAACGATGAAGCGACCCCTCTTCGCGGCGTCCGCGCATATTTGCGCGGCATGGTCGGCGAAGCCCTTGCGGTTATAGAGACCGGTAATCTGATCGGTCGTAGCAAGCAGCGCGGCAGATTGTTCCTGCTCAGCCCGCATTGCCGCCTCGTGCTGAAAGTCCACGTAACGGCGCCAGCCGAAGAGAATGAGGGCGACGTTCAGAGTCAGGGTGATCCCGGCAAGCCGCAGCTCCGGGCCAATACCGGTGTCCGCGATCCGAACCGAATGGAAGAACAGGCTTCCTTTCCAGATCAGCAGGATGAAAGCCGCGATGAGCACGCCTAGCACGACCGCCTCGCGGCGCGCGGTCAGCAGCCGGGAATTCGCAGCAGGTCGTGGGTTTCCACCGCCAGGCATGCCCACCACCTACTCCACGAACATTTAATAACTTCCTCTCCGGAATGGATCGAAATGAGCGTCCAGTCCGTGTTTCGAAACATCAAAGAGGATTTGTTCAATCGCCGACCGCCGAGCTCGACGCAGCCCAACGTTCCATGACCAGCCTCTCGGCGTCGGTAAGCTTCCTCGACTTGAGTCCCGGCCGCCCCGGCGCGCGCGCGCTGCCGCCCTTGTGCGGCGTGACGACACGGAGCGCGTCCTGGACGTCTAACGTCTCTGCAAATTCCAGGCCGCAACGTTGACGCCGTACCCAGGCCACCCTGGCACGTTTAAGCAGACCGTTGCGCGCGAACAGGAGGTGCGAGCCGTTCTGGGGAAGCGTCTCGCCTTCGATGCACGCACCTTGAGCGGACATGTCGCGAACCCTGATCGTTCTCGAAACGCCCGCACAAGCGACAGTTGCGATGAGCATCACTGATGCGCGCGGCGCTCGGCGTTTCTCTCGATCGTCTGGAAGCACCCATCGTCCCCACAGCAGAGCGATCGTGGAGCTAGCACGCGACGTCCAGGGTCATAACGGAGCGCTGCGCCCCTGTGCCAGGATGACACGGCGCCCGCAGAGCGATTGCCGAACGGACGGCGCGCATGACATCCAAGGGGCGCCGGCTCTTTGTTCCCCTTGGCAGCCGGCGCGGTTCCAGGAGACCGCGGTCGAATATCCTGCTTGTGAGAAGGTCCGCCGTTTGGGCAAGCGGCGGGCCTTCTTTTGCGTGGCCCAGAGAGGCCGCGACTTTTTCCAGGCACAGTCTGCGCGTTGAGTTTTGAAATTGAGCATGCCCCTGGCATGCCCATTTCAAAACTGGTGCGGACGGCGGGATTTGAACCCGCACTCCCTTTTGGGGAAGAGGATTTTAAGTCCCCAGCGTCTACCGTTCCGCCACGTCCGCTATTCCAGCCACGGCGACGGTAGAGCCTACCGGGCTATTCGGCGGTAACCTCGTTGAGATTTAAGCGCTCGCGCATTTCCTTCCCCGGCTTGAAATAGGGCACGCGCTTGGCGCCAACGGACACGGATTCGCCGGTCCTCGGATTACGACCGACGCGCGCATCGCGCTGGCGAGTCGAGAAAGCGCCGAAACCGCGCAACTCGACCCGCCCGCCGTGCGCCAGCTGGTCGGTGATCGAATCGAAGAGCGCGCTCACCACGCCTTCGACCTCGCGCTGCGTGAGGTCTGGAAAATCGGTGCACAGCTTCTGCACCAGCTCGGATCGGATCATCGCTACCCCGCTAACGGATTTAACGGCCCCGCCCCCACACCTGGGCCGTTTGGTCTTACGCTGTCAGGAAACACCAGCCCACGCAAGATGCATTTCGGCGACACGGGAGGCCGTTATTTCTTCTTCGACTTCTTCTCAGCCTTCTCAGCCTTCTCAGCCTTCTCGGGCTTGTCCGCCTTCGACGGTTTTTCGGCCTTCTTCGTCTTCTCGGGTTTCTCGGGCTTCTCGGCTTTTTCCGACTTCGCGGACTGGGCTTCCTTGAGCGCCGCGCCGAGGATGTCGCCGAGCGAGGCACCGGAATCGGAGCTGCCATATTGCGCGACGGCCTGCTTCTCCTCGGCGATCTGAAGTGCCTTCACCGAGAAATTGGGCTTCTTCGAGCGGTCGAAGCCGATGACCATCGCGTCGAGCTTCTGCCCGACCTGGAAGCGCTCCGGACGCTGCTCGTCGCGGTCGCGGCCGAGATCGCCCCGCTTGATGAAGCCCGCCGCACCGTCGTCGCCGACCTGCACGTCGAGACCCGAATCCTGCACCGCGCGGACGGTGATCGTGACGATCTCACCCTTCCGAACCCCACCCGCCGAAGCGACACCGCCGGTCTTGCCCGCGGTAGCGGCACCCGCGCCGCCGCCCTCGAGCTGCTTCATGCCGAGTGAAATCCGCTCCTTCTCGACATCGACGTCGAGCACCTGCGCCTTCACCATCTCGCCCTTGCGATGGAGCCCGAGCGCCTCCTCGCCAGACACGCCCCAGGCGATGTCCGACATGTGGACCATGCCGTCTACGTCGCCTTCGAGGCCGATGAACAGGCCGAACTCGGTCGCGTTCTTGACCTCGCCCTCGACCACGGAGCCGACCGGATGCTGCTCGGCGAAGCTCCCCCACGGATTGGCCTGCGCCTGCTTGAGGCCCAGCGAGATCCGGCGCTTCTCCTCGTCAACCTCGAGCACCTTCACTTCCACTTCCTGCGAGGTGGAGACGATCTTGCCCGGGTGCACGTTCTTCTTGGTCCAGCTCATCTCCGAGACGTGAACCAGCCCCTCGATCCCCGGCTCCAGCTCGACGAACGCGCCATATTCGGTGATGTTGGTCACCCGCCCGGTGAACGTGCCGCCGATCGGGTATTTGGCCGACGCGCCCTCCCACGGATCGCTCTCGAGCTGCTTCATGCCGAGCGAGATGCGCTGCGTCTCCCGGTTGATGCGGATGATCTGCACCTTCACCGTGTCGCCGATGTTCAGGACCTCGGACGGATTGTTGACCCGCTTGTAGGAAATATCGGTGACGTGGAGCAGGCCGTCGATTCCGCCCAGATCGACGAAGGCGCCGTAATCGGTGATGTTCTTGACCACGCCCTCGATCACCTGGCCCTCGGTCAGGCTCTGGATGAGCCCCGAACGCTGCTCGGCGCGGGTTTCCTCGAGGATCGCCCGGCGCGAGACGACGATATTGCCGCGGCGGCGGTCCATCTTCAGGACCTGGAAGGGCTGCGGAATATCCATCAGCGGACCGACGTCGCGCACCGGGCGGATGTCGACCTGGCTGCCGGGCAGGAAGGCGACGGCGCCGCCGAGATCGACGGTGAAGCCACCCTTCACGCGGCCGAAGATCACGCCCTCGACGCGGTTGCCGGCATCGAATTCCTTCTCGAGCGTGTCCCACGCGGCTTCGCGCCGCGCGCGGTCGCGCGACAGCATCGCCTCGCCGGCGCTATTCTCGACCCGGTCGACATAGACCTCGACCTCGTCGCCGATATTCAGATCGGCGCGCTGGCCCGGCGCGGCGAACTCGCGCAGCGCCACCCGGCCCTCGCTCTTCAGGCCGACATCGATGACCGCCATGTCATTCTCGATGCCCGTGACAATGCCCTTCACCACCTTGCCTTCGAAGGTTTCGTTCTCCCCACCGAGGCTTTCGTTAAGGAGGGCCTCGAAATCGTCGCGGGTCGGGAATGTCGTGGTCGCCATAAAAGAATGTCTTCCGTAACTTCAAATCGGCCTGCCGCGCCGCGCCACCGTGGCGAGGCTCCAACATGCGGACCTGGTCTTATGCACTGCCGCCAGAACACCATGCGCTGGCGGCGTCCTTTGGAAGCTGGCCTGCGCGGAGCCCGGACAAAAGGAGCCAGCGCAGGCAATCCCGGGGATTGCCGAGCAGGGCCTTCGCGTCCTGCTCCTGACACTGGCTCGCGATAAAAGCGGGCTGCCGCGAACGACTTAGCGTCCGCCGGACGGCGGCGCGCATAGCTTAGAGGGGGTTCGAGAGCAAGGTCGTGCAGCGGCGACGCCGTAAGAGACAGTCCCTCGCGGAGAGACTGTCCCCTTGATCCGGGCGGAGCAAGGGGGGACAGTCCCCGGCGGCTGGAACGAAGAGGAGAGCGCATGCGGCTGGCAGTCATCGGGCTTGGACGGATGGGGGCGAATATCGCGCGGCGGTTGATTGGGGGCGGGCATGAGGTCGTGGGGTTCGACCGGGATGCCGCGACCGTCGGCGCGCTCGCCGCGGAAGGGGTTTCGGGAGTAGCTTCGCTCGAGGAGGCGGCCGCCCAGCTGGAGACCCCACGGATCTTCTGGGTGATGCTGCCGGCGGGCGGGCCGACCGAGGAGACGGTCGCGGCGCTGGCCGCGCTCGCTTCCCCCGGCGACGTCATCATCGACGGCGGCAACAGCTTCTTCAAGGACGACATCCGCCGCCACCGCGAATGCGCGACGCGCGGAGTCCATTATGTCGACGTGGGGACGTCGGGCGGCGTGTGGGGGCTGGAGCGCGGATATTGCCTGATGATCGGCGGGGACAAAGCGGTGGTCGATATGCTCGACCCGATCTTCGACACGCTGGCGCCGGGGTACGGCACGATCCCGCGCACGCCGGGACGCGACGGCCGCGACGGCCGGGCGGAGCGGGGCTACATCCACGCCGGGCCGGCGGGTGCGGGGCATTTCGTGAAGATGGTCCACAACGGGATCGAGTACGGGCTGATGGAGGCCTATGCGGAAGGGTTCGACGTCCTGAAGGGGCGCGCCTCGGACAATCTGCCGGAGGGCGAGCGATTCGACATCGACTTGGCCGACGTCGCGGAGGTGTGGCGGCGGGGGTCGGTGATTTCGTCCTGGCTGCTCGATCTTTGCGCGGCGGAGTTGGCGGGCGACCCGGGGCTGGAGCGCTTTTCGGGGCGCGTGGCCGACAGCGGCGAGGGCCAATGGACGGTCGATGCGGCGATGGAGGAAAAGGTGCCGGCAAACGTGCTGACCACGGCACTGTTCGAGCGCTACCGCAGCCGGAGCGAAGAGCGGTTCGGCGACAAGCTGCTGTCGGCGATGCGGTTCGGCTTCGGGGGCCATGTCGAGCCCAAGTGATTCAGCTGTTTGACGCGACGACGAAATTTTCTGGAAAAACCCTCCCGCTCAATGGCTTGTTAGGCTAGGAGCGAGAAGCTTCCCGGCGAACTCGAACCAGGGGATTTGGGGTGCGGCGTTGGGCATATGCGATTGCGGCGATCGGGCTGGCGGTGGCGCCGGTCCATGCGCAGGAAACCGATGTCGCGCCGCAGCCACTGAAGGCGCCGGTCGCGGCCGCGCCAGAGGCGGCGCCGGATTCGAACGTCGAGCCGTTCTACGCGGCGCATCCCGGGACTTTGGTGTGGCTGCGCGACGCGGAGACTCGCGCGGGGGCGGCGAAGCTCGCCGAGCTTCTCAAGAACTCGGCGATCGACGGGTTCGGCGACGGGCCGGCGCTGGCGGCGAGCGTCGAGGCGGCGCTCGCTAGCGGGACACCGGGCGACGACGCCATCATTTCGACCGCCTGGGTGCGCTATGTCCAGGCGCTGAAGCGGCCGGTCGCGGGGGTGGACTTTGGCGATCCGGCACTCCGCCTAAAGGCGCCATCGGCCGCGCTCATCCTCGCCAAGGCCTATGGCGCGCCGTCGCTCGCCGCCCATGTCGACAGCATCGCGAGCGTGAACCCGCTTTATGCCGCGCTCCGGGCCGACGCGATCGCTCAGGGGAAGCAGGACGACTCCCATGTCCGCGCCTCGCTCGACCGGCTCCGGCTGGTGCCGGCGAAGGGCCGCGCGCTGCTGGTCGACGTCGCCAATGCGCAGCTTTTGCTGCTCGAGGACGGGCAGGCCATCGACACGATGAAGGTGATCGTCGGCAAGCCCGATTTCCCGACGCCGCTGCTCGCCGGCAAGATCCACTACGTGACCTTCAACCCCTATTGGCACATCCCGCCCGACGTCGCGAAGCGCAAGGTCGCGCCGATCGTGATCAAGCGCGGGGTCAGCTATCTGAAGGCCGCGCGCTACCAGACGGTGGCGGCGTTCGGCGGCGACAAGGAGGAGCCGGTCGATCCGACGAGCATCGACTGGAAGGCGGTCGCGGCGGGGACGGAGATCGCGCACATCCGCCAGCTCTCCGGCCCGCACAACATGATGGGCGCGATGAAGTTCGGCTTCGTCAACGACGAGGGCATTTTCCTCCACGACACGCCGCACAAGGATTTGTTCAAGAAGGCGAAGCGCAACCTCAGCCTCGGCTGCGTCCGGGTCGAGCGGCCCGAGGATCTGGCGAAATGGCTGTTCGGCCGCGAGCCGCCCATCCCCGCCGACGAGGACAGCGAGCAGAACGTGCTGATCGGCGACGGCGTGCCGATCTACATCCTCTACCTGACCGCCCGTCCCGACGGCGACGCGATCGCCTTCGCGGACGACGTGTATGGGCTGGATGGCGGCGGAGAGAAGGGCAAAGCGGTCGCCGCCGCGTCGGCGAAGAAATAGCGCCCGGTTTACGACTTGATCAGCACCTTCAGGGCTTCGCGGTCGTTCATTGCGCGGTAGCCGTCGGGGACCTGGTCGAGGCCGATTGTGCGGTCGAAGACCCGGCCGGGGTCGATGGTTCCGTCGAGCACGTCGGGGAGCAGCTCGTCGATATAGGCGCGGGTCGGCGCGGGGCCGCCGCCGACGATGACGTTGTCGTAGAACATCTGCTCGGCGCCCGGGATCGCCTCGTAATGCGGGACCCCGACGCGGCCCACGGCGCCGCCGGCGCGGACGATGCCCATCGCCGTTGCCATCGCCTCTCCGGTGCCGACGCATTCGAGCACCGACTGGACGCCCAGGCCGCCGGTCAGATCGCGGACGCGGGCGATCGCCTCCTCGCCGCGCTCGCCGACGACGTCGGTGGCGCCGAACTCCTTCGCGAGCGCGATGCGGTCGGGATGGCGGCCCATGATGACGATCTGCTCGGCGCCGAGCCTTTTCGCGGCGATGACTCCGCAGATTCCGACCGCTCCGTCACCGACCACGGCGACGCTTCCGCCACGGCGGACGCGAGCGGTCACGGCGGCATGGTGGCCGGTGCCCATCACGTCGGACAAAGTCAGCAGAGAGGGCATCAGCGCATCGTCCTCGCCGACCTCAAGCTGGTAGAGCGTGCCGTCGGCCAGCGGGACCCGCAGCGCTTCGGCCTGCGCGCCGTCGAGGCCGGTGCCGTTGCCGAAGAAGCCGCGGTGGACGCAGGCGCTCGGGAGGCCTTCCTCGCAGAACAGGCAGGTGCCGTCGGAATCGACAAAGGGCATGATGACGACCTGGCCGCGGCGGATGCGCTCCACGCCGCTGCCGACGTCCTCGACCACGCCGATCGCCTCATGACCCATGCGCTGGCCCTCGACATTGGGTCCGCCGTTGTAGGGCCACAGGTCGCTGCCGCAGATGCAGGCGCGGGTGATGCGGATGACCGCGTCGGTGGGCTCGACGATCGCGGCGTCGGGCACATTGTCGATACGGACGTCGTGCGCCTTGGGCATGACGGTTGCGCGCATTTCGGATCAGCCTTTCAGATATTCTTCGTCAGTGACCTGCTCCATCCAGGTCACGGGCGAGCCGTTGAGCGATTCCTGGATGGCGATGTGGGTCATGGCGCTCGTCTCGGTCGCGCCGTGCCAATGTTTGTGGTTCGGCGGGCACCAGACGACGTCTCCGGCGCGAATCTCGACTCGATCCTCGCCTTCGCACCGGGTCCATCCTGTGCCGGCGGTGACGACGAGGGTTTGGCCAAGCGGGTGCGTGTGCCAGGCGCTCCTGGCGCCCGGCTGGAAAGTCACGCTGGCGACTCCGACGCGCGACGGCTCGGGCGGGTTGCTCAACGGCTCGATCGTGACCTCGCCGGTGAACCATTCGGCCGGGCCCTTCTGTGTCGGGCGCGTCCCGGCGCGTTTGAGCTCCATTCGACGCTCCTTTCGATCTACGACAGGCCTGTCCCGACGAACTGGATGTCGGCCGACGCTGAAAACCGGTATATTGCAGCGCCCGAGAACGCCGCGGGTTCCCGCCCGCGGGCTTGACTTGGTGACTTAGTTGCGTGATACACCTCACACACCGCGACGCAGGGCTGAGTCATGAACTTCCGGAACATTTCGTCCTGGTGCATCCGCAACCCGGTTTTCCCGATCGTCCTGTTCGCGGGGCTGATGCTCGCGGGGCTGGTCGCTTTCTCGCGGATGCAGGTCAACAATGCGCCGGACATCGATTTTCCGGCGGCGATCGTCTCCGTCAGCCAGCCGGGCGCGGCGCCGAACGAGCTCGAGACGCAAGTCACGCAGCGCGTCGAATCCGCGATCCGCGGGGTGAACGGCGTCGACGAAATGAGCAGCACGGTGGTCGAGGGCAACAGCGAGACCTTCGTCCAGTTCAAGCTCGGCACGCCGACCGACCGCGCGGTCAACGACGTGCGCAACGCGATCGCGCAGATCCGCGGCACGCTGCCGGACGGAATCCTCGAGCCGGAAATCATCCGGGTCGACGCCGAGGACGAGCCGATTTCCTACATCGGCGCGCAGACGACCGACATGACCCTGGAGCAGCTCAGCTGGTACATCGACAATGACGTCGCCAAGCGGCTTCTGGGTCTGGAAGGGATTGCGTCGGTCCAGCGGGTCGGCGGAGTCGACCGGAAGATCCGCGTGATTCTCGATCCCGCGGCGCTCCAGGCGCAGGGGATCACCGCCGCGCAGGTCAACCAGCAGCTGCGGCAAAGCAACATGAACGGGGCCGGCGGCCGCGCCGAGATCGCCGGATCGGAACAGTCGGTGCGCGTGCTGGGGAATGCGCAGGACGCCTATCAGCTGTCGCAGACGCGGATCGCGCTGCCCGGCGGCCGCTTCGCGCGGCTCGCCGATCTGGGCGAGGTCAAGGACAGCAACAGCGAGCAGCGGTCGCTCGCGAAGATGAACGGCCGGCAGGTCGTCACCTTCTACATTCAGCGCGCCAAGGGCTCGTCCGAGGTGACCGCCTACGACAATGCGTGGAAGGAACTGAAGAAGCTCGAGAAGGAGAACCCCAAGGTTCACTTCTCCGAGGTGTTCAACACCGTCGATTACACCAAAGCGCAGTACAAGTCGGCGATGGAAGGGCTGATCGAGGGCGCGATCCTCGCGGTGCTCGTGGTGCTCCTGTTCCTTCGCGACATCCGCGCGACGGCCATTTCGGCGCTCGCCATTCCGCTGTCCGCGATCCCCGCATTCTATTTCATGAGCGCCATGGGCATCACCATGAACTTCATGTCGACCATGGCGATGGGCCTGGTCGCGGGCGTTCTGGTCGACGACGCGATTGTCGAGATCGAGAACATCGTCCGCCACATGCGCATGGGCAAAAGCGCCTACCAGGCATCGCTCGACGCGGCCGACGAAATCGGCCTCGCGGTGCTCGCCACGACCATGTCGATCGTCGCGGTGTTCTTCCCCGTGGCGCTGATGCCCGGGATCGCCGGCCAATATTTCAAGGCGTTCGGGTTTACGGTCGTGCTGTCGGTGCTGATGAGCCTGCTCGTCGCGCGCATGGTTACGCCGCTGATCGCCGCATATTTCCTGCGCTCGCACGGCATCCAGCCGCATGCCGCCTGGCGCTGGATGGACATCTATCTGAAGGCCCTCAACTGGAGCCTCGATACGGGCAAGGCGGTGGCGCGGCGCGCGCGGGTGACGCCGGTCGCCGCGCGCATGACCTATTTCGCGATCCCGCTCGGCGCGGCGGCGGTGCTGGCGCTGCTCAATGGGTTCATGACGGTGCAGAAAGCGGCGCCCGACGCACAACCGGGCGCGGTCATGCTGGTGCTGGGCTTCGTCGGCACGTTCATCGCGGCCGCGATCGCCTTGAGCATCCTCACCATTGTCGCCGGCCTGCTGATCGGGCTGGTGACGGGCTACGAGCGCAATCACTTTGCCGCCTGGTCCCGGTCGCTGGTCAAGATGGGCTGGGCGAGCATGTTCGATCACAGGATGGCGATGGTCGGGGTGGGCTTCGGCATCCTGGTCCTCAGCGGCGTGCTGTTCGCCACGCTTCCGCAATCCTTCTTCCCGCCGCAGAACGACGATTATTCGCGGGTCAACATCACCTTGCCGCCAGGGAGCACTCTGAAGCAGACCGAGGCGGCGACCGACCAGGTGGCCGCGATCGTGCTCAAGGACCCGAGCGTCGAGCGGGTGTTCGAACGCGTGAACGTCAGCACGGGGCGGGTGAACATCGTGCTCAAGAAGGACCGGAAGGTCACGAGCACCGAGTTCGAGCGCGCGATGTCGCCGACGCTCGCCGCCTTCCCCGACGCGCGCGTCAGTTTCCAGAGCCAGAACGGCGGCGGCCCCGACGGGGATTCGCGCGACATCATGCTGTTCCTTGGCGGCGACGACCCGGTGAAGCTGACCGCGGTAGCGACCGAGATCGCCAAGGAGATGGAAGGCATTCCGGGGCTTCGCGCGCCGCGCGTCGGAAGCCAGCTCGCGCAGCCCGAGATCACCATCAAGCCGAGGTTCGACCTCGCGGCGGATCTCGGCGTGACGACGGCGGCGCTGAGCCAAACCATCCGCATCGCGACGCTCGGCGACATCGAGCAGAACAGCGCCAAATTCTCGCTCTCCGACCGGCAGGTGCCGATCCAGGTGTCGCTGTCGGAGAATTCACGCCGCGACATCCAGACGCTCGAGAATTTGCCTGTGCCGACGTCATCGGGCGGATCGGTCCCGTTGAAAGCCGTCGCTGACATCGGCTTCGGCTCGGGGCCGACGACGATCAGCCGGTCGAACCAGCTCCGGCGGCTGGCGATCGGCGCGGACCTCGCGCCCGGCGTGGTCGAGGGCGACGTCTGGGCCAAGGTCAACGCACTGCCGGCGGTCGTGAACCTGCCGCAGGGCGTCCAGAAGATGAACCTCGGTAACCAGAAATGGCAGGCGGAGCTGTTGTTCAACTTCGCGATCGCCCTGGTCTCTGGAATCCTGCTCGTCTTCGCGGTGCTGGTGCTGCTCTACCGTCGCTTCCTCGCGCCGTTCGTGAACATGGGCTCGCTTCTGCTGGCGCCGCTCGGCGCGGCGGTCGCGCTGCACATCGCGGGACAGCCAGTGTCGCTGTTCGTGCTCATCGGAATCCTGATGCTGTTCGGGATCGTCGCCAAGAACTCGATCCTGCTGGTCGATTTCGCGGTCGAGATGATGAACCATGGAATGGCCAAGAACGCGGCGATCTGGGAAGCCGGGCACAAGCGCGCCCAGCCGATCGTCATGACGACGGTGGCGATGGTCGCGGGCATGCTGCCGACGGCCATCTCCATTTCGGGCGACAACAGCTGGCGCGCGCCGATGGGGATTACCGTCATCGGCGGGCTGATCTTCTCGACCGTGCTGACGTTGCTTCTCGTGCCGGCCTATTTCTCAATCGCGATCTCGATCGAATCGCGGATGGGCCGGTTGCTCAAACGAGTGGTCGGCAGCGACGTGACGGAGGTCGCGCAGCCGGTTCCGGCCGAGTAACAGGAAGCATTAGTACCCCTGCCCGCCCCTTGCGGTCGAGCGGCCGGAAAACCTAAAGGCGATGAGCAGGGCCGGGAGGGTAGATTTGAGCGTATTGGCGCTGGAGCGCGTGAGCAAGCGCTTCGACGAAACACTAGCCGTCGACGATTTGAGCTTCAGCGTGGAACCCGGAACGGTATTCGGATTCCTCGGCGGCAACGGCGCCGGAAAGACGACTTCGCTTCGGATGGTGCTCGACATAATCCGGCCGACGAGCGGGCGGATCGAAGTACTCGGACGGGCGCCTGGGCGGGCGAACGCGCCGGAGATCGGCTTCCTGCCCGAGGAGCGTGGGCTTTACCGTCAAATGACCGCGCTCGACACGATCACCTATTTCGGGCGGCTCAAGGGCATGGCGGTGGCCGACGCCAGGAAGGAAGGCGCGGCGCTGCTCGAGCGGTTCGGGCTCGCGGCCAATTTCAAATCCACAGTCGACAAGCTGTCGAAGGGCATGGCGCAGAAGGTCCAGCTGGCGACCGCGCTCGTCAACCGCCCGCGCCTCCTCATCCTCGATGAACCCTTCGCCGGCCTCGATCCCGTGAACCAGGGGCTGCTCGAAGAGGAAATCCGGCGGATGTCGGCGGCGGGCGCGACGATCGTCTTCTCGACGCACGTGATGCAGCACGCGGAGCGGTTGTGCGACCGGCTGCTGCTGCTCGGCAAGGGCCGCAAGAAATTCGAAGGAACGCTGGAGGAGGCACGCGGCGAGCTTCCGGCGCGGCTCAGCGTCGTCGCCAAGCAGGACCCGTCGACGCTCGCCGGAGTCGAATCTGCCACCGACTCTGGCGCGGCCGAGGACGGCTGGCGGCGATGGGATGTTCGGCTCGACCCGGGGGTAGCGCCCGGCGACGTGCTTGAACAATGCACCGCGCAGCAATTCCAGCTTCGCCGGTTCGAGCAGGTGCAAATCAGCCTGCACGACGTGTTCGTGCACATCGTTGGAACGCCGGAGACCGCGCAATGAAGAATATCCTGCTGGTCGCCGCCCGCGAGTTCCGCCAGATCGCAGGAATGCGCAGCTTCTGGCTGACGCTGCTGATCATCCCCGTTTCGATCGTCATCGGCGCGCTGGTGCCGCAGCTGGTGCAGAACGACGACGCCGCGCGGGTCATGGTCATCGACCGCACCGGCGGCGCCGAAGCGCGTGCCATTGCGCAAAGGTTCGAGCTGGAGCGCGATCGAGACCTGCTGAACGATCTATCGCGCTACGTGCAGCGGCATCACCTGGAAAAGGCCGATATGCAGGCGCCGTGGGCCCAGCATGACCGCTGGTACAGCGACGCCGAAGTCGCTCGGTTCGTGGCCGATGGCGGTGTCGAAGCGGCGAAGGCGAAGATCGCCCGCGTGAAGCCGGACGCGACGCCGGAATTCGAGGCGTCCAAGCCCGATTATGAAATGGTGCCGGTCCCTGCTTCGCTCGCGTCGGCCGCCGACGCCAGCCTCGACGAGGCGCTGAAGCCGGTCCTCAAGCCAACGGCGAAGGACGTCAAACCGGTCGACTACGTCATCCTCGTCCCCGCCGATTTCGGCGCCAGCCCGCTCGTCCGGCTGTGGGCCAATCGGCAGCCGTCGCCGCGCTTCATGAGCAATGTTCAGGAAGTCCTGACCCGCGACCTTCGCGCGCGCTACCTGACGGCCCAGGGCCTTTCGCCCGACGCGGCGCGGACGGCGGCGACGATCGCCCCCGCGCTGGCCATTTCCACGCCGCCGCCGGGTGGGGGCGCGCGCGAGGCGATGCTGGTGCGCTCGATCTTGCCGATCGCCGCAGCCTATTTGCTGATGATGAGTCTGATGCTGTCGGGCAGCTGGATGCTGCAGGGCACCGTCGAGGAGCGCTCGAACAAGCTGCTGGAGACAGTGCTTGCCTGCATCAGTCCCGAGGAGCTCATGTATGGCAAGCTGCTCGGCACGGCCGGAGTCGGACTGTTCATGATCGCGGTGTGGATCGGCTGCGGCATTTTCGCGGCTTATGCGACGCACGGCGCGATCGCGGACATGATCCGCCCGGCACTCGATCCGCTGACTTCCCCCGGGGCGATCGTCGCGCTCCTTTACTTCTTCGTCGTCGGCTATGTGACGATTGCCGTGCTGTTCCTCGCGATCGGGGCGATGAGCGAGTCGATGCGCGACGCGCAGGGCTATCTGATGCCGGTTATCCTGGTGATCATCCTTCCGATCACCATCCTCATGCAGGCGGTGCTCGGCGGCGACGGCGGCGGCGTGTTGGTCGAGGTGCTGACCTGGGTGCCTATCTGGACTCCGTTCGCGGTGCTGGCCCGGCTCGGGCTCGGAATCCCGGCGTGGGAGGTGATCGCGACCGGGGTGATCCTCGCCGCCTTCACCGCCGCCGAGCTGGTGCTGCTCGGCCGGCTATTCCGGGCGAGCCTGCTCGCGCAAGGCCAGAAGCCCAACATGCGCGAGATGCTGTCGAGAATGCGCGCCGTCCAGAACTAGGTTCGGAGGCCACTTATTCTCCGGCGGCTTTTCGCAACGGTTTCCCGCTGCGCCCCTTTTCAAGCGCCGCGGTGCGGGGTTCGAGCACGACGCGTTCGAAATGCGCGATCGGGCCGGGGCGGCTGATCAGATAGCCCTGGACCTGGGTGCAGCCGTCGATCTTCAGCGCAGCCAGCTGCTCTTCGGTTTCGACGCCTTCGGCGACGACTGACATCTCCAGTCCGCGGCCGAGGCCGATCACCGAACGGATGATCGCGCGGGCCTGCGGATTGACCAGCATGTCGTGGACGAAGCTGCGGTCGATCTTGACCTTGTCGAACGGGAAGACTCGGAAATAGCTGAGCGACGAGTAGCCGGTGCCGAAATCGTCCATCGAAATCTGGATTCCAAGCTTCTTCAACTCACGGAGGATCTCGACGGCCTTGTCCGGCTCCCGGATTAGCAGGCCTTCCGTCACTTCCAGGTCGAGGCGATGAGGGTCCATGCCGGTTTCCGCGACGATCCGGCGCACCGTTTCCACCAGATTGCCGGGAATGAACTGGAGCGGCGAGAGGTTGACCGACAGGCGCAGCCCGCCTTGCCATCCCGCGGCCTCGGCGCAGGCCTGGCGAAGCACCCATTCACCGAGCGCCTCGATGTAATTGGACTCTTCGGCGAGGGGGATGAACTCTTCGGGGCTGATCGCGCCTCTGACCGGGTGGTCCCAGCGCAGAAGCGCCTCGAAACCGATGATCGTCCCTGCCTCGAGATCGGCGAGAGGCTGGTAGTGGACAGAGAATTCGTCGCGGCCGAGCGCGAGCTTGAGCTCGGCCTCCATGTCGCGGCGGTCGCGCATCGCCTCGTCCATCGCCGCTTCGTAGAAGCGCGCCATCCGGCCGCCTTCGCTCTTGGCGCGATACAAAGCGAGGTCGGCGTTCTTGATCAGGTCGGACGCGGACCGCGCATCGGCGGGATAGACGGCGATCCCAACGCTGCAGCCGACACGCACCGACTGATCCTGGAGCAGGAAAGGCTCGTTCAGCGTGGCGATGATCTTGTCGGCAAGATTCCCCGCGTGACGGGGCTGGTGCGCACCGGTCTGAACGACCGCGAACTCATCGCCGCCGAGCCGAGCCACGAGGCACCCCTCGCCGACCGCGTCGCGCAACCGCCGACTCGCCTCGATCAGCAGTTCGTCCCCGACCGGATGGCCGTAAAGGTCGTTAACCGCCTTGAAGCCGTCGAGGTCGAGGCACAGCAGCGCGACGCGCCGCCGTTCCGATTGTTCGAGAGTCGCCGCCAGATGATCGGCGAAGACGGCGCGGTTGGGGAGCCCGGTCAGCACGTCGTGATAGGCGAGATGGGCAATCCGCGCCGCGGCTTCCTTCCGCTCGCGAATGTCGCGCACGGCGAGAACGAACATGCCGGCATTGGCCCGGCCGAAGGGACGCACGAGCAACTCCACCGGACAGGCTGCGCCCGCGGAGGTCATCAGCTCGCATTCCGACGGCGTTCCGTCGATCATTGCGGGAAGCTGCTGGAGGTCGAGCGCGGGAAAGAGCTCGGCGAGGCTCGCCGGACAGTCGGTCAGATCACTGTATCCCGCGGTTTCCAGGAAGCTCTTGTTCGCCTTTTTGACGTTCGCTCCATCGGTCAGGAGAAGACCCTCGATCGCGGCATTGGCGAAACTGCTAAGCCGTTGCTCTTCCTCGGCGGCCTGGCGCTGGAGCTTGCGTTCCGCGATGACCGCGACGAGGCCGATCGCGAGAATGGCCAGCGCCATCACCGTAACCGCGACGGTGAGGCCCTGTCCGGTAATCGCCCCGGTGGGCAGCGGCTCGGCGGGTCCGTGAACCATTTTGGCGGCACCCATGCCGGTGAAGTGCATCCCGCAGATCGCGAGCGTGAACATCGCCGTGGCGGGCCAGGGAAGGATCAGGCTGTTCCTCACGACGCGCCGCTTGCGGATGACGAGCGCGGCGAAACTCAGGACGACGCTGATGACCAGCGAGGCGACGACCAGATCGGGCGCGTAGGAGACGTGACCAGGCATGATCATCCCATCCATGCCGATGTAATGCATTGCCGAAATGCCGGCTCCGACGGTGAACCCGGCCGCGACGTTGCGAACCGGGCGATCGCTCAACGACAGCCACCAGCCCACCCCGGTTAGAACGATGGCGACCAGGATGGAAAGCAGCGTCGGTCCCACTTCGTAGGCGACGTCGGCATGGGCCCTATAGGCCAGCATGGCGATAAAGTGCGTCGCCCAAATGCCCGTTCCCGAAACGAACGCGGCGGCGCAGAGCCACGCAAGCCGCTGACGCCCGGGCTCCCGGCGCACCTGCTCGACAAGGAGGAAGGTGGTGAAGCAGGCGAGCACGCAGATCACCGCCGCGATCGCGACGATTCTGAGATCATGCTCGAAAAAGATGCAGGTGAGGACCCTCTCCATCGGGAGTCCCTGCAACAAGACCATTCAATAAATCGCGATGCTTTCAACCGTTTCGGATCGATTGTTCATTCGTTCAATAGTCCCCCATGATGGCGGCGTTGCAGCCATCCAGCGAAGCTGGCACGAAAGCCCGCATGGAAAGCGATACCGACAGTACGTCCGCCGCTCGGCTTATCGATGCGAAGATTGCCGGGTTGGGCGACTGGCGCGGGGCGATGCTTGCCCGGATGCGGCGGCTGATCCGCGACGCGGACCCTGCGGTTGTCGAGGAAGTGAAATGGTGCAAGCCGTCCAACCCCGCGGGCGTTCCGGTCTGGTCGCACAGCGGGATCGTCTGCACGGGCGAGGTCTACAAGGACAAAGTGAAGCTGACCTTCGCGCGAGGCGCGGCGCTGCCGGACCCGTCGGGCCTGTTCAACGCGAGCCTTGACGCCGGCACGCGGCGCGCCATTGACCTTCACGAGGGCGACAAGGTCGACGAACAGACATTTAAGGCGCTCATCCGCGCGGCGGTGGCGATGAATCTCGCCGGATCGGCGAAGTAACAGAAGCGTTTGGCTCAGCCCGATCGCGAACTGCTGCTTCTGCTGCGGAGGAGGAGCCAGGCGGCGGCGAGGATAACGACCCAGAGGAAGAGCTTGCGTGCCCAATCGGGGTCGGTTGCCTTGCTCGCGCCCCACTGGATCAAGTCGGAAATGCTCCAGTCCATCGCGTTGCTCCCTGACACCTTACTCTATCCAGCTCGGTCCGACGCGGCTCACCAGCTTCGGCGCAGCTTCCGCGACACGGCTCGCGGCTTTTCGGCAGGGTCCTTTGATTCCCCTGGCGCCGGCGCGACCGACTTGCCGGCCATGTCGAGGAAGCTGCGCACCGCGTCGCCGGAAACCGCACGGCCGAACAGCCAGCCCTGCGCTTCCGTGCAGCCGTAGCGGGCCAGTGCCTCGCGGATCTGCTCCGATTCCACGCCTTCGGCGCTGATTGGCACGTTGAGCGTGTGGCCGAGGCCCGCGATTGTGTTCACGATTTCGGCGGTGCGCTGGCTCTTTACGATCGTGGTGATGAAGCTCTTGTCGATCTTGATCCTGTCGAGCGGCAGGCGGTTGACCTGCGCGAGGCTCGCATAGCCCGTGCCAAAATCGTCGAGCGAGATGCTGACGCCGACATTTTTGAGGCTCTCGATGATCGTCAGCACCTGCTCGCGGTCTTCGAGCAATGACCCTTCCGTAATCTCGATCTCCAGCCGGTGGGCGGGAAACCCGCTCGACGAGAGGAGCTTCAGAATCTGCTCGGCGAGCGTCACGTCGCGGAACTGAATCGGCGAAATGTTGACCGCGAGCTTCAAATGACCGGGCCAGGAGCGCGCTTCGTTGAGCGCCTGCTCCATGATGTTGAGCGTCAGCGGACCGATGAGGCCAGTACGCTCCGCCGCCTCGATGAAGCTTTCCGCCTCTAGCGTCCCTCCGCCGGCGGAGCGCCAGCGCGCGAGCGCCTCGAAGCCGACGATCTGCTGCGTACCGAGGTCGATCAGCGGCTGGAAATAAGGGACGAATTCGCCGTTGCGGATGCCGAGGCGGATGTCCTCCTCGAGCTTCAGGCGGTCGGCGAGCTCGAGCTCGAGCTCCTCGTCGAACCAGGCGTAACCGTTCCGGCCGGCACGCTTGGCGGCGTAGAGCGCGACGTCGCTGCGGCGCAGCGCGGTTTCCTCGTCGGTGCATTGCTCCAGGCGCGCGAGGCCGATGGACGCGGATGCCTGAAGCTGCGCGCCTTCGGCGAATATCGGAGTCGCGATCCGGGCCTGGATCGCGGTGGCGATTTCCTGTGCCACATTATCCGCAACACCCGGAAGGAGCATCGCGAATTCGTCGCCGCCCATGCGGGCGCAACAAGCTCCCTCGGGCGCGCTCTTGCGGAGAGCGTCGGCTAGTGCGCACAGCAACCGGTCGCCGGCGACATGGCCGTGCAGGTCGTTGACCCGCTTGAAATGGTCGAGATCGAGCAGGAGGAGCACGCCCGGCGCCTTATCGACGAGCATCTCGTCGAGCGAGCGCATCAGCTCGCGCCGGTTGGCCAGTCCAGTGCCGGGATCGGTGTTGGCGTTGCGGTGGGCGAGCCGTTCGGCCGCCTCATAGGCGTCGAGGACTTCCTTGAGGTCCTTCGACCGTCGCCAGCCGAACAGGATGATCGCGATGTTGAGGAGGAAAGCGAGCTTCAGGCTGCTCGCGGAATCGGGCAACCGCGTGCCGCCGATCGCCGCGGGAATGAGTTGGCTGCCGAGGGCAACGAACAACAACAGCGCCGCCATCGTCGCGCAAGTCACGATGATATGGCTGCTCGCGATGCGAACGCCCTTGTTCCTGGCGGCTTTCACGATCCTGTCCATTCCCCTGGTCGACCGGTTCGACCCTAGGGAGGAGAAGTGAAAATATTCCTTACGCTTACGCCGTTCCGGAAAGCCGCTGCTCGGTGAGGTGGATGGCCTCGGCAATCGCCTCGCCGACGTCGAGCACGCTGGTATCGAGGAGGATCGCGTCGGGGGCAGGCCTCAGCGGCGCCGCGGCGCGGGTCGAGTCGCGCTCGTCACGGGAGTGGATGTCAGCGAGCACGTCCTCGTAGCCCGCCTTCATTCCGCGTCCTTCCAGCTCTTTCATCCGGCGGCGAGCCCGGACCTCCGGCGAGGCCGTGATGTAGAGCTTCACCTCGGCTTCGGGCGCAATGACCGTACCGATGTCGCGCCCGTCGAGAACCGCGCCACCGGGCTGGCGCGCAAATGCCTGCTGGCGGTCGAGCAGCGCCGCGCGGACCGCGGGATAGGCCGAAATGGCCGAGGCGATCTTCGACACCGCCTCGCTCCTCAATTCCGGATCGCCGGAATCGAGGTTGAGATCCTCGCATGCGCGGAGCGCCTCGAACACGCTCGCGGGATTGCCGCCCCAGCGCCACAGGTTGAGCGCGACGGCGCGATAGAGCAGGCCGGTGTCCATCAAAGGCAGGTCGAAGCGCTCCGCAAGCGCGCGGGCGATCGTCCCCTTCCCGCTCGCGGCCGGACCGTCGACGGCAATCACCGGCATCAGACGCGGTCCTGTCCGCGAAACCAGGGCCGGAGAATGCCGAGCGCCTCTTCGGGCCGATCGTTGAAGAAGCCGTGGGCGGCGCCGGGGACGACCGCGAATCCGGCGCCGGGGACGCGCGCCGCGAAGCCTTCGAGAGTCACCGGCCGGGCCTCGTCATACTGGCCGTCGATGAACAAGGTGCGCGGTCCGTCGAGCTTCGCCAGGAGCGGCTCGCCGTCATAGTTTTTGAGCGTTCCGGTCGCGACGAACTCGCTCGAACCCCACATTTCTTCGTAGAGCAGGCGGTTGAAGCCCACGCCGCCATGGCGCCGGCCATAATCCTTCATCGCCGCCGTCGCCGGCTCGCGCCGGTTGAAGGCGGCGTAATAGGTTTCGGTCGCAGGAGCGCAGGCGGGAATCACCGGCGCGGGCGGGTCGCACTTGCGAAGCGTTGCCTGAACGTCGGGTGGAAGTTTGGCGCGCAGGGCGTCGGCGTCGGCGATCCAGCTCCGGGTCGAAATCAGCGGGCTGGCGAGCACGAGTCCGGCAAGCCCTGCTGTGCGGCGCGCGCCGTACTCGAGCGCGATGGTCCCGCCCCAGCTGTGCCCGAGCACGTGCCAGCGGGGGATTCGAAGAGTGCTCCGGATCGCTTCCACCTCATCGGTGAAGCGGGCGACAGTCCAGTTGCGTGGGTCGTTGGGATGATCGGAACGGCCACTGTCGAGCTGATCGTAGAGAATGACGGCACGCTCGTCCGCGAGCGCGAGCGCGTTGAGGAAGGCGGCGTGGGTTCCGCCCGGTCCGCCGTGGATCATTACGACGGGCAGCCGCGGACCGTCGAGCCGCCCGTTGACGCGCACATACACGCGACCGCCGGGTACCGGCACCATCAGCTCGCGATCGGGCGGCGGATAGGATGAAGGGCCCCTCGCCCATGTCGGTGCAGCCGCTGTTGCCGCGGTCGCGGCGGCGGCAATGAGGAACGACCGCCGGCCGAGCGGTCTTGCAATCACTCTTGCATGGGGCGGCGACACCCCCCAAATCGAGCCCCGGTAAACGCTCACGGCGGGCGCTTTGACAGGGGCATATGCCTATGGCAAGGCGCGCCCCCGAACGCCCGGCCGCGCCGCGGCATCCGATATTTTACACTGGAGTTGAACCAAAGATGGTGAAGCCCGAATGGGGCACCAAGCGCACTTGCCCCAAGTGCTCGACCCGTTTCTACGATCTCGAGAAGGAAGATCCGGTCCATTGCATCGAATGCGGGACCGAGTGGATTCCCGAGCCGGTGCTGAAGTCGAAGCAGCCGCTGGCGTTCGAGGCCGCGCCCGCCAAGGCGCCGGACAAGGCCAAGAACGGCGACGATGACGACGACGATCTGGCGATCAACGAGGACGAGGAGCCGAGCGCCGACGAGGAAGTCGACATCGACACGGGCGACAACGACCTCGGCGTCGAGACGAGCAAAGAAGACGACGACAGCTAGGAATTGGCCGGCGATTTTCCCTTTTCCAGCGGGGTTTGTTTCGCTTAAGGCCTGGAAGGACGTGGGGCCGTAGCTCAGCTGGGAGAGCGTCGCAATGGCATTGCGAAGGTCAGGGGTTCGATCCCCCTCGGCTCCACCATCCTGCGTCGCTCGCCGGAGGCGAGCTATGCAGGATGCCCGCCGTAGCCTTGGCGAAGGCGGGCGCTCGAAACCCTCAACGCCTCTTTATCGGCTGTGCTCGCGCGGACGGTGGCTGGAGGGCGCGGTTGCGGATGCAATTGTTGAAGCCGATCCAGTCGACGCGCCCGGAGCTTCGGGCAGCGTTGCGGTTGCAGACATGAATCCGCCACAGCGGCGGGTTCTTCTTCTCGATATATTTGCGCGCCGATTCCATCGCCCGCCGCTGTTTGGAAATGCAATGCTTCTGCCATTGGCAATTGACGCCGATGTTGAGCATGACCGGATCGTAGATCGGGGCGGCCGCGAAGGCAGTGCCGCTCATGGCCAACATCGCCGCCACCCCCACGGCTATCCACAGCATGAGGCAGTTCGTCGCATCGAACAGCCGTAAGTGCAAGCCGCTCGCCTTTTCCGCGGAACCGGCCTACCGGCGCGCGCATCCAACGGATTCGCCCATCGGAGGTGAAACATGCACCGAATTCGCGCCGCGGCCGCCGCGGTCCTTGTAACAGCGTTAGCATTCCCCGTGGCCGCCCAGCAGCCCGCCCAGCTCACCATTCAAGTCTACAGCTTCGGCTTCGGTCCCAAGCCGATCCGCCTGGCTGCGGGACAGCCTGTGACGCTGCGGTTCGTCAACCAGTCGGGCAGCGGCCACGACTTCACCGCGCCCGGATTCTTCCAACATTCGAAGATCACCGCCGGCGCTGCGCCCGAAGGCGAGATCGAGCTGAAAGGGCACGAGACGAAAACCATCACGCTCGTCCCCGCCCGCGGAAATTACCAGGCGCATTGCAGCCACTTCCTGCACAAGCAAATGGGCATGAGCGACTGGATCGTCGTCAGCTGAATTCGGTGACAGTTTACTTAATTGGCGATCAGCGCTTGGCGTCGTGAGCGACGGGCGGAATTAAGTAAACTGTCACCGAAATAATCGTCAGACCATGTGCTCGGAGTGGCCGTAGACGAGGATCGTCATATAGCCATCGCGCTCGGGTCCGCGCGCGGCGCTCGCATCGAACCGTTCGGCGGTGGCCTCGGCGCAGCCGTATTCCGGTTGCACGTCACCTGATTTCGCGACGATCTTGCACCCCTTGACGGCTCCGTGGGGATCGATCGCGAGCGCCATCATCTGGCCGCCCAGCAAAGTATCACCGGCCTGCAGCCCGGCTTTCGCCGGAGCGGCGCCCGGCGTGAACCGCCGTTCGAAGGTGATCTTGGTATATTCGTCCTTGGCGCCGGGCGAGGAATCGGAATCGGAGCCCGAAGCCGGGCTTGCATCGACGTCGCAGCTCGTGGGGGCGTGCGGCTTCAGACTCGACTCATAGAGGCACGATTGCGCCTTGCCGTCACCGGACATGGTCACCGTGATCTTCTCCCACCAGGGCGAGTTCGACAGCAATGTGTCGCTTGACGGAGGCTTCGGCTGGGTTGCGCTCGCGGTCGCGCCGATGGCTGCGGATGCGAGGATGAGGGTGGCAATCGCGCGGAACACCTGTTCACTCCTTCGTGCCCACCGCTCCGCCGGCTCGATTGCCGTCGCCTGCCTGACGCCCCAACGCGCGGCGCAAGGTTGGTTTCCGTCCATTCGTCGAAGGAAAAAGGTCCGCCCGGGGGCTGCGCGCCAATGCGGCGCCGGCGCCTCGCCGAAGACGCGAGTGCCCAGATGCAATTGAAACGTTGCACATGCCGCAAAAGAAATGGGGGCCGGCATCGCTGCCAGCCCCCACTGCGCCGAGCGAAGGATATGCCGGTGTTCGCAACCTGGTCCGCTTTAACCTTTCGGCCCAGCCGACCCGCTCTCGATCCTGGCTCACCAGCTCAGGCGTCGCTTTCCATCAAACAGCTCCCTCCAGGGGAGGAGCCCGATCGTTCTACTCGACTGCGCGGCCCGAAGGTTCGCTGGTCTTTCGACCGTTCCGGCCTGTCCACGAGGAGTCCAATTCCGAAAAACTGAAACCCTCAGGTCAAAACCGTCCGATGTTCGGCGGCCCTTCTTGGGTCGACCACTCTTGCGTCCCGCTTTGTCCTTGGCACCGAAATGCTTCGAACCGCGTCGCGCTCGAGGAAGATCGACTCTTCCGGCGCCTCTTCCCGGCTGGCCCCGCATCCGCTTCCGAGGAAGCCTCAACAATGCCTGCCGGCGGAGATCGGACCTTTGGTCCCTGCCGCGCCTTCTTGCCGTTGCCAGCCTTCCGGTGAGGCCGGGACCGCCGTCCCGATCACCCAAGGACCATGCGCCTTCCCGCCGAGTCGGGGAAGCGAAAAATGCGGTGAGAAGCCTGTGGAAAACGTGGATATCGGGAACAACAATCGGAACCTTTTGAAATCCGCCAAATGCGGGCGGCTTCGGTTGCCGTTCCGTTCCCCTCCGCTTACTTGCTCCGGGTGCCTGAATCGCCTGTGCCAGCTGCCGAGCCTGCCTATCTGCAGGGCCTGAACCCGCCCCAGCGCGAGGCGGTTCTGACGACCGAGGGGCCGGTGCTGGTGCTGGCCGGCGCGGGCACCGGGAAGACCGCGGCGCTGACGGCGCGGCTCGCCCATTTGATCGCGACCCGGAAAGCCTGGCCGAGCCAGATCCTCGCCGTCACCTTCACCAACAAGGCCGCGCGCGAAATGAAGGAGCGCGTGTCGGCGATCAGCGGCGGCGCGATCGAAGGGATGCCGTGGCTCGGCACCTTCCATTCGGTCGCCGCGAGGATGCTGCGGAGCCATGCGGAACTCGCGGGCCTCCAGTCCAATTTCACGATCCTCGACACCGACGACCAGCTGCGCGTGATGAAACAGCTGATCCAGGCCGCGAATCTCGACGAGAAGCGCTGGCCGGCGCGCCAGCTCGCGGCCCTGATCGACCGCTGGAAGAACCGCGGCTGGAGACCGAAGCAGGTCGACGCCGGCGAGTCCGAGGGGTTCGCCGCCGGGCGCGGCGCCGAGCTCTACGCACAATATCAGGAGCGGCTGAAGACTCTGAACGCGTGCGACTTTGGCGACCTGCTGCTCCACATGCTGGTGATCTTCCGCACCCGCGCGGATGTGCTCGGCGCCTATCGCGAGCGCTTCCGCTATATCCTCGTCGACGAATATCAGGACACCAATCAGGCGCAGTACGAATGGCTGAAGCTGCTCGCCGAGCCGCGCCGGAACCTGTGCTGCGTCGGCGATGACGACCAGTCGATCTACAGCTGGCGCGGAGCGGAAGTCGCCAACATCCTGCGCTTCGAGCATGATTTTCCCGGCGCGACGATCATCCGGCTGGAGCAGAATTACCGCTCGACCAGCCACATTCTCGCCGCGGCGGACGGGCTGATCGCGCAGAATGCGGGGCGGCTCGGCAAGACGTTGTGGACCGACGCAGGCGAAGGCGAGAAGGTCCGGGTCATCGGCGTCTGGGACGGGCCCGAGGAAGCGCGGCGGGTCGGCGAAGAAGCCGAATCGCACATGCGCGGCGGCGGGAGCCTCGACGATATCGCCATCCTCGTGCGCGCCCAGTTCCAGACCCGCGAGTTCGAGGAGCGGTTCATCGCGATCGGGCTGTCGTACCAGATCATCGGCGGCTTCCGATTCTACGAGCGCGCGGAGATTCGCGACGCGATCGCTTACCTCCGGCTAATCGTCCAGCCGGCCGACGACCTCGCCTTCGAGCGCATCGTCAACCAGCCCAAGCGCGGGCTGGGCGACAAAGCGGTGGCGACAATCCACCGCCATGCCCGTGCCACGCAGCAGCCGCTGCTCCTCGCCGCGGCGTCGATCCTCGGGACCGACGAGCTGACTCCGCAGGCGCGCCGCTCGCTGGGCAATTTCGTTGGCGACATCGCGCGGTGGAGGGGGATGTTCGGCACCGGGGACAGTCCCCTCGGGGACTGTCCCCCAGAGGGGAAGGAACCCCTGCCCCACCCTGAGATCGCTCGGATCGTCCTTGAGGAATCGGGTTATGCGGCCATGCTCCAGGCCGACCGATCGGCCGAGAGCGCTGGCCGCCTCGAAAACCTCACCGAGCTGACGCGCGCGATGGAGGAATATGAGACGCTCCAGGCGTTCCTCGAGCATGTCAGCCTGGTGATGGACAATGACGAAGCCCGCCAAGGCGAGCGCGTCACGATCATGACCATCCACGCGGCGAAGGGGCTGGAGTTCGACACCGTCTATTTGCCCGGCTGGGAGGAAGGCGTCTTCCCGTCCCAGCGCTCCCTCGACGAAGGCGGGCTCGCCGCGCTCGAGGAGGAGCGGCGGCTCGCTTATGTCGCGATCACCCGCGCGCGGCGGCGCTGCACCATCCTCCACGCCGCCAACCGCCGGATTTACGGTCAGTGGACGAGCAGCATCCCCAGCCGCTTCCTCGCCGAGCTGCCCAAGGCGCATATCGAGGAAGAGACGACGATGACCGGCGGCGAGAGCCTGTGGCGCGCGCAATGGAGCGAGCGCGCCGATCCCTTCGCCCATGTCGCCCGGCCAAGCCGCGGCCCCGGCTGGCAGCGCGCGAGCCGAAGCAGCTACAATCCCGAGCCGCAGCGCGTGATCGAAGCGCGGGCGTCGGCCGTCAGCCTCGGCAACCAGGGCCGCACCGACCTCACGCTCGGCCAGCGCGTGTTCCACGGCAAGTTCGGCTACGGCACGATCGAGGCGATCGAGGGCAACAAGCTGGAAATCGACTTCGAGAAAGCGGGACGGAAGAAGGTGCTGGATAGTTTCGTAAGCGCGGGGTGAGCTTGACTTCCCACCACGGGAATATTACTTGGGCTTATGCGGCTGATTGCGTGGAGCACGCTCGCTGAGTTCGCCGAACGCAATCCGCAGTCGAAGGCGGCGCTCACCCATTGGCGCTCGGTTGTGAAGGAAGCGCTCTGGACGAACGTCAATGAAGTTCAATCGTCTTTCTCCAAGGCCAAGGCACTCAACGGTGAGCGCGTGAGATTCGAGATTGCCGGCGGAGACTTTCGGCTGATCGTCGCTTTCGATTTCAAAAGATCGATTGCGTTCGTGAAGTTCATTGGAACGCACGCCGACTACGACAAGATCGACGCTTTGACGGTGAACCTGTTTTGAAGGCGGAACATGTGACTGAAATTCATCCGATTAGAAACGATCGCGACCACGAGGCCGCTTTGCGCGAAATCGAGCGGCTGTGGGGAGCGCCGGAAAACTCGTCCGAAGGCGATCGTCTCGATGTCCTGGCTACGTTGGTCGAGACATATGAGGGACGGCGTTGGCCGATGGACGATGCCGATCCCGTGGAAGCGATCGAGGCGGCCATGGCATATGAAGGACATAGCCGCGCCGATCTCGGGCGGCTGATCGGGCCGTCGCGCGCCACCGAAGTTCTTCAACGAAAGCGCGCGCTGACGCTTCCTATGATCCGCAAAATCGCGAGTGCATGGCACGTGCCGGAACGCGTCCTCGTGAAGGAATATCGGCTGGCCGAGCGTCGTCGCGCCGCATGACGTCGGCGCAGGCTTCCTTGAATTGTTCGCTACCAATCCTTTCCCGGACTTAGTTCACCTCCCGCTTCACAATCCCCCGCACCCAGGGGATGATCGAGGTCCAGCTCAGTTCTTCCATCAGCTCGATTCCGGCGAGCTTGCCGCGCTTCCAGACGACTTCGCCGGGCGGGATGTTGAGGCCTTCGACGAACGGCGAAACGTAGCTGCCGGGCGCGGGGAGGTCGTCGGCTTCGATCTGGAGGCCGCGCGCGGAGATGTTGCGTAGCGCGGCCGACCAGAACTGGCCGCCGCACTTGAGGTGCACGGGCGAGCGCACCTCGAGCCGCGGCATGGTCCGGCGCTCGCGCTCCTGACTGACCAGCTTCCGATTGAGGAGCGCGATCACGTCGATGCTGTCGTCGAATTGCACGCCGAGCTCGCGGCGACCAGTCCAGGCGATCTTCCCTGGCGCCCGCTGCCCGCTGGCGAACTCGACCGAGACCGTGTCGCCGAGCGGCGGGGCCAGGTCGCTTCCGACGGTCACGCCGAGCGCGCTGACCTTGCGGATGGAGCAGGGCAACCGCGAGCCGGAAATCGTGATCGCGCCGGAATCGAAGGGCCCCTCCTCCGCCCAACCGTCGTCCGGCCAGGGCAGGCGATCGCCCATCACAAAGGTCGTGACCGAGGGAGAGTCCGTCATTCTCATTGTTTCCGCAATGCGTTGGCGACGGTGTGCGCCGATGTTGACTAACAAGTGCCTAACCAGACCATTCCTTGTGCCGGGGATAAAAAAGGCCGAAGTGCGCGTCCGCCGGCGCGAGGGCGCCAGCGGGAGAGCCGCGCATGAAAACGCTCGTCACCTTCATCATCGGGCTGATCGCGGCGCCGGTGCTGTTTGGCATCGCTGCGGTCCTCGGCTGGCTGCCGAGCGACGCCGCGTCCGAACCCCCGGGGTGGGAGAGCAAGATCGGCATGCGCGCGCTCGACACGTCGCTGGAGAGGCGTTCGAGCGGCCTTAAGAACCCGATCGAGGCCAAGGACGCGGCGGCCCTCGCCGCCGGGCGCAAGATCTACACGGACAATTGTGCCGGCTGCCACGGCAGCGCTCAGAAGCCGAGCACCTTCGGGTCGGGATTTTACCCGCGCGTTCCGCAATTCTTCCAGGAAGGAACCGACGTCGACCCGAAGGAAGCCTTTGCCGCCGTGCAGGGTGGAATCCGCTATTCGGGCATGCCGGCCTGGCGCGGCCAGCTCAGCGACCGGCAGATGTGGCAGGTCGCCAATTTCGTCGCGCAAATCCGCGCGCCGGGCGGCAAGACGATGGACATGGACAGCGACTGATCCTCTGATGGCGTCGAAGGCTGCGGCGCGATAGAGCGGCTGAATGCCCAGTGACGCAACCGCCTGGATTGTCCGCGACAATCCGGAGAAGCACCGATTTGAGATAGACCTCGGCGACGGATCGCTCGCCGTGGCCGAATATAATCTGCTGACGGACAAGATCGTCTTCACCCACACCGAAGTGCCGCCAGCGCACGAGGGCCAGGGCGTCGGTTCGGCGCTGATCCACTTCGCGCTGAAATCGGCGCGCGAACGCGGGCTGCAGGTAGTGCCGATCTGTCCTTTCTTCGCCGCCTATATCAAACGCCACGAAAAGGAGCAGGATCTGCTCGATCCCGCGTATCGCTCGGCGCTCGGGCTCGAGCCTCTAGGCTCCTAGCCGCTGCTCGATTCCGAGAGTCCAGGGCGGCGGATCGCTCGCCGGGAAGGAATCCTCGCTGGCTTCGTCGACGAGCCACGAGCGTGACGGAACGGGCCGACCGGTCAGCGGCGGGAGGATTCGGCGGCGCGAACGCCGAACCGCGGCCAGCGCGATCCCGACTCCGGCTGCACCCGCGACTCCCGCAACCCCCGCGGCCACTTTCCACCAACGCATGGCGAACGCTCCTCTCGAAAGCAGGTCGATAGCACCCCCACCGCCACGCAAGCCAGTGCGTGCCGAAATGTTGACGAACGACACTAAACGGAACCCGACTCGGCGCCGATGCATTTTGGGGGAAAGTCAATAGAACAAAAGTTAGGCGTAAAATGAAGCAGCTAGCCATCGCGCTCGCGATGACGGGATCGTGCGTCCTCGCGACTTCCGTCGCCACTCCGGCCTATGCGCTGGAAACCTACGAGGCCAAGGCGGAGGCCGCCGACGCGGCGATCCAGGCTCGCTACGACATGCTCGACGCGTTCGGGCCGAAGGTGCTGAAGCCCGGCCACTATTTGTGGCGCGACGTCCCAGACAGCGCCGGACCGGAGCGGGTGGTGATCAGCCTCGGCGACCAGCTCGCCTATCTCTATCGCGGAAATTCGCTGGTCGCCGTCGCGTCCATTTCGACCGGGCGCGACAGCAAGCCGACCCCCACCGGCATCTTCTCGGTGCTGGCCAAGAAGCCGATGTACCATTCCAAGAAATACGACAATGCACCGATGCCTTGGATGCAGCGGATCGACCAATACGGAATCGCGATGCACGCAGGCTATAATCCCGGCGAACCGGCCAGCCACGGCTGCATCCGCATGCCGAGCGCGTTCGCGAAGAAGCTCTATTCGGTGACGGATCTGGGCACTCCGGTGATCATCGGCACCTGACGGGGTTTCATCTTCGGACAGAATCCCCATTTTGAACCCGTAACCTGTTGCCGCGTTTATGGATTCAGGTGGGCTCGAAAGAGCCTGAGATGATTGGAGTAAAACCCGTGAAATACCGGCTGCTGGCCGGCGCCGCCTGCGCGGCGCTGACGATGTTGTGCGCGCCCGCGTCCGCGGCGACCACCCCCGGAAGCTCCGCCGCCTCGATGTCCGCCGGACAGGCGATCGACATGTTCTACGCGAGCCGCCGCGGCGCGCCCTTGTGGCTGCGCGGCGGAGCGGACAGCAGCGCGGCGCATGACCTGATCGGCATCCTCGACCGCGCGCCGATCGACGGCTTCGCGCGCGGCCCTGCCCTCGCTGCCCGGGCACAAGGGCTGATGAGCCGCGGCGACCCGGCCTCGCTCAGTGCCGCCGACCGGCTGCTCTCGGCAGCCTGGGTGCTCTATGTGCAGGCGCTTCAGCGGCCGCCCACGGGCATGATCTACGCGGACAACTGGGCTCGCCCGCGCATCCAGACTCCCGCGCAGATCCTCGCCCGCGCCGCGGCCGCGCATTCACTCCAAGCACACGTACGTTCAGTCGCGCAGGTGAACCCGCTCTACGACCGGCTCCGCGCGGCCGGATGGGCCGAGATGCAGCAGACCGGCCATGTCGACCCGCGCGTGCTCGTCAGCATGGACCGCGTCCGCGAAATGCCGTTCCAGAAGCGCTACATCATCGTCGATAGCGCCGCGGCCCGGCTCTACATGATCGAGGACGGGCGGATCGCCGATTCGATGCGGGTGATCGTCGGCAAGGCGTCGCCCGGCACGCAGACGCCGATGCTCGCCAGCACCATCTATTACGCCACGCTCAACCCTTATTGGCACGTCGCGCCCGAGATGATCCGGTCGCTCACCGCGAAAAACGTGCTCGAACAGGGCCTGACCTATCTGACCAGCCGCGGCTACCAGGTGATGCCGGCGGACGGCAGCGACCGCCTGCTCGATCCGGCCAAGGTCGACTGGCACGCGGTGGCGAACGGCACGGAGACCGTCCGCGTGCGGCAGCTTCCGGGACCCGCCAATTCAATGGGCGACATCAAATTCGGCTTCCCCAACAAGTACGACATCTATCTGCACGACACCCCCAAGAAGGCGCTGTTCGAGCAGGCCGACCGCGACCTCAGCCACGGCTGCATCCGCCTGGAGGATGCGGAGAAGCTCGGCCGCTGGCTCCTCGGCCGCGATCCGCGAACCGCGTCGAACGAGCCCGAGCAGCACGAGCTCCTGCCGACGCCGGTGCCGATCTATCTCACTTATCTGACGGCGCAGGTGAAGGACGGGCAGCTGAGCTTCGTCGACGACGTCTACGGGCGAGATGCGGAGCGCGTCGCGGCGCTGAGGTAAAAAGCCTCCCCCCTCGTGGGGGAGGTTTGGAGGGGGGCCGGCCGCGTCCGCGGCCGAAGAGATTCATTTGTGGCGGCTTCCTCGGCTAGCGCCGATGAAGCCGCGCCCCCACCCTACCCTCCCCTCCCCACAAGGGGGAGGGCTGGAAGTAGCCGCCTCAAACCGACACTTCATCCATCGTCTTCAGCTTCGGCTCGGGCAGCCCGTCGGCCTTGTAGCGCTCGGTCAGTTCCTTCTTCCGCGCCGCGAGCTTTTCGCCGATCGCTTTCATATCCATGTCCGATTTGCGCGCCTCGGAGAAGATCCCGCCGGGCTTCTCTTCCTCCTCGATATGGTGCGCGATTTCCTCCGACAGCACGTGGACTTTGGTGTCGAAGAAGTCGTCGCCCGCGCCTTCCTCCCCCTCGATCTCCGCCACCAGCAGCTTGGCCGCGTCGTGCTCGACATAGCCTTCCTTCAGCTGGTCTTCCTTCACCCTCCCCTCGCAGGCCGGATAGAAAATCTGCTCCTCGAGGTGGAAATGGACCGAAAGGTCGAGCGAGATTTGGTGCGCGAGCTTCTCCCTACGCCCGTCGCCCTTCGCGCTTTCGAACTCCTTGAACAGCTTCTCGACCGCGCGGTGATCGTCCTTCAGCAACGTGATTGCGTCGTGCGAGCTGGCCATTATCGATTCTCCTGTCCTTTGCAGGCGAAACCGACCTGGCCGTCTGGATGTTCCTCTTCTCGATGCGCCGTGAAACCGTCACCATTCCCGCCCCGACCCGCCTCGACTGGAAGGCGACCGGCTACATCGTCTCGATCGTCAGCGTCTTCTTCCTCGGCGCGGTCGCCTGGACCAAGGAGAATCCGCCGGGCTGGTATTATCCGGCGCTGCTGATCGGCATGGCGACCTCGGTCATCGGCATGGGCTGCCGCTACCTCGCCCATCTCCACCAGAAACGGGAGATCCGCAAAGCGAAGGAGGAAGCGGAGCGGAGCTAACGCCCACCGTCGCCGTTGTCGCTGCCATTATCCTCTTCCTCGGCGGCGATCGACTGGCCCTTGTCCAGCTGCATCCAGTCGCGGAAGGGGAGGTGGTAGATCATGTCCATCACCTCGAACTCCAGCCCGCCCGGGCGCCAGGTGTCGCTGTTCCAGAGGGCAACGACGCCGCTCTTCTTTTCGGGGTCGAACAGGATCAGCGAGCGGTAGCCCTGGATCCCGCCGCGATGGCCGACGATCCGGTGCCCGGCATAATCGTAGCTTCGCCAGCCATAGCCATACCAGGCATCTTCGAGCCGCTCGCGGACCTTGCGCAGCCGCGCGCGCTCGGTCGGGGTCTTCACGTAGCGAGCGTGGATGGTGCCCAGCACCTTGCCGTCAACGACGTCGGGCATCTCGCCCATCTGCGCTTCCAGCCACAGCGCCATGTCCTTGATGTCGCTGTTGATCCCGCCCGCGGCCGGGACCTTGTAATAAGTGTCGCTCATCGGCCAGGGGTGCTTGCCGGCGCTGTGCGGGCGGGCCCAGCTGCGGTTGGATTCGATACCCGCGAGCGAAACGCTGCCGCTGGTCATGCCGATCGGGTTGAACAAATAGCGTTTGACCGCCTGCTCGTAGGGCATGTGGGTGATGCGCGAGACCATCACGCTCGACGCATCGTAGGCGACGTTCTGATAGCTCCAGCAGGTGCCCGGGGCGCAGATGGAGTTGAGCTCGCCTAATTCGGTCCTGAGCGCGTGCGGGTCCTGCCCTTCCTCGAGCTTGTTGTCATAAGCGTTGCGGTAGAGGCCGAGGCGGTGCGAGAGCAGGTCGCCGACGGTCGCGACGCGCTCATTGCCGTCTGGAAGCTTGAGGGCGGGCGCGTAATTGGCGACGGGCGCATTGAGGTCGATCTTGCCCTCTTCCGCGAGCTTCGCGACCATCGTCGCCGCCACGCCCTTGGAGCAGGAAGCCCAGCGGAACACCGTTTCCGGAGTCACCGGATCGTCCGAGCCTTCGAGCGTTTCGCCATAGCCCTTGAGGAAGGTGATCCGCCCGTTCTCGACGATTCCGACGGCGAGGCCGACCATCGCCGGCTTGGTCATCAGCTCCTTCAGCCGCGCGTCGAGCCGATCGTAGTTCACATCGCGCCGCGAGTCGGTCGACAGCGACGCTAGCTTCAGGTGCGCGGCCTTGACGTCGGTCTTCGGATGTTCGTCGGCATGTGGCCGCATCGCAAGCAACGATGCGCCCATCAGCAATGCCACGGCGCCTAGCGCGACCTTGTTCGCCGTCCTCAAGGAACCTCTCTCCCCACCCTCAACCTTTCTGTGGCCGCGAGGTCCCGATGCCTCAACGGCCGAGCCAATGGCTTGCGGTAAAACGACTCTGCGCTGCGACGAACGGGCTTATGGCCAAGCGTGCGCGGCTCGCCTAAACGGCGGCCAAGGGGAGCGGAGCCATATGCAGTTCCTGAAGACCTTGTTCTGGGTGCTGGTCGCGGTGATCGTCACCTTCTTCGCGTTCCGCAACTGGGACGACGTGACGCTTAATCTCTGGGGCGACATCCAGGCGGATGTCAAAATACCGCTGCTGCTGCTGGTCTTCTTCCTGCTGGGGCTGCTCCCGACGTGGCTGATCATGCGCGCGAGATTATGGGCGTGCCAGAGACGGCTGGAGGCGGTCGAGCGCACGCGGGCGCTTTCGACGCCCGGAAGAGTCACGGACGAACAGGAGCAGGAGCCGGTGCAATGACCCCGATCTTCGTCGCCCTCGACACACAGGACGTTCACCGCGCCGCGGCGATCGCCCGCGATGTCGGCGGAATCGCCGCCGGCGTGAAGCTGGGCCTCGAATTCTTCTACGCCAACGGCGACGAAGGCGTGCTGCGGATCGCCGAGCATGGAACCCAGGTGTTCCTCGACCTGAAGCTTCACGACATCCCGAACACGGTCGAAAAAGCGGTCCGCGCGCTCGCCCATCTCGATCCGGCGATCCTGACCGTTCACGCCGGGGGCGGCAAAGCGATGATGGCCGCCGCAAAGGCCGCCGCGCCGCCGAGAACCAAGGTCGTCGGGGTAACGGTCCTCACCAGTCTCGACGGCGACGATCTCGCCAGCGTCGGGGTAAGGAGCTCGGCTGCGACCCAGGTCGAGCGCCTGGCGGCCCTCGCCCGGGAAGCCGGGCTCGACGGAATCGTCTGCTCCGGCGCGGAAGTGGCCGCCGCGCGCGCTACCTGGCCCGGCGGCTTCTTCGTGGTTCCCGGCGTCCGCCCCACAGGCTGGGCGAACGGCGACCAGAAAAGGGTGGTGACTCCGCGGCAGGCAATCGACGACGGCGCCTCCGTGCTCGTCGTCGGCCGACCGATCACCGAAGCGCCGAACCCGCGCCGGGCGATCATGGACATTGCCGCGTCGCTGGAGCACACGGCCGCCTGAACGAGGATCGTGAAGCATGAGTTGGCTGAGCCGCGTCCGCAGCGGCATCCCTTTCCTGCCCAAAAGGCAAACCGCCGAGAATTTGTGGCACAAGTGCCAGAAGTGCGGGACGATGGTGTTCGCCAAGGAGTGGGAAGAGAATTTCAACGTCTGCCCCCGCTGCAATTTCCACGACCGCATCGGTCCTGCGAAACGGTTCGAACAAACGTTCGACGCGGCTCAATATGAGCTTCTGCCCTCGCCCGAAGTCCGCGAGGATCCGCTCAAGTTCCGCGATACCAAGCGCTATACCGACCGGCTGAAAGAGGCGCGCACCAAGACCGGCGAGCGCGATGCGTGGCTCAACGCGCGCGGGGCGATCGACGGGCGCAGAGCGATCGTCGGAGTCCAGGATTTCGCCTTCATGGGCGGATCGATGGGAACGGCGGTCGGCGCGGCATTCGTCGCCGGCGCGCGCGCCGCGATCGACGAACGATTGCCCTACATCGTCTTCACCGCCTCGGGCGGCGCGAGGATGCAGGAAGCGGTGCTGTCTTTGATGCAGCTGCCGAAGACCACCGTGGCGATCATGGAGCTTCGGGAAGCGGGGCTTCCCTACATCGTCGTGCTCACCGACCCGACGACGGGCGGCGTGACGGCGTCTTATGCGATGCTCGGCGACATCCAGATCGCGGAGCCGGGCGCGCTGATCGGGTTCGCGGGGCAGCGGGTGATCGAGCAGACGATCCGCGAGAAGCTGCCCGAAGGATTCCAACGCGCCGAATATCTGCTCGAACATGGGATGATCGACATGGTCGCCCCGCGCGGCGAGCTGAAGGAGAAGCTGGCGCTGCTGATTTCCTATCTGAGCCCGGAGGCGAAGGAAGCGGCGTGAGAGGTAATTCCTCCCCGGAACGGGGAGGGGAACCGCGACGCGAAGCGGCGTGGTGGAGGGGGCCCACCTCTCCGCCGCTCCGACCGCGGGCCCCCTCCACCGTCCGGCTCCGCCGACCGGTCCCCCTCCCCGTTCCGGGGAGGATTTGATGGCCGATTTCGCCCGCTCCACGCACCCGGGCGTGCAAGCGCAGCTCGACCGGCTGTCGATGATCTCGCCGGCCGGCGACCGGCTCGGGCTGGAGCGGATTGCGGAGCTGCTCGACCGGCTCGACAGGCCGCAGGACAAGCTGCCGCCCATCTTCCATGTCGCGGGCACCAACGGCAAAGGCTCGACCATCGCCTTCCTCCGGGCCGCGCTCGAAGCCGGCGGGCATAAGGTGCACGCCTTCACCAGCCCGCACCTCGTCCGCTTCAACGAGCGGATCCGGATCGCAGGCACATTGATCGAGGACGAGCCTCTGTCGGAGCTTCTGGCCGAGGTGCTGGATGCGAGCGACGGGATCGAGCCGAGCTTCTTCGAGGTCGCGACCGCGGTAGCGATCCTCGCCTTCGCGCGGACGCCGGTTGATGCCTGCCTGCTGGAGGTCGGACTCGGCGGACGGCTCGACGCGACCAATATCATCGAGCATCCGCTGGTCACCGGAATCGCCAATCTGGCGCTCGACCACCAGCAATTCCTTGGGTCCGGACTCCCCGGAATCGCAGGGGAAAAGGCCGCCATCGCCAAGCGGGGCGTCCCGCTGGTGACGCAGCTTTATCCCGAGGCGATCGCCGCGCGGATCGGTGCGATCGCACAGGAACGCGGCGCGGTCTGGCTGCCCCGCGGCGGCGTATGGGATGCGACAGCGAGCACGGGGAAGCTCCACTATCGCGACGAGCACGGCGAGCTCGACTTGCCATTGCCGCGCCTGCCCGGGCGGCACCAGGCGATGAACGCGGGGCTGGCGGTCGCCATGCTTCGCCACCAGGACAGGCTCGACATGCCCCCGTCCGCACTCGGTGCCGCGATGGGATGGGCCGACTGGCCCGCGCGGCTTCAGCGGCTGGCGACGGGACCGCTCACGGGCGGTCGCGAAGTCTGGCTGGACGGCGGGCACAACCCCTCCGCCGCGCGCCAGGTCGCCGCCTTTGTTCGGCACGAGTTCAGCGACGGAAAGCCGCTGCATCTGATCTTCGCGAGCCTCGCGACCAAGGACCCAGCGGGCATGCTCGATCCGTTCGAGGGCCTTGTCGAGCAAGTCCACACGATCGCGATTCCCGGCCACGCGAGCTTTGCGCCGGGCGAGTTGCTGGAAATCGCCGCCGGCCTTGGGTTCCCGGCAGATGCTTTCGACGGCGTCCAATCGGCGCTGGCGGCGGTTCCGGCCAACGCGCGCGTGCTGATCTTCGGCTCGCTCTACCTCGCCGGAGTCGTCCTCGCAGCGAACGGTCAGCCCCCGGACTGAGCGGGTTTGCCCGTCTCCTCCGCCGGATGCTCGGCGCGCACGTCGCCGCTTCCCACCACACCCGCGCTGCCGATCGACTGGTCGATCAGGCCCATGCGCATCATGAACCAGAACAGGATGATGCCGGGTAGTGCGGCGAGCGTCGTCAGCAGGTAGAAGTTCACATAGCCGATCGCCTCGATCAGCGCGCCGGCGGTCGTGCCGGTCAGGAACCTCCCGACGATACTCGCGGCAGCCGAGATGAGCGCATATTGGGCGGCGGTGAACCTCAGGTCGCAGAGCGCCGAGAAATAAGCGACTACGGTAACGCCGCCGATGCCGCTTGCGATGTTTTCGAAGCCGATTGCACCAGCCATGCCGACATTGCTGTGCCCCGCTGCCGCGAGCAACGCGAAGCTGAAGTTGGAGACGGCCATGAGGATCAGGCTGATCAGCACCGACCGCTTCATCCCCAATTGCGCATAGAGGATGCCGCCGATGAAAATGCCGATGAGATAAGCCCAGAAGCCGACGCCGACGTCGTAAAGCGCAATCTCGTCATTGGAGAAGTGCAGGTCGTCGAACAGCAGCCGGAAGGTGAGGTTGGCGAGCGTGTCGCCGATCTTGTGCAGGAGGATGAACAGCAGGACGAGCACGGCGCCCTTGCGCTCGAAGAACTCGACGAACGGCCTCCACACGGCCGCCGCCGCGTTGCCGAATCCTGGCTTGCTCGCGACGCGGCGGTGCCGTTCGGGCTCGCCGTAGAGGAGGGCAGTGAGCATTGCCGGAAGCGCAAGGGCCGCGCACGTGAGGTAAGCCGCTTCCCAACCGGACCGGGCGGCGACGACCAGCGCGATCGCGCCCGCCCCCGCCGACCCGATGCGCCAGCCATATTGCGACATGCCCGAGCCCACGCCGAGTTGGCGCGGCTCGAGAATTTCGATGCGGTAGGCGTCGATGACGATGTCGAAGCTGGCACCGGCAATGCCGACCAGGATCGCGGCAAGCACGACGGCTTCGATGCTTGCCGCCGGGTCGACCAGCGCGAGGTTCACGACGGCCGCGATCACCAGCGCTCCGGTGACGAGCATCCATGAGACCCGTTGACCGAGGCGGCCGAGGATCGGGATTCGCACCCCGTCCATGATCCACGCCCAAAGGAACTTGAAATTGTAGGCGAGGAACACGAGCGTGAAGGCAGTGATCGTCGCTTTGTCGATGCCATCCTGCTTCAGGCGGGTCGTCAACGTCGCGCCGATCATCGCGTAAGGAAAGCCCGACGAAATTCCGAGGAACAGCGACGCCAGCGGCGCGGTCTCGGTATACGGGCGGACGCCCGCCGGCAGCGCCGCGCGCCATCCGGACAATTGTTGCGCCTCGGCCTGCGCTGTCATTTCTTCCCCTCCCCGAACCCTGATGGCCCGCGAACCTTAAACAGCTTTCATGGCAAGCCTAGCCCCGCGATGAACGGCCGCCGCGCGCTCACTCCGCCTCATCGATGGCGACGAACAGTTCGAGGCCTCTCGGCGCCTTCACCTTCTCGCCCTGGAGGTGCCGGTCGACGCATTCGATCGCTCTCATCAGTTGGCGCTCGGTGTAGGGCTTCATCAGGCAGCCAACCGCAATTTCGGACGCGCCTGGATGGCTATGACCCGTTGCGAACAGGGTCGGCACGCCCTTCGTCTTGGCAGCACGGGCGAGCTCAATCCCGGTCTGGTCCTTGCGCAAACGGACATCGCTCAGGATCAAATGAACCTCGTCGCGCTCGATCACGGCGAGCGCTTCGTCGAGGTCGTCCACGGTCGCCACGACCACATAACCGGCATCGCCGAGGAAATTTTCATTGTCGAACGCCGTCAACGGCTCATCCTCGACGATGAGGATACGCTTGACGATCTGCTTACGCTTACCGAACAGCATCGGACGTGAACCCCATATATTCGCCCCAATGACATCCCGATCGCAACGAACGACCCGGCGTCCAGTGCCGCGAAAGCAACAAGGCCGCCCGGCTGTGCCCAAACGACCACAGGGGCCTTCGGACGGCGCCCAGCGGGTCGCCAAGCTGCTCGCGCGCGCCGGAGTCGCGTCGCGCCGCGAAATCGAGCGGATGATCGCCGAAGGCCGCATCGCGCTCAATGGTGAAAAGCTCACCACGCCGGCGACCTTGCTGGAGAGCGTCGAGGGGCTGACCGTCGACGGAAGGCCCGTGCGGCCGGCGAGGGCCACGCGCCTCTACCGCTTCTACAAGCCGCAGGCGACGCTGACCGCGGCCCACGACCCGAAAGGCCGGCCGACCATCTATGATCGGCTGCCCAAGGGCCTCGCGCGAGTGATGCCGGTCGGCCGGCTCGATTTCATGACCGAAGGGTTGCTGCTGCTCACCAACGACGGCGAATTGAAGCGCAGGCTCGAATTGCCGAGGAGCGGCGTCGTCCGAACCTACCGCGCGCGGGCCTTCGGGCCCGTCACCCAGACGCAGCTTGAGAAGCTCGCCGAGGGAATCACGATCGATGGCATCCGTTACGGCTCGATCGACGCCAATTTGGAGCGTCGGACGGGCCGCAATTGCTGGATCGAGATGAGTCTCACCGAAGGCAAGAACCGCGAGGTGCGGAAGGTGCTGGCGCATCTGGGGCTGCAGGTCTCGCGGTTGATCCGGACCGCCTACGGACCGCTGACGCTGGAAAGGCTGGAGCCCGGCGGTGTGGATGAGGTCGATGCGGGGGTATTTCGGTGACAGTTTACTTTCTTGCGTCGTCCGCGAGCAGCAGGACTGGCGCCGAGGCTGATGCGCAAAAAGTAAACTGTCACCGAAATACGAGCCCATGATGCGCGTCATCGCGGGAGAATGGCGTGGCCGCGCCATCGAAGCGCCGCAGGGGCAGTCGACCCGACCGACCGCCGACCGGGTTCGCGAGGCCTTGTTCTCGATGCTGGCGAGCCGGCTCGGCTCGTTCGAGGAGCTGCGCGTGGCGGACCTGTTCGCCGGCAGCGGGGCGCTCGGGTTCGAGGCGCTTTCGCGCGGGGCGGCTTCGGTCACGTTCGTCGAGAACGATGCCAAAGCCGTGGCGGCGATCCGGCGCAATGCGGAGAAGCTCGGGGCAGGCGACCGGGTTCAGGTGATGACCGGATCGGCGCTGGCGCTTCCGGGGTCCGGGCAGTTCGACCTGATCTTCGCCGATCCGCCTTACGCGGCCGGTTCGGGCAACGCCGTGGCGGAGTCGATCCGGAAAGCGGAATGGCTCGCGCCGGGCGGTTGGCTCAGCATCGAAACGGCGCGCGGCGAAGCGGTCGACCCCGGCGAATTGACGATCGACACGGCGCGCGAGTTCGGCCGGGCGCGGATTACGCTTTTGCGCCGGCCTTAGCTTCTTTCGCGGCCGCGCGGATTTCGTCGATCTCGATGCTGAGCCGCCGTCCGACCGCGGCGGCGGCGGCTTTCCCGGCTTCCTTCACAGCCTTGCCCGCGCGGTTGCGGCGCGAGCTTTCGTCCGCCCCGCGATGCGTGAAGCCGTGCTCGGCGAGCGAGGCGAGCGCGGCGGTCGCGGCCACCGCGACCAGGTCGGCGATGAGCGGACTCTGGAGCAGCTTGATGAATGCCTCGCCCATTTCCTCGGACGCGCTTTCGGACCGGCTTCCTCCCGCACGTGGCCGCGGTTTAGCCGGAACGCGCGGCTTCGCTTTGGCGCTCCTCCTCGCGGCGCCCGGACGGCCCTTCGCTCCACCTTTGCTCGTCGCTTTCTTGGCCATGGCCGAAAATCTCCTGATGCTGGCGCTTAACTGTTCAGGCCGTCGCGGGCTCGTTCCGGCCGCTGGGCGGCGGAAGCGGCTCGAAGCTGCGGGTGAGCGCGCTGCCGATCTCCCCGGCCAGACCCACGCCGTAGAAGCCGAATGTCACGAGCATCGCTCCCGGCCGCTGCCAGATCGGAAGATCCACGGCACGCCCGCGAGTCCAGATTCGCCACCAGGATTTGCCAACTTTCCCTGCGAAGAATTTGAAGGCGAAGCCGATCCGGCCGAGGCGCCAGCGAGTGGCGGTCTGAAAGGCCTGGTAATCTCGGTCCATCCCCATGGTCCACGCGCGCCAGGCGAGGAACTTGTAGCCGGGATGGGGGGCATGGACGGTCATCGCATCCGCGGTCCGGACATAGCGGTAGCCGCGCGCGCGCAAGTCGCGCAGCCAGAATCCGCATTGCTTTTTGAATGCCGGCAGATCCGGGAACGGATTATTGCGGAAAAAAACAGTTCGCACAGCACAATTATTAGCATGGATTTTATGCCGCTCGACGGTCTTCGCGCGCTCCTCTCGAAGGTCGAAAATCCAGCTCAGCGCGAAGGTCTTGGACAAGAAATCGTCGTAACCGAGCACGGTGAACCCGCCGACCGCCACGATCTCGGGGTCGGCGAAGGGCGCGATCAGATTCTCCAACCAGCCCGGCTGCGGCGCCGCGTCGCTGTCGAGCATGATCGAGAGATCGGTGGTCGCGCGCGAAATGCCAAAATTCTTGAGCTTGTAATAAGTGAGGCCGTCGGTCGGGACGATCTCAAGGTCCGCGAGTTGCCGCAGCCTGGGCGCGGTCGTCGCCAGCGCCTCCTCGATCACGCCGGGCTCAACCGAACTCCTGTCGTACAAATATGTGATCTTGGGCTTCGCGGCCATTCTGGGCGCGACGGCGGCAATCTCCCGCTGCAATGCGGCCATCGCCGCGCGCGTCCACTTGTCCTCGACATCGATGGCATTTTCCCATTCGATGACGATCGTCACCGCGGGGAGTTGCCCGCTGACGGATTTGGTCGAACGCTTGGCCATGCGCGTGAATATAAGGCTGCGAAACCCGCCCGCCAGTCCCGGAATGAGGCGTTTGGGGCCCGACCTTCCGCTTTCGCGGAAGCGGCATGTCCGGTTTTGCTTGAAGTCCCTTCGGGCATCCACGATATATCACCGGTAGCGAACGGGCCCTTCGCCCGCGCGAGAGGAGAAGACATGGCCAATTGGCAAGACCCGCGCACGACGAGCGTGAACACCGCCGCGACGGTGGGCGTTCCGCGGGCCGCCCGCGATGCGGGCCTTCGGTCGTATATGCTGTCCGTCTACAACTATATGGCCTCCGGCGTGCTGCTGACCGGCATCATCGCCCTGCTGTTCGCGCCTTACGCGGGCCAGGTGCTGATGAATGCAAACGGCAACGGCATGAGCGGGCTCGGCTGGATCATCACTTTGTCACCGCTGGCCATCGTGTTCGCGATGAGCTTCGGCATGAACCGGATGCAGACTTCGACGCTGCAGATTCTCTTCTGGGCCTTCGCGGCGCTGATGGGCCTGTCGATGTCGACCCTGTTCCTCGCCTACACCGGCGTATCGATCGCGCAGACCTTCTTCGCGACGGCCGCGGCCTATGCGGGCCTTAGCCTCTATGGCTACACGACGAAGCGCGACCTTAGCGGCATGGGGACGTTCCTGATCATGGGCGTTGTCGGACTGCTGGTCGCGATGCTCGTCAACATGTTCCTGCAGTCGAGCGCGATGGCGCTGGCGATCAGCGCGATCGGCGTGCTGCTGTTCGCAGGGCTGACCGCCTACGACACGCAGCGGATCAAGAGCCTCTACTTCTACGTCCAGGGTACGGAGATGGTCGGCAAGACGGTCATCATGGGCGCGCTTCAGCTCTACCTGGACTTCATCAACATGTTCCAGTTCCTGCTCTACTTCATGGGCAACCGGAGGTAGATCGACGAACTGCGAAACGAAGGGCTGGCGGAGCGATCTGCCGGCCCTTTTTTTGATCGTTCAATCGGTTCGGTTTTGCCAATGCACAGGGGCCAGGCAATCCATGATTCCGCATGTGATCGTCCTCGACGATTTCCTGCCCAATGCGCATGAATTGCGTGATCGGGCGCTCGGGCTCAGCTATTCGGTCGAGGGCCGATTCCCGGGACTGAATTCCACCGAAAAGGTCAACATCCCGGGGCTCGACGGCCTCGTGTCGCGATTGGTCTACGAACCGGTTCGGGCGCCGTGGACGTCCGACTTCTCCCATGGACATTGCCGGATCGCCCTTCAGAAGGACGACAGGCCGGGAAGAATCCACATCGACCAGAGCCACTGGTCGGGAATCCTGTTCCTGAGCCGTCCGGAAGACTGCCAGGGCGGCACCGAATTCTACCGGCACCTGCCGACCGGAACCGATCATTTGCCGCTTACGCCCGACGCGCTGAAGGCCGCGGGTTTTTCATCCTATGACGAACTCAAGCGCGAGGTCCTGGAAAAGGACGCGCTCGACCGGTCGAAGTGGCAGATGACGATGACCGTCCCGATGCGGTTTAACCGGCTCATTCTGCTGCAGCCGCAATATTGGCACACGTCGGGGCCGAGCTTTGGCGATTCACTGGAAAACGGCAGGCTGGTCTATCTGATGTTTTTCCTGCGCGGACAGGGCCCAACAGCCGCACAGCCGGGCTAGGCGAGCGCGCGGACGCCGCCAGGGAGCATCGGGGTCCATTGACGTGCATCAACGGATCGCTCAGGCGGAGGGCTAGGCTGCTGATGCAATGAAACCCTTCGATTCCAGCCCGGCAAGCTCGGCCGCGGCCGGCACGAACCGGCTTCGGACAGCGATCACGGAAGCGGCGAGCACCTTGTTTCCCGGCTATTTCGCGCTGGTCATGGCGACGGCTGCAATGTCGGTGGCGTGCTACCGGCTAGGTTATTCCGGCGGTGCGCGAACGCTCCTGTGGTTCAATTGGATCTTCTATGCGACGCTCTGGGGCCTGACCCTCATTCGCCTGGTTCGCTTCCCGCGACAGGTGATCAAGGATCTGTTCGACCACCAGCGAGCGCCGGGCTTCTTCACAATCGTTGCCGGCACCTGCGTGCTTTCTGCCCAGACGATGATCGTCGGGCATGCCCACGGCGTGGCGCTGATTCTGTGGTGGACCGGCCTCGGCCTCTGGTTCCTCGTCATGTATGCCTTCTTCACCGCGGTGACGGTGCGCCAGAACAAGCCCTCGCTCGCCACCGGAATCAACGGCGCCTGGCTGATCGCCGCCGTCGCCACTCAGTCGATTGTGGTGGCCCGCGGCGCCGTGGACGGATTGGCGGCGCCGGCCGAATGGCTGCAATTCCTGTGTCTGACGATGTTCATGATCGGTTGCATGCTCTACCTCGCGATCATCCCGCTGATCTTCTATCGCCTGACCTTCATTCGGATGACGTCGCGTGATTTCTCGCCATCCTACTGGATCAACATGGGCGCGGTGGCGATCACGACGCTTGCCGGCTCCACGCTGATACTCCGCGCCGGACACTGGCCGCTGATCGACCTGATCGCGCCGTTCCTTCCGGGCTTCACCTTGTTCTTCTGGGCCGCCGCGACCTGGTGGATTCCTTTCCTTATCGCGCTCACGGACTGGCGCTATCTCATCCGGCACGACAGGGTCGCTTACGAGCCACAGCTGTGGGGCATGGTGTTCCCGCTCGCGATGTACACCACCGCCACCTTTCATTTGTCGCAGGCGCTACAGCTTAACTTTCTGACCGTGATCTCGCAGGTTTTCATCTTCGTTGCGGCGGCCGCCTGGATCGTGGCGTTCGCGGGATTGCTCATGCATGCGTGGCGAGGGCTCAGGCCGGCTGAGGCTGCGCCGTCTCCGCGATGATTCGCTCGTCGATCTCGTTCCCGCGCTTGTAGGCCTCGCGCGCCTGGAGGCGGTCGCGGTAGCGGACGAAGCTGTCTTTCTCCGGCAACATGCCGAACTGCATCGGAAACATGATCTGCGAACCGACATAGACGTCGGCGGCGGTAAAGCGATCGCCGCAGACATAGTCGCGCAGGCTGAACAGCTCATCGAGCACGGCGACGACCCTGTCGTAATTGCCGTAACCGAACATGCGCTCGCGTTCCGCCGGCGCTTCCCAACCCTGCGCCTTGTTGGTGAATGCCTGCTCGACCGGGCCCGCGGCGTAGAACATCCAGCGGTAGTAATCGGCCTTTTCGTCCTCGCGCGGCCCCAGGCCGGCCTCGGGGAAGACGTCGGCGAGATAGGCGCAGATGGCGGCACATTCGGTGACCACATGGCCGCGGTGCTTGATCGACGGCACCTTCCCCATCGGGTTGACCGCCAGATAGCGATCGCTCTTGATCTGGTCGTAGGCGATGACTTCCGTCTCGTACGGCGCGCCGACCTCCTCGAGCATCCAGCGGACGATCCGCCCGCGCGACTGCGGGTTTGTGTAGAAAATCAGGTCGGCCATGTTCGAGTATCCTTTCGTGACGGAACGAAAGGCGAACTACTCCTTCCCGAGCGCCTGCTCAAGCATGTCGAGGATCGCTTCGAGCGATTTCATCCTGACCGGACCGCGGCCGGTCGCAGCCGACCTTCTACCCGGAGGATCGCTGGCGCGTTTCGCTCATCCACGCTCTCCGTCGCTGGGAGCTTCGGCCGGGACCGCTTCACGATCCGCCGCGCTCTTGTCGCGGATGGCCTTGAATTCGCTGTCCGGGCTCCACTGGGGCCAGTCGCGCGAATTGGCGAGGTCGCGCCCGAGGTTGTGAAGCAGGTTCGCATCCTGGGCCATGCCGGTGAAGTCCCAGCTCGCCTGCCATTCGTCGCTCGGCTGGTGGTAATGCTTGTCGGTATATTCCTTAGAGAGCGCTTCGCCGCGCGCGGTCCCGCCGTTCACCAGATCGTTGCCGTCGCCGAAGCTGATCGCCGGAACGCCGACCTTGGCAAAGGAGAAATGGTCGGAGCGGTAGAAATAGCCCGCCTCCGGATGCGGATCGGGCGTGTAATAGCGGCCCTGCTTCTTCCCTTCCGCGATCAGCATGTCGAGCAGGCCGAGCTTGGCATTGCCCGAAATGGTGAAGTTCTTCGCCGGTCCATGGATCGAGCCGCCATCGGTGTTGATGACGCCCGCCGTCTTGGCGGCAGGGAAAATCGGGTTCTGTGCATAATATTCGGACCCGAGCAGCCCCTTCTCTTCCGCGGTAACCGCGAGGAATACGACCGAGCGCTCGGTCCGCGGCTCATGCGCGAACACGCGCGCCTGCTCGATCAGCTGCGCGGTGCCGGTCGCGTTGTCGAGCGCGCCGTTGTAGATCGTGTCGCCCGTCTCGTCCGGTTTGCCGATTCCGAGATGGTCCCAATGCGCCGAGTAAATGACCGTCTCGTCGGGATATTTGGTACCGGGCAGATAGCCGACGACATTGTGCGAGTTGATGGTCGAGACCTGCGCCTGCCCCTGCGCGCTCAACGTCGCCTTCAACGCGACGGGGTGAAAGTCGCGCTTCTTCGCGGCGGCCTTCGCCTGATCGAATGTCATGCCCGACGCGGCGAAAATCTTCTCGGCCAGCGGGCGCTGGATCCAGCTTTCGAACAGAGGATGCTCGGCCGCCGGATTCTGACGCACGATGTCGAACATCGTGTTGGTGTTCGAATTCTTGACCGTGTTCCAGCCGTAGGACGCCGGATCGGTCTCGTGGATGATGAGCACTCCGGCCGCGCCGCGCCGCGCCGCTTCCTCATATTTGTAGGTCCAGCGGCCGTAATAGGTCATCGCCTTGCCGCCGAAATCCCCTTCCCCACCCTCGAAATCTGGGTCGTTGATGAAGACGACGAGCAGCTTGCCCTTGACGTCCTGGCCTTTGAAATCGTCCCAGTTGCGCTCGGGCGCGGTGACTCCGTAGCCGGCGAAAACCAAGGGCACGTTCGTCAGATTGACCGCCGACTGACCGTTCATCGGTGCCCGAAGCGCGATCTGGTCGCCCTGCGTCAGCGGCATCGACTGGCCGTTGCCGAGATTCAGCGTGAACGTCGGAGCCGTTGCGAATTCCGACTTCAGCAGCGGCACCGTCTGGAACCAGGAACGCTGCCCGTTCACCATGTCGCCGGCCGGCTGCACGCCCGCGGCTTTGAACTGGTCGGCGATATAGTCGATCGTCTTGGTCTCGGCGCGCGTCGCCGGGCCTCGCCCTTCGAATGCGTCGGTCGAAATATATTTGTCGATGTCCGACAGCCGTTGCGGGCTGAACGGCCCCATGTCCTGCGCGATCGCGGGAATGGTAGTCAGTGCGAGCGCGGTCGCGGCGAGCAGGCGCAAAGTTTTCATCATCTCTCCCCAAACGTGAACGAGGCGGCCGGCCGGAAAGACCGGCGCCCGAAAATTCTCCGGCTGCCGTACTCAGCGCTTCGCCGGGATGGAACCCCCTCGAGCCGACGCAACGGCCGGCGCCCTGTCCGTCCGGTATTTGTCGAACCAGGCGAGGATCGCGCTGGCCTTGGCGGCCGACTGACTCGGGCGATCCGTGAAGGTTTCGTGGCTCGCGCCGGGGACCTTCACGAACATGGTCGGAATATTCCGGAGCTGGAGCGCCTCATAATATTGCTCGGCTTCGCTGTCGGGCGTCCGGAAGTCCTCGCTCCCGACGACGACCAACGTCGGCGTCTTTACATTGCCGACGAGGCTGAGGGGCGAGCGGTTCCAATAGCCCATCGGGTCTTCCCACGGCCGCTTGGCGAACCAGTAAGGCGAGCTGAAGCCGGCGATGTCGGCGGTGAGTCCCCAGCTGGCCCAGTCGATCACCGGCTTCTGCGCCGCGGCAGCCCTGAACCGGTCCGTCTTGCCGACGATCCAGGCGGTCAGCACGCCGCCGCCCGATCCGCCGGTCACGAACAGATTGTTGGGATCGACGTGCCCCGTCGCGATCGCCGCGTCGGTGACGCTCATCAGATCGTCGTAATCGTGGCCCGGATACACCTTCTCGATCTGGTTGGCGAACTCCTCGCCGTAGGAGGTCGAGCCGCGCGGGTTCGAGTAGACGACGACATAGCCGTGGGCGGCATAAAGCTGATCGTCGGTCGAGAATTGCGGGCCGTAGGCGGCATAGGGTCCGCCGTGAATCTCCAGGATCATCGGATATTTCTTCGCCGGATCGAAATCGGGCGGCGTGACCATCCAGGCATCGATCGGACGCTGATCGAAGGACGACGTGACCGGCAGCTTCTGCACCTGCCCGAGCACCTTCGAATCGAGCAGGCTGGAGCTGAGGTCCGTCAGCCGGCGAACGCCCTTGCCCGATACGACCGCGATCTGGTTGAGGTGCAGCGGATCACCCGCGGTCATCGCGACCACATTGTTCTTCGACACGCTGAACTCGCCGCCGGCATAGGGCCGGTCGATCTCGCCATTGCCCATGTCGCTCGCCAGCTCGCGGATCGAGCCGTCGAGGCCGACGCGCTCGACCTTGTTCACCCCGCGGTCCTCGACCTGGACATAGATCGAGCGGCTGTCGCCGGCCCAGACGGGACTTCCAACCGAGCGGTCTAGCGAGGCGGTCAGCACGCGCTTGTTCGATCCGTCGAGGTTCATGACCGACAAGCGGCTGTTCTGATAGCCCAAATGCTTGTCGTCGAACCCGACCCAGGCGATGGAGCGGCCGTCGGGCGATACGACCGGCGAATTGTCTGGCCCGTCCCGCGTGGTGAGCGCGACCGGGGCGCCGCCGGCGATGCTGACCTTATAGACTTCGCTCTGGAGCGGCTCGCGCTGCCAGTTGGGCGACAGATTGGCGCTGAACAGGATCGAGCGGCCGTCCGGAGTCCACGACACGTCGCCGCCGGCATTGGTCGGCCCATAGGTCAGCTGGATCGGAGCTCCGCCGTCCGCCGGAACCCAGAAGATCTGCGAATAGCCCGGCTTCAGATAGCCCGCGCCGTCGAACCGGTAGGTGACCCGGTCGATCACGTGCAGCGGCTCGGCCCATTTGGCGCCCTCCGGCTTGTCGGGCGCGTTGCCGAGCTTGGGCGCGTCATCCGGGACGAACAGGGAATAAGCGATGCGCCGTCCATCCGGCGACCAGGCAAGGCTTCGCGGGCTGTCCGGAAGGCCGGTGATCCTGGCGCTCTCGCCGCTCGCCATCCAGCGCACGTAGAGCTGCGGGTTCGATCCTTCCGCCGCGACATAAGCGAGGCGGTTTCCGTCGGGCGACCAGCGCGGCGAGAAATAGGAGCCGGAGCCGGCGAGCAGCGGATGCTGACGTCCGCTGGCGACATCCACCAGCCAGATGGTCGAGCGCGCCTTGTCGGTCATGATGTCGTTCGACTTACGGACGTAGGCGATCGTCTTGCCGTCCGGACTGATCTCGGGATCGCTTGCCCATTCGAGATTGAACAGGTCGCCGCCGGTCAGATAGCGGCTGGGACCGGTCGCCGGAGCAGCCGATGCGGGAACGGTTAGCGCGGTTGCGGCAAACAGGATCGCCAGCGGCGACAAGGTGCGAATCATCGTCAACGGAAAAGCTCCCCCTCAGGAATGAAGGAGAGCAGCATTCAACTTTAGAGCGTTAGCGGCAAGCGCCTCATCGACGAACGGCCTCGACACCGGCGCCGAAGGTATAGACCAGCCTTCCGCCGAGCCAGCCGCCGAACGCCAGGACCAGCGCGCTGACGATGCTGAGCGCAATCGTCGGCGTTCCGACGACGCCGTTGGCCGAGAGGCTGTCGCGCCGCAGGTAGAGCGCGATTGCGTAGCCCAGCCAGGCCAGGCCGACGACCGTCATGTGGCGGAGGGCATGGGGCACGACGGCTTCGTCGAGCTTCGCGAAATCCACCATTCCGGCGCCCATCGCGAGCAGGCCTCCCGCGAGCCCGCCGGCCATCATCACCGCGGCGATTTGCGTATTCGTGGTAAGCCCAGCCACCCACGCCAGATCGGCGATCGTCGCCGAAAGCAGCAATGCGATCGGGAAATGGACGAGCACCGGATGAACGGGATGGCCGAGCATCAAATCTGCCTCAGATGACGTGGAAGGCGCCGCCGAGCAGCAGCAGGAAGCCCACCACGGCGACCGCGGCATGGACGATCACGACGCCCTTGGGCGCCACGGCCTTGCGGGCGTGAATCGACGCCAGATAGAAGCCCCCGAGCGCCGCGACGACCAGGATCAGCAGCGCGATCGGAATGACGCCCTTCCCTGCGTCCGATCCTCCGAGAACGACGATTGCTGTCAGGACCAGTCCGGTCGCCCCCAGCGCCATATGGAGCAACGACAGCCCCCAGGGGGCGAGCTTTCCACGCAGAACCGAACTGGCGAGAACCAGGCCGCCGATGGCGCCGATCGCGAAGATGATGATGGCAATGTTGAGCATGGACTCCCCTCCTGTTTGCGCCGATTTCTACAGCTCGGCTTGCTTTAGATTGGAGGACGATGAACTTGGTTCCCGGCGGCGTTCGTGCCGGTTCGCGCTCAAGGCGGCGAAGCTCGCACAAACGGCTTGACGCTGTAGCGATTAACTGTGTTATATGTGTAATACAGGAGATTCTCATGAACCGCTCAGCTCTACTCTTGCTCCCGCTGCTTCTCGCGGGGTGCAACGTCCACTCGAAGAACCCGGCGAATGGCGACGACAATGTCACCATCCACGCGGACGACAGCGGGCACATCGCCTTCAACCTGCCGATCGCGGAGGGCCAGGTGAAGGTGCCGACCTCCTTCATGCACAACGCCAATTTCGACATGGACGGCGTGAAGCTGATGCCCGGCAGCTCCATCACCGGCTTCAACCTCGACGCCCACGACGAGGGCGCGACGGTCGAAATGCGCTTCACCGCGCCAGCTTCACCCGAAGAAGTCCGCGCTGACTTCATGAGCCAGTTCAAGGATCACGGAGTCGAGGTGGCGCTCGCCGGCGACGCCGTCACCGGCAAGTCGAAGGACGGCGACCCCTTCACCATCCAGGTCGGCCCGGCGTCGAGTGGATCGCAGGGCAAGATCGTGATTGAATCCAAGGAGTAAGGCCGAGGGCCGAGCAGCCGCTCTACTTCGCCGTGCAGCTCATGCCTTGTGCCGAAGCGATGGTTTCGCCGGGCGCAAGGGGCGCCAGCCAGCCCTGGGTCATCCCCTTGGTCCACCATTGCCCGCCGCCGCCGACATAACGGGCACCGCTCGCCGAAATGGCGATACTCATGTCGATCGGTTGGCCCTTGTAGACGAGCCGCGCCCTGTCCGTAGTTGGATATGCGGCCTCGACGACCGAGCCGTCGGCGCAGGTGTAGGCCGTCGCGTGCACAGCGTCCGACGCGGGCCGCGTTCCGCTCGTCGCGCAGGCAGAGAGAAGAAGCGCGGCGAGAGAGCCTGCCGCCATTGAATGGCTCATGAATCGTCCCCTCGAATTCGGTCGGTCATGACCTGAACGCGCAGCAACGGCAAAGGCACCGTACAAGCTTGCGCGGCCCGCCGTCGCGGCAGACGCATTGGACTCCCTTATCGGTCCCTTCTGAAATTCTATTGGCATGCCGCTGCCTGGACCGGTTCATTCGCCCATCCGAATTTGACGAGTCCATTCTGGAAGCCGGGGCCGGCGGTCGCGGCTAGCTGCGGCCTTCCCGCGAACTTCCGTTGAGGCACTACATGAAATCGCTCCTGCCGTTCTTCGCCGCTTTGCTTGTCGTCGCGATGTCCGGCCCCGCAACGGCGGCGGACAGTGTGGACGTCAAGCGATGGAGCGCGGCGATGCAGTCCGCGCGCTGGACCGGTCCTATGCTCGCGTCGAACGCCGAAACGCTGCCGCAAGGACATATCTACACCGAGCCCTATTTTTACGACGCGATCGCGGGAGGCGACCATCATCCCGGGTCGAGCGGCTTCTACCAATATGGCCTGCTGGACGAACTGACGGTGGGACTCCAGCCCAGCTTTGCGACGGGCACCAACCGGCTCGGCAGGGGAATGGCGGTCGGCGACTTCAAGCTGCTGTCGCAGCTCCGGCTGACTCACTTCACTCCGGACCATCGGGTTCCAACGATCGCCATCGCCTTGAATGAGCTGCTCCCGACGGGAAAGCACGACGATCTTGAGCCCGATGAAGAAGGGCACGGTTCGGGCTCGTTCGGGACGGAAATCGGGATCAACGCCCAGCATTATTTCCTGCTGCACAACGGGCGGCTGCTGCGGGCACGGCTAAACGTCCTGAAGTCCTTTTACTACGGTGCGGGCGTCACCGGCCGCAGCGTGTACGGAACCGGCGCGGACTTCCGCGGCCACGTTCGTCTGGGATCGAAGACGACGCTGATCGGCGCGGTCGAATACAGTCTCACGAACGAATGGGTGCTCGCCCTGGATGTCGAATTCGACCGATGGGACAGGGCGACTATTCGCGGACGCAATGGCGACGCTCCCCTTGAAAGACGCACGATTCCGGCGAGTTGGAACGTCGGCTTCGCACCGGCGGTTGAGTATAATTGGAGCTCGACGACTGGCGCCCTTCTGGGCGTCTGGATCGTTCCCAAGGGCCACAACACGTCTGCGTCGGTGACGCCGGCAATCGCAATCAGCCGGTTTTGGTAGGTTGTGCCGGGAAAGGAACTCAATGCCGATCACGCTGAACCACACCATCGTCCAGGCCCACGATCCGCAGAGGACCACGCAGTTCCTCGCCGAGATCCTCGCCCTCGACGCGCCGCGCCGATTGGGCCATTTCACCGTCCTGCAGATCGGCCCCACGTCGCTGGACTATGTCCAGACCGATGAGGAAATCAGACAGCGCCACTTCGCCTTCCTCGTCGACGAACCGGAGTTCGATGCGATCTTCAGGCGCATCCAGGCCCGTGGAATCGACTATTGGGCGGACCCGTTTCGCAAGAAGGCGGGTGAGATCAACCATTGGGACGACGGGCGCGGCGTCTATTTCAACGATCCGAACGGGCACCTGATCGAAGCGATCACCCGGCCCTACGGGAGCGGCGGATGCGCGGCAGAGCACCCTAACCCGCTGCTCGATTGCCCATGACCGAGCCGCCAGGCGAACGTTACTCGGCCGCCGGGGCCTCTCCGCCGGCCTTCTTCTTCACCGGGGCCTTGGCCTTCGACTTGCTCTTGCCCTTGGCAATCTTCGGCGGTGCCGGAGTGATCTCGAAGCTCGGCGCATTGTCCTTGATCCGGACCTTGACCTCGCCGCCGTTGATGAGCTTGCCGAACAGCAGCTCCTCGGCGAGCGGCTGCTTGATCTTCTCCTGCACCAGCCGGCCCATCGGGCGAGCGCCGTAGAGCTTGTCGTAGCCGCGATCGGTCAGCCACTTGCGCGCCTCGTCGTCGAGCTCGATGTGCACGTTGCGGTCGGCGAGCTGAAGCTCCAGCTGGAGAATGAACTTGTCGACCACGCGCGCGACCACGGCCGGCGGCAAATAGCTGAACGGCACGATCGCATCGAGGCGGTTGCGGAATTCGGGCGTGAACATCTTCTTGACCGCATCCTCCTGCGCGTCCTCGCGGCTCAAGGCGCCGAAGCCGATGCCCTCGCGCGCCATGTCGGCGGCGCCGGCATTGGTGGTCATGATGAGGATGCAGTTGCGGAAATCGACCGTCTTGCCGTGATGGTCGGTGAGCTTGCCGTGGTCCATCACCTGCAACAGGATGTTGAACAGGTCCGGGTGCGCCTTCTCGATCTCGTCGAGCAGGAGAACGCTGTGCGGATGCTGGTCGACCGCGTCGGTTAATAGCCCGCCCTGGTCGTAGCCAACATAGCCCGGCGGCGCGCCGATCAGCCGGCTGATCGCGTGGCGCTCCATATACTCGGACATGTCGAAGCGCTGCAGCGGGATGCCCATGATCGAGGCCAGCTGGCGCGCGACCTCGGTCTTGCCGACGCCGGTGGGGCCGGAGAACAGGTAATTGCCGATCGGCTTGTCGGGGTCGCGAAGGCCCGCGCGGGATAGCTTGATCGCCGACGCGAGCTTCTCGATCGCGAGGTCCTGGCCGAACACGACGCGCTTCAGGTCTGCTTCGAGATGCTCGAGCACGCGCTTGTCGTCGGTCGACACCGACTTGGGCGGAATCCGCGCCATGGTCGCGACCACGGCCTCGATTTCCTTGGGCGTGATGACCTTCTTGCGGCGGCTCGGCGGCACCAGCATCTGCATCGCACCGACTTCGTCGATCACGTCGATCGCCTTGTCGGGCAGCTTGCGGTCGTGGATGTAGCGCGCGCTCAATTCGACGGCCGACTTGATCGCGTCCGGCGTGTAGCGGACGTTGTGGTGGCCCTCGAACGAGGAGCGAAGCCCGGCGATGATCTTGATCGTGTCTTCGACCGTCGGCTCGTTCACGTCGATCTTCTGGAACCGGCGAAGCAGCGCCCGGTCCTTCTCGAAATGGTTGCGGAACTCCTTGTAGGTGGTCGATCCGATGCAGCGGATCGCGCCGGTCGAGAGCGCCGGCTTCAGCAGGTTCGACGCGTCCATCGCGCCGCCGGACGTCGCGCCGGCGCCGATCACCGTGTGGATTTCGTCGATGAACAGAATCGCGTGCGGCAGCTTCTCCAGCTCCGTCACGACCGACTTCAGCCGCTCCTCGAAATCGCCCCGATAGCGCGTGCCGGCGAGCAGCGCGCCCATGTCGAGCGCGTAGATGGTCGCCGGCTTGAGCACGTCGGGCACGTCGCCTTCGACGATCTTGCGGGCGAGGCCTTCGGCGATGGCCGTCTTTCCGACGCCCGGATCGCCGACATAGAGCGGGTTGTTCTTGGAGCGGCGGCAGAGGATCTGCACTGTCCGATCAACCTCGGGCATACGGCCGATCAACGGATCGACCTTGCCGGCCTTCGCCTTCTCGTTGAGGTCGACGGTGAACTGCTTGAGCGCGGATTCCTTCTTGCCGCTTTCCTTCTCGCCTTTCTCCTCCGCGCCTTCGGGCGAGCGAGACTCGGCCGCCGTCTCGCCCTTGCCGACGCCGTGGCTGATGTAGGTCACGGCATCGAGGCGGCTCATGTCCTGCTGCTGGAGGAAATAGACGGCGTAGCTCTCGCGCTCGGAGAAGAGCGCGACCAGCACGTTGGCGCCGGTGACCTCGTCGCGGCCGGACGACTGGACGTGGAGGATCGCGCGCTGGACCACGCGCTGGAAACCGCTCGTCGGCGTCGGATCGGTCGCGCTGTCGGCGACCAAAGCCCCCAGCTCATTGTCGAGATATTGCTTCACCGACGTCCGAAGCTCGTCGCGATTGACTCCGCAGGCGGTCATCACCTTGGACGCGTGCTCGTCGTCGATCAGCGCGATCAGCAGATGTTCGAGGGTCGCATACTCGTGGCGGCGCTTGGTCGCTTCTCCCAGCGCATTGTGCAGGGTCTGTTCGAGTTCGCGAGCGAAACTGGGCATTAACTATCGTCTCCGTGCCCCCGGGAAGAGCCCCGAGGGCTTTGATTACAATGTCATACGGGGAACGCCCGCAATCAAGGGCGGCTCCCGCTCTTATCCCCAGTTAAACGTTCGACGCTGCTCAAAGGCTGAACGGCCGCGCTCACGACTTCTTAAACAGCTCTTCCGCCGCCGAGCGGTGGGTCTGCGCGCGCTGGATGTGCGCTTCGACGCGCGCGATCTCGGCCTTCAGCGTCTCGATGCGCGCCTGAAGCTCCTCGATCGACATGGGGTCGAGGTCCTGCCTGCCGAGCTCCACCAGCGGGTCGCCCGGCTTGCTCGGAAAGAGCTCGTCGAGGTCCATGGGCCGAACCGTTGACCGTGCGGCCCGCTAAGTCAATAAGCCCGGCTTCGTGAACAGCGTGCCCTCCTCGATGATGGCGGTGGTGGCGCCGCAGCCCGACGGCGCCGAGGAGCTGGCTCTGGTCGAGCGGCCCGTCCCCCGCCCCGGCCCCGGCGAAGTGCTGGTCAGGGTCGCCGCGGCGGGCGTCAACCGCCCCGACATCCTCCAGCGCCGCGGCCTCTATCCGCCTCCGCCCGGCGCGCCCGACATCCTCGGCCTCGAGATCGCCGGCGAAGTGATCGAGACCGGCCCGGGTGCGGAAGAGCTGGTCGGCCGCCAAGTTTGCGCGCTCGTCGCCGGCGGCGGCTATGCGCAATATTGCGCGGCGCCCATCGGAACCTGCCTGTTCGTGCCCGAAGCCATTTCGCTCGTCGAAGCCGCCGCCATGCCCGAGACCCTCTTCACCGTCTGGGTCAATCTGTTCGAGCGCGGCTTCGCGGCCGACGGCGAATGGGTGCTGGTCCACGGCGGCACCAGCGGCATCGGCACCATGGCCATATCCCTCGGCCGCCTGTTCGGACTCAAGATCATCGTCACCTGCGGCACCGACGCAAAATGCGCACGCGCCCTCGAAATCGGCGCGGAGGCCGCGGTCAATTACCGCTCCGAGGATTTCGTCGAGGCCGCGCTCCGCCTGACCGACGGCAAGGGCGTCTCGGTCGTGCTCGACATGGTCGGCGGCGACTATCTCCCGCGCAATCTCGCCGCCCTCGCCGAGGACGGCCGCCACGTCTCGATCGCGACCCAGCGCGGCGCCAAGGCCGAGCTGTCGATCGCCGACATGATGCGCCGCCGCCTGACCCTCACCGGATCCACGCTCCGCCCGCGCCCGGTCGAGTTCAAGGCGATGGTCGCCGACGAGATCGCCAGGACCGTCTGGCCCTATGTCGAGGGCGGCCGGCTGAAGCCGATTATCGACCGCACCTACCCGCTCGCCGAAGCCGCCGCCGCCCACGCGCGCATGGAAGCGGGCGACCATGTCGGCAAGATCGTGCTCGAAGTCGCCTCCTGATCGTCATCCCCGCTCAGGGTTCCCATCAAAGTAGTACTTTGATGGGGCCCAACGCGGGGACCCAGCCAACAAAAAAACCTAGGTTCCCGCTTTCGCGGGAATGACGAAGTGTGTTGAATGAACCGCGCCGCCGGACTACATCGCCCCCCAAGCCGGCCGCTCCGAGAGGGGCGGCCCTATTCGTTTCAAATCCCGGGAGAATCCCAGTGGCCCAGCCCCTGATGCCCCACGCGACTGCCGCCTGGCTGGTCGAATATACCTCGCTGACCTTCGACCAGATCGCCGAATTCTGCGGCCTTCATATCCTCGAAGTGCAGGCGATCGCCGACGACACCGCGGCGACCAAGCTCACCGGCCGCGACCCGATCCGCGCCGGCGAGCTGACCCATGAGGAGATCGAGAAGGGCCAGAAGGACCCCGACTACAAGCTCCAGATGCACAAGGCGCCCGAGGCCGTGCGGCGCACGCGCGGCCCCCGCTACACGCCGGTCAGCAAGCGGCAGGACAAGCCCGACGGCATCGCCTGGATCATCAAGAATCACCCCGAGGTCACCGACGGCCAGATCGGCAAGCTGATCGGCACCACGCGCACGACCATCGCCGCGATCCGCGACCGAACGCATTGGAACATGGCGAACATCACGACCAAGGACCCGGTGACCCTCGGCCTCACCACCCAGCGCGAGCTCGACGCGGCGGTGGCGAAAGCCGCCAAGGCCGCCGGAGTCGCCGCGCCCGTCGACACGCGCTTCGAAGGCGACCGCGAGGCACTGATCGAGGAGCTCCGCAAGGAGCGCGAGCAGCACGCCCGAGACGCCGAGGCGGCGCTGGCCGAGGCGGGCGGCGAGTCGCCCAGCGACGAGATTGTCCCGGGCATCCGGGACCCGTTCAAAGCCTGAGCCACCGAGCGTAAGGGAGCGCTCTGCGAAGCAGACGCGAGCTTATGTCGAAGAGATGGCGAAGGCTCGGCCGGCGGGGCGCGCGGCCTAGAGCCGAGCGAACCCGTCCGACGAGTCAGGCGGATTTACTCCGCCTGACCTCCCTTCCCTCAGCCCCTCTCCCGCCAGCGGGAGAGGGAGGGGCCCGCCGCGAAGCGGTGGGAGGGTGAGGGCTGTGCCTTTACCTATGCACCTTTTATGGTGCACCATGCCACGATGCCTGACAACAAGCATCGCGGATCGACGCTCGACGATTTCCTCGACGCTGAAGGCGTGCTCGAGGAATTTCAGGCGAAGGCGATCAAGGAGGTCGTCGCCTGGCAGCTCGCCGAGGCGATGCGCGAACGCAAGCTCAACAAGAATGAACTAGCGAGGCAAATGCACACCAGCCGCACCCAGGTGGACCGAATGCTCGACCCCGAGGGGAGCAATGTGACCATCGAGACGCTCCAGCGCGCGGCGGCAATCGTTGGGCGCCGGGTCAAAATCGAGCTGGTCGCCGCGAAGTAGGTTGCCTCCTTGGCGTTCCCCGGCGCAGGCCGGGGCCCAGCCCAGCAAAGACTCAGCCACCTCCCGCCACCGGAAGAGGTGGCGAGGAGCAACAGTGAGTGGACCGCCGCGCGCAGCCTGTCCGGGGGACAGGCGAGCACGCCGATGACCATCGGCTCATCCTGAGTAGGGACTGAGCGGCTCATCCTGAGTAGGGACTGAGCGTTCCAAAAGTGGTACTTTGATGGGGCGCAGGTCAGGCCAACATGCGTTCGAGTTCGTCGATGAGCGCTTCCATTCGCCCATGGAAGCTTTCTATCATCGCCCTCAAGAATGCGTCGCGCTCGACCGCTTCGGACCGAAGCGGGTGACCGGCTCTAAGGCCAAGCAGGCGTACGAAGTACAACTGAGTTCGGCCATTTCCTTCGCGGAACGGGTGGATTGCGTTCAAATCGCCAACAAAATCCGCCAGCCCAGCGATAAAGGATTCCTCGTCGCCACCGGGTAGAAAGGGCGCACCTCCGAGGCGCGCAAATAGCGCGTCCATTTGGCCACCAATATGTTCGGGGTAGCAGAACCAGCTGCCTCCCTTTGCAGTACGGATGGTGCGGTATTCTCCCGCCCAAACATAAACGTCCTGAAACAGATGCTTGTGCAGCGCCCTGTAGTGCGCTGCATTGAAGTCCCCCTCTGGCGGCGGCTGCAAGCTCCGTTGGCCCACCGCCTCAATTTCGAATTCTTCGAGCGCCGTGGAATCTACAACGTCTCGTAGATTCCTGAGAACTTTCGTCCCCGCGTAGCAAGCGGGATCATCCTCGCCGCTTTCGTACGGATCGCCAATCATCAAGCCGCGACGTTGGTCGTGTCTTGTGTTCGCCTCTGCGCTTCGGCGAGTCGCCGCCGCGCATCGTCGGACAATTCAAGACCCTCGACCGCACTAATCGCCTCGTACGCATTCAAGTTGAGCGCGGAGGAGGTGACCGTCAGTGCGTCTTCAACTGCATCAATCTCTGTCTGCGTCAGACCGAAGCTTTGATAGACGCGTTCATTGATTTCCGTCTCGGCATCACAAATCGCCTGTGTGAGCCGAGAAGCTTCGGCGTACTTCTCATTAAACCAGCTCTCCCATTCGTCTCGCTGCCCCACTGGAATTGTCGCCTTAAAGCGCTTGAGAAGCACCGCCTGGAGTTCTGTGAAGCTCATTGAGGGCCACTCGATGAGTGAACCAGCCCTTCTATCGATATCAACCAGCCGATGGGCAACGGCAGAGCGAAGACCTGCATAGTCGCGAGAGGATTCCGCTGCTGCCTTCGCCGCAAGTCTGAGCTGGGACAGTGCCTGCTTGTTGGGAATCGGCAATTGGCCAACGAACTCCGTGCGCAAACGCAGATAGCCCCCGCGAGCAATATTCGTAAGACCAGCAAAGTAGAACCAGGCTAGGCGGCTGTTCAGATACGCCGCGAGACCGTCATCATCTGTGGGTATAAAATACGCTGTGTTAGCCAAATAATAGCCGTTACGGTCGACCGAAAACGTACCTTGATTAGTGATGTCAGAATAAACGATCTTTGGTCCCGCGAAGCTCGGCTCATAGGCAGCCTGGGCTTGCTGCAATTCCCACCAGTTCTGCTTGGTGGCGCGATTTTCTAGGCGTTCACGATAGGGTAGGAGATGAGCGCGGACAGCAGCGTAGTCGTCGATATCGATCTGATTTTTGGGTGTGTAGATCAACCAGAGATCATCACTCTCGACGTGCCATCGTTTAAGATTTTCGCCAATGAGAAATGGCTTGAGAAGTTCTTGAGAGCGATCGTCCGTCGTTGCTTGGTTCAGTATGGCGTCCCGCTCTTCGCGAGTCACGATGAAGGCAGCGTTTAGACCCGTCTTGATTCCGTATAACGGCGGCCCGAATGAATCTGCTATTGTTCGACGGCCCAAAGCCATTTTCGCTCGAATGTCGTCGAGCAAATCGCTCTCGAAACGCCAGGTGCCACTGCTGAGCCGCGAACGCGGCATTGACTTGGCGTCTTGCTCAAAAGTCCTGCCAAGATCGTCAGGCAATGTGCGCACGGTCAAATAGGACAAGTCATCGCCTTGAGAGTCCTCGTCACATTTTTGAAGCGTGATAATCGCAGGATAGGTGGTCACGCCTTCGAACACCTGAAGGTCCCCGAAATCCACTATGCTTTCGACTTCGGTCTGCTCAACAAGGAAGGCACGTAAGAGCTTCCCTGACCCGGTTCGGAAGAACGTCGACGACGAAATGAAGCCGAGCCGGCCGCCAGGCTTCAGAAGGTTGACGCCGAGCTCGAAGAAGTACGCGTAAAGGTCAGCTCGGTCGGTGGCGACCTTGAAACGCGCTTCGAGGTGCGGCTTGATGGGCTTGACCAATTCCATGCGAACATAGGGCGGATTGCCGAGCACGATGTCGAACCCGTCGCCATTTCTCAGAATTTCCGGGAACTCGTCTGTCCAGCTAAACGGACGTGGGTGGTAGGTTTCGCTTTCGACCAAACTGTTGCCGTGCTTGATGTTGCCGTCGAGGCTTTCCAGGGCACGCTCGCGTTTCGCCGTCTGCAGCCAGAGTGCCAGCTTGGTAATCTCAACGGATTCAGCGTTGACGTCGACGCCGAATAGGTTGTTCGTGATGATTTCGACGTCGGCATTAGCTGCGGTGTGAGCGAGGATGCCTGGCTTCAGCTCGCTCAGCCGATCACGGATTCGCTTCTGTTCCGCATTCAGAAAGTTGAATGCCGCGATCAGGAATGCGCCCGATCCGCACGCTGGATCTAGTATGCGGAGCGCAGTCAGCCGATCGAGGTAGGCCGACCAATAATCCGCCTCAGCCGTCTTGCTATTCCTCCAGTGGATTGTTCCGTCGCCGTGTGCCTTACCGAATGATGGGAGCAACTCGTCCGCAATCTCCTGCAATCGGCGACCAATAGTTTGTTCAACGATGAAGCGGGTGATGAAGTCGGGCGTATAAACAACACCTTCGCGCTTTTTCTTGGGTGCTGGCGGAGGCGCTTCGATCCCAGCCTGAGCCTTTTCATTTTCAATGTCTGTGATCGACTGCTCGAAAATGTGACCAAGAATGTTGACTGAGACATCGCTCGCGAAATCATAGTCGCCGAACAGCGCAAATTGCTCGACGAGGTGATCCGGCAGGTCGAGCCCGTCGATTAGCTGGTCGCGGGCGAACAGCCCCCCGTTGTAACGTGGGATGTTGTTCGGTGGTGCACCCTGATCCACCCATTGAAAAAGGGTCTTGAGCTGCGCCCACTTGCTCTGCGGGTTGTACTTGTTCGTGGACTCGACAGCGTCGATCAGACTGCGAGGCGGCAGAAGGAACTTGTCCTCGGCGAAAGCGATGAACAGCAGGCGATCGAGCAGCGTCTGCACGAGCCGGATTCTGTTCTCAATGTCGATGCCCGGATGCTGAGCTGCAACAAAGGCTAGCAGCTCTTCGCGCAATCGTTTGTAGTCCTGGTAAAGCTGGTTGGTGACGTCCTTGTCGGCAAGAGCGCTGCGCGAGAGCAGGTTGGCGGTTGCGCCAGTGAGCAAACGTCCCGCATGTAGGAGCAATTGCAGGCGGGAAAGTTCCTCCTGCTCCCCAAGCCGTCTCAGGTCGAAATGCTCATACTCCTGCCGTCCGTGCCCGACGGCATACAGCCGTAGTTCCTTCATATTGCTGACGAGGACCCACCGCGCTCCGGGTGCATCCATCGCGTAGTCCCACGCCTGTTGAACTGGAGTCTTCTGGCGACCCGGCATGATGCGGTCGAGCGGAACCTTCGGGCCTTTCAGCTCGAAAGGCGCCACGATATGCGAGTCATTGTCGGAGAACTGACCAAGCGCGAGATCAACGGTCGTGCCACCTGGGACAGGCTGCTTTACTCGCATCGTTCCCGGTTTACTTGGCGCCGGCGCCACATACCCCAGCACGTCCTGAACGATGATGCGATTGAACTCTTGTTCGAGCTGACTCTCATTTTGAAGATCGAGACCTGGATCAGCAGCTCGCTTTGCCCAATCTGCCGCGGCAGCCTGTCCGGCTTGCGTTTGGAGTTCGGCCGCAGAGTTGATGACGGATTGAATGATCTTCGGATTGAACAACGACATACAGAGAGAATAGCCACTCCACTAAGCTAGTCCATCAAATCTCTTCTCCGCAGAACGACGCGTGCCGCTTCGCGACCTTCGCGTGAAACCGCTATGCCGTCCGCCCCGCCGGCCGCGCTTCGCAAAGTTCTCGCTCTGCCCCCGGCAGAGCTGCGCTGCTTTGCCTCTTCGCGCTAGCTCCCGATTGCTCCGCATTCGCTCCCTTCTCCTATGGTCGCCTCAGGCCCCCGCCTTGATTTGAGCCCCCGCCCGGCTCAAAGCTCCTGCGCATGTCCACCGCCGAAACCGACGTCAGCCAGTTGAGCTTCGAGGCCGCGCTCGCGCGGCTGGAGGAGATCGTCCGGACGCTCGAGAAGGGCGAGGCGCCGCTCGACCAGTCGATCGACCTCTACCGGGAGGGCGACCGGCTGAAGCGCCATTGCGAGGCGCGGCTGAAGGACGCGCAGGCGCGGATCGAGCAGATCGCCTTCGGCGGCGACGGCAAGCCGGCGGGGCTCAAGCCCTTCGATGCCGGTTGAGACGGTCGACCGGCTCGCGCGCGAGCTGGACAGCGAGGCGCGCCGCGTCTCGGCCGAGGTCGACAGCTTCTTCGCCAGGCTGCTGAGCCCCCCGGGCGACAGCCGCGAGCCGCTCTACGAGGCGATGCGCCACGCGGCGATCGGCGGGGGCAAGCGCCTCCGCCCGCTGCTGACCATCGCCGCCTCGCGCCTGTTCGCGATCGACCGCGACCGGGCGATCCGGGTCGGCTGCGGGATCGAGGCGATCCACGTTTATTCGCTGATCCACGACGATCTGCCGTGCATGGACGATGCCGATTTGCGGCGCGGCAAGGCGACGGTGCACAAGGCGTTCGGCGAGGCCGAGGCGGTGCTCGCGGGCGACAGCCTTCACGCGCTCGCGTTCGAGATCCTCGCCCACCCCGCGACCCACGAGGACCCGCGGGTCCGCTCCGAGCTGGTGCTGGAGCTGGCGCGGGCGGCGGGACCCAACGGCATGGCCGGCGGGCAGATGATGGACCTCGTCGCCGAGGGGCAGGAGCTCGACGTCCCCGCCATCACCCGGCTCCAGCAGCTGAAGACCGGCGCGCTGATCGAATATGCGGTCGAGGCGGCGTGCATCATGACCCGTCTGCCGGCCGAGGCGCGGACGCCCTATCACGGCTATGCGCGCAACATCGGCCTCGCCTTCCAGGTCGCGGACGACCTCATCGACCATAGCGGGAGCGCGGCCGCGGCCGGCAAGCCGACCGGCAGGGACGCGCACGCGGGCAAGGCGACCTTCGTATCGCTGGTCGGGGAAGAACGCGCGCGGCAGCAGGCGGATTTTCTCGTCAACCAGGCGATCGAGCACCTGTCCGGGCACGGCAAGGAAGCGGATTTGCTGCGCGCGATCGCCCGCTTTGCGATAGAGCGGGATCATTAGGGCCGTTGGGACGTGGGAATCATCGGGAGCGCGCGAATCGTGGGGGAAAAATCTTGAAAGTCGCGGTCTATCCGGGGACGTTCGATCCGATCACGCTCGGGCACCTCGACATCATCCGGCGCGGGGCGCACCTCGTCGACCGGCTGGTGATCGGCGTCACCACCAATCCGTCCAAGACTCCGATGTTCTCGGTTGCCGAGCGGGTCCGGATCGTCCGGCGCGAGACCGCGGACATTCCGGGCAATATCGACGTGGTCGAGTTCGATTCGCTGCTGATGGATTTTGCGGAAGCGCAGGGTGCGTCGATGATTTTGCGCGGTTTGCGGGCGGTCGCGGACTTCGAATATGAGTTCCAGATGGCGGGCATGAACCAGCAGCTAAACGACGATATCGAAACGGTTTTTCTAATGGCCGACGTCTCGCTCCAGCCGATCGCGTCGAACCTCGTAAAGGAAATCGCCCGCTACGGCGGCTCGATCGACAAATTCGTGACTCCGGCGGTGGCGGAGGATGTGCGGCGGCATCTCGCCGGCCGTTCACATTAGCGACAGCCGTCGCCGCGCACCGGCCTCACACATTTCGGGGAGGAACATGTTCATCAAGGCTTTTCTGGCGCTTCCGCTCGCGCTTTCCCTCATTGCGGCCGCGCCGGCTCCGGTCGCGCCCGCGCCGTCGATCGAGCCGCCGGCGGACGTCGTCGCCAATCCCGCCAACCACTGGTTCCTCGATCTTTCGGATGGCGGAACGGTCGAGATCGTGCTTCGCCCCGATCTCGCGCCCAACCATGTCCAGCGAATCCAGACGCTCGTGCGTCAGGGCTTCTACAACGGGCTGACGTTCCATCGGGTGGTCCCCGGATTCATGGCCCAGGGCGGCGATCCCAAGGGCACGGGCGACGGCGGCTCGAGCCTTCCCGACCTCAAGGCCGAATTCACCTCGGTGCCCTTCCTTCGCGGAACCGTCGGCGCGGCGCGCACCGACCAGCCGGATACCGCGAATAGTCAGTTTTTCATCATGTTCGTTCCCAACTCCAGCCTCGACGGAAATTACACTGTAATGGGCCGCGTCGTGAAAGGCATGGACGCGGTGGACAAGATCGCGCCCGGAGAGCCGCCCGCCGAGCCGACGAAAATTGTGAAGGCGTACCTCGGCGGCTAAGCGCCGCGCGGACATGCGCGTCGACCTTTTCGATTTCGACCTTCCGCAGGACAGGATAGCGCTGCGGCCGGCGCGGCCGCGCGATTCTGCGCGGCTGCTGGAAGTCCGCGGCGCTGCCCTTTCCCATCATCGGGTGCTCGACCTGCCGGACCTGCTCCGTGCCGGCGACGTGCTCGTGTTCAACGACACGAAGGTCATCCCCGCACAGCTCGAGGGCAAGCGCGGTGCTGCGAGCATCGGCGCAACCCTGCACAAGCGCGAAGGTCCGCGCGAATGGCGCGCGTTCCTGCGCAACGCCAGGCGCGTCCGCGACGGCGACACGATCGAGTTCGGCGACGGCGTGAGGGCGTCGGTGACCGGGAAGTCGGACGACGGCTCGGCCACACTGCATTTCGGTGGCGATGAACCGGTCGAATTGCTGCTAGACCGCGCCGGAAGGATGCCGCTCCCGCCCTATATCGCCTCGCGCCGCGCGGTCGATGAAGCGGATCGCGACGACTATCAGACCATGTTCGCGCGGGAGGAAGGCGCCGTCGCCGCGCCGACCGCCGCGCTCCACTTCACGCAGCGGCTGATCGACGCGCTGGACGCGCGCGGCATCGGACGCGAGACGCTCACCCTGCACGTCGGCGCTGGGACCTTCCTGCCGGTCAAGGCCGGCGACACGAGCGGCCACAAAATGCATTCGGAATGGGGCCGGATCGACACAGCGACGGCCGAGCGGCTCAACGCGGCGCGCGCGTCGGGCGGCCGGCTGATCGCCGTTGGAACAACGAGCCTGCGCCTGCTCGAAAGCGCTGCGGACGATGGCGGGACCATTCGCCCGTTCGAAGGAGACACGGCGATTTTCATCACGCCGGGCTATCGCTTCAAGGCGATCGACGGCCTCATCACCAACTTCCATTTACCGCGCTCGACCCTGTTCATGCTGGTCAGCGCGCTGATGGGTCTGGACGTGATGAAATCCGCCTACGCCCACGCGATCGAGGCGGGCTATCGCTTCTATTCCTACGGGGATTCTAGCTTGTTGTTGCCGGGCTAAAGGCCGTCAGGCGGCGCGACAATCACTTGGGATAGCAGCTCTGCCGCTCGTCCGGATGCTCCTGGAAAAACTTCTTTCGGGCTGCATCGAGCGCCTTTTGATGCTTTTCGCTGGCCGTCAGAACAAATCGCTTCAGGGTCGTCCGGACCGGAACGCCGTCCTTGACCTCAGGTTTGCCATGCCAGTCCTCAAGGAACGCTCTGCAATACCAAAAGCGCTGATCCGGGGGGATGTTGTTTTCGCCCATTCGGCACTGGAGCGGCCTGCCCGTCTTGTCGACATCGATATACATCCACGCCCAGCGGTCGCCCGGCTGCTGCTTGTCCCCTTTCTCCCAGGGATATGGCTCGCCCGGAACATGAGGTGGGCATGCTGCTTTGGCGGAAACGAGCGACCCTGCCGAAACAAACGCAAGTGCGACGAACAATCGTGGAAAATGGCGCATCGGGCGAACCTATCACGGCTTTAGCGCGCAGCAATCCCTACCCATCGAAAGCGGCCTCGGTTAGGGCCGCGCCGGTGACGCGCTTCGCTTTTTCTATCTCGGGAACCGAAGGCGCGGCGCGGACCGGCGTCATCGAAATGCAGCGTGGCGACATCCGGACGCCGGCCTTCATGCCCGTCGGCACGGCGGCGACTGTGAAGGCGATGCGGCCCGAGGAGGTGCGCGCGAGCGGCGCGGACATCATCCTCGGCAATACCTATCATCTGATGCTCCGTCCCGGCGCCGAGCGGGTGGCGAAGCTCGGCGGGCTGCATCGCTTCATGGGCTGGGAACGTCCCATTCTCACCGACAGCGGTGGCTATCAGGTGATGAGCCTCTCCGAGCTCACGAAAACCAGCGAAGAAGGCGTCCGCTTCAAGAGCCATCTCGACGGATCGACGCACATGCTCTCGCCCGAGCGGTCGATCGAGGTCCAGCGCCTGCTCGGTTCCGACATCGTCATGGCCTTCGATCAGCTGGTGCCGACCACATCCGACAAGGCGACGCAGCGCGAGGCGATGGAGCGCTCAATGCGCTGGGCGAAGCGCTCGCGCGAGGAGTTCGATCGCGGCGAGGAGCATTCGAAGCGGGCCGCGATCTTCGGGATCCAGCAGGGCGCGCTGGACGAGACGCTGCGCCGCCAGTCGGCCGACGCGCTGACCGATATCGGCTTCGACGGCTATGCGGTCGGCGGTCTTGCGGTCGGCGAGGGGCAGGAGGCGATGCTCGGCTGCCTCGATTTCGCCACCGGCATGCTGCCGGCCGACCGGCCGCGTTATCTGATGGGCGTCGGCAAGCCCGACGACGTGGTCGAAGCGGTGCTTCGCGGAATCGACATGTTCGATTGCGTGCTCCCGACACGATCCGGGCGAACCGGCCAAGCGTTCACCGCCGACGGCCCGCTCAACTTGCGCAACGCGCGCTTCGCCGAGGATAAGGAGCCGATCGAGCCAGGCTGCCCCTGCCCCGCCTGCACCGGGTTCGAACGCGCCTACGTCCACCACCTCGTCAAGTCGGGCGAAATCCTCGGCGCGATGCTGATGACCCAGCACAATCTCTGGTTCTACCAGCGACTGATGCAGGCCCTGCGCGATGCGATTGCGGAGCGGCAGCTGAAGGCGTTCGCGGGCGCGTTTCTGGAGAAGTATCGCGGGGAACAGGTCTAGATCGCGTCGTCCTTGACGGCTTCGCTCTCGTCGACCGGCTCGAGCTTGTCCTGCGTCCGAAGCTCGAAGTCGCTGGCGTCGTGGCGTTCGTGCAGCTGTTCCGCCGGATCGCCGCTCATCTTGTTGACGATGCGGCCGCGCTTGACCGCCGGGCGCGCATCGATGTGCTTCGCCCAGCGCATCACATGTTCATATTCGTGCGTCGCCAGGAATACGTTGGAGCCTTCGTAGCTCCGGCCGAGCGCCATTCCGCCATACCACGGCCAGATCGCGATATCGGCGATCGTGTAGTCCGGACCGGCGATATATTCGCTCTTCGCCAAGCGGCGATTGAGCACGTCGAACTGCCGCTTCGCCTCCATCGAATAGCGGTCGATCGCATATTCGATCTTCTCGGGCGCGTAAGCGAAAAAGTGTCCGAAACCGCCGCCGAGAAACGGCGCCGCGCCCATCTGCCAGAACAGCCACGAAAGCGTCTCCGCCCGCTCCGGACCAGACGCCGGCAGGAACTCGCCGAACTTCTCCGCGAGATAGACGAGGATAGCGCCGCTTTCGAACACGCGCACGGGCTCGCCGCCGCTGCGGTCGACCAGCGCGGGGATTTTCGAATTGGGATTCACGGCGACGAAGCCGCTGCCGAACTGGTCGCCCTCGCCGATGCGGATCGGCCAGGCATCATATTCGGCGTCGCCATGCCCTTTCGCGAGCAGCTCCTCGAACATGATGGAGGCCTTTTGCCCGTTGGGCGTCGCGAGCGAGTAAAGCTGAAACGGATGCTTCCCGACCGGCAACTCTTCGTCGTGCGTCGGTCCGGCGATCGGCCGATTGATGTTCGCGAACTGGCCGCCGCTCGGCTGGTTCCAGGTCCACACGTTCGGAAGCACATAATCGTTCATGCCGGTCCCTTCTTGCTTGAGACAAGCACCTAGGAACGCGGTGGACGGCTTTCCAGTGTCAGCTTTGTGCCTGACCGGCGCCCTGTCGCGACGCCGTCGGCCAGGCAAACTAGCCGGCGCTTACCGACAGGAAGCTCGGCATCGGGCCGTTCCACTCTGCCTCGAGGTCCTCGACCACCGGCGACCGGCGATCCGATTCTGGCGGTCCTTCCCGAGGCTCGGCCCCTTTGCCTTCGGCTTTCTTCGGCTCGCTCTGCTTTGTCGCCGCTTTCTTCTTCGGCTCGGCTTTCTTCGGCTCAGCTTTCTTCGGCTCGCCCTTCGACGTCTCGGAGGCCGACCGACCGACTGCCTTGACCCGGGAAATCTCGTGACCGGTCAGTTTCTCGATCCGCTCGACCAGCTCGGCGTCGGCCGGGGTCGCAAGCGTGACCGCGATGCCCTTCGCCCCCGCCCGCCCCGTACGGCCGATGCGATGGACGTAGTCGTCGGGCTGCCAGGGGACATCGAAATTGACGACGTGGCTGACGCCTTTGACGTCGAGCCCGCGCGCCGCGACGTCGGAAGCGACGAGGATGTTGATCTCGTCGTGCTTGAAGCGGTCGAATTCGGCAATCCGATCGGCCTGGTCCATGTCGCCCTGGATCTGCCCCGCCGCGAAACCGGCACGCCTCAGGCTCGACGCCAGCTCGCGCACGGTCGTTTTGCGGTTGCAGAAGACGATCGCGTTCTTGAAGTCCGGCGCGCGCAATATGTCCTTCAGCGCATCCTTTTTCTTGTCGGCGCGTACCTGCACGAGCCGCTGGTCGATATTGACGTTCGCCGTCGCCGGACGCGCGACCTCGACGCGCTTGGGATCGTTGAGGAATTTCGCCGCGAGCTTCTGGATCGGCGGCGGCATGGTCGCCGAAAACAGCAGGGTCTGACGGTTCTTCGGGAGCTTCGCGCAGATTTCCTCGATGTCGGGGATGAAGCCCATATCGAGCATCCGATCGGCCTCGTCGATGACCAGCAGATTGCAATCGTTGAGCATGATCTTGCCGCGGCCGAACAGGTCCATCAGCCGGCCCGGAGTGGCAATCAGCACGTCGACGCCTTTTTCCAGCGCTTTCACCTGGTCGCCCATCTGCACCCCGCCGATCAGCAGCGCCATGGAGAGCGGATGGTATTTCCCGTATTTCTCAAAATTCTCCGAAACCTGCTGCGCGAGTTCTCGCGTCGGCTCGAGGATCAGCGAACGCGGCATTCGCGCGCGGCTCCGGCCGTGATGCAGGATGTCGAGCATCGGCAGGACGAACCCGGCCGTCTTGCCGGTCCCGGTCTGGGCGATGCCGACCAGATCCTTGCCCATCAGCACCGACGGGATCGCCGCGGTCTGGATCGGAGTCGGCTCGTCGTAGCCGCTTTCCGCTACCGCGCGGAGCAATTCGTCGGAAAGGCCGAGGTCGGCAAAAGACATTGATTCTTCCGGATTAGGGATGGGCCCACAGGCGCGGTCCGCCGGCACTGATGGCCTGTGCGATGCCTCTGTGCTTGTCAAGGAATGTGGGTGTTCGGGCCGGCCAATCCAACCCTTCCGCGGCTGGCCGGCACGCGAAAGTCAGTGGCCCACTTTCGCGACCAGGCGTCTGAACCGTTCGATCGTGCAGCTTCCACCCATGCGCGAGTGAATTGCATCGCGACCGGCGCACAGCCGGTCATCCTGCGACTGAAGATAGAAAACGGAATAAAAATCGAGCGCGGCGCAATCCTCATCGAGCTCGGCCCGGACGCGATGACCGCCGGTCAGAATGAAGTCGATCTCCGATCCTGACATCATTGCGTGCCGGATGTCCGCGGCGGCGACACACTTCGGGCCTTTCTTCTCCACCCATTCGACGTGCGGCGGCAACGGGCGAGGCTGGACGGGCACGCGCAGGATGATTTCGTCCTGGTCGACGAGCCGGGTGACGGATTGCCCGACCAGGCCGGGCTGCGCGGCGAGCAGGCCGAGCAGCAGCGGCACAAAGACGATGATCGTCCCCACGGTCATTTGAGGGCCCCACCCATTGCACCGGCAGGCTTCGCAGCGAAGCGTTGAATGTTCAATGAACTAACGGCTGTCCCGTCACTGCCCCGGAACGGCGCCGGGCGGCTTGCCTAACGCGGCCAAGGCCAATAGATGCGCCACGACTGTTTCACCGGCGGGACTGCGCCAGGCGCGCGGCCGCAAGCCCGGACCCCAGGAGAAGACCAGGATGGCGACCGCCGCCCCCACCCAGAGCCTGCCCTTGTTCTACAGCGCCATCGAGGCGCTCAACGTCACCCAGCACGGCAAGATGAAGGTCCGCACGATCCTCAGCATGCCGCAGGTCGGGCGCACCCATGCGCTGCCGATCACCATCGACGAGTTCACGCTCGCGCAGCGCCATTATCCGATCGTCTTCTCGGTCGGCGAAAATTCGGTGCCGATCGCGCTGATGGGCTTGAACGAAGGCGTCAACGTCTTCCTCGACGAGAATGGCCGTCCGCTCGAAAGCAGCGTCTATATCCCGGCCTATTTGCGCCGTTATCCGTTCCTGCTCGCGCGGCTGAGGCCCGACAGCGACGAGCTGTCGCTGTGCTTCGATCCTGGCGCCGACGCGATCGGCGACTTCGAAGAGGGCGAGCCTTTGTTCGACGGCGACCAGCCAAGCGAGGCGACCAAGGCCATCCTCCAGTTCTGCGAGCAGTTCGAGGCGGCAGGCCTGCGCACCACCGCCTTCATGGAAGAGCTGACCAAGGCCGATTTGCTGATGGACGGCGAGGTCGCGATCCAGCCCGAGGGCGCTCAGCAGCCGTTCGTCTATCGCGGCTTCCGCATGGTCGACGAGGAGAAGCTCCGCAACATGCGCGGCGACGAGCTCCGCAAGATGAACCAGAACGGCCTACTGCCGCTCATCTACGCCCACCTCTTCTCGCTGACCGAAATGCGCAACGTCTTCGGCCGCCAGATGGCGCAGGGCAAGGCCCCGGCGCAGGTGCAGATGCCCGCACCGGCGGAGGCTTAAGGGCGGTTATCTAACTCGACGGCCAAAATAAGCGGACACGCATCCGTAATTTAAGGCGTCCCGATGTGGCATGCCCCATCGGGGAAAAACCCGCCTTCCACCGTCCAAAACGGAAATCGGGAAAATCCTTTGACCATCGTGTAGTCCTTTTTGGAGTAGGTCAGCAGGTCAGCATATTGCTTGTCGCTTTCTGGCTGCCAAAAATACTTCGGCCAGATGTTGAAGGCGTTCAGATAGTCCTTGTCGACAATGATGAGGAATCCCTTTGGCAAGGGGCATTTATCGCCTTCTCGCCTGATCTCCCTTTCCGCATCGAAGAAGTGGGTGATGTAGGCTTCCGGTACGCCGATTATCGCGAAGAAGCGCACTTCGGGCACGATTTCGTCATCCACATAGGCCGGAAACTCCCGCTCCCATTTCCAGAACACGCTCATGTCCTTTGCGAGCTGCGTTTTCGTCATGTGTGCGGCGATCAGGCGCGTGTCGGCGTATCCGAAAAAGTCGCGCGGCGGGCTTCCATGAAGCGCGATGACCGAATTGGCCAACACCCAGAGCGAAAGCTTCCCACTAGGCACGATGTAATTGGCGCATGAAGAGAAGCAGACACCATTGATGACAACCTTCGACGCATCATAGCGGACGCGCAGGCCCAGCTCTCGTGCCGCCTTGGTGTCGCCGCCGGGCGACCTCGCGACAAGGATCTTGATCTTTGTCTTGTCCTCCAGAAGGGCCCGGATCGGAGCCCGCTCGATCGGTCCGATGAGGCAGAAGACGTCCCCGAACCGCGTAGGCTTTTCGACGGGCTTGCACTTGGCGACCGCGGCTTCGATGTCGGCCGGAATGGAGGTTGCCACCTTCGGCTTCCAATCGTCCGCTTGAGCATCGGGCGCGGGCACCGGGGCCGCGAAAGCGGGTCCGGCGGCGAGCACGGCGAAAGCTGCGATCAGCAGGTGCTTCAGATATGGCGAATGCGTCGCCTCGAGTTTCCAGCTTGTGTGATTGACCAGCAAGTGCGCCCCCCTCCGGGCGAGCGACGATTCGGCAGCGCGATTGAAGGCCCGTCACGGCCTCACGTCAAGCGGACCGCTTCACAAACCGCCGCCGGCGTGCGCGGCGGCGCTCAGCAATCAGGGTTCACTGCGAAGGGTCACTTCCAGGCACTTGCCGGCGCTGCACCCGACCGTTTCGTCGACCAGCAACTTTGCGCGTTGAATGCGCTCGCGCGGGGTTCGCGCGCTGTGACTGAGGACCAAGAGAGGTTGCGGGCTCATCTTCGCTGTCACGTCGAGAAAGGCGCGAACGTCGGCTTCCACCACTTCCCTGCCGTTCCACAGGAAACGATCGCCATCCAATCGAAGAATGTTCGTCTGCTGCCGCGCGTCGTCTGGAACGGCTGTTGCCCTGCTCCAATTCGCAACTGGCCCGTGGTTGCTGCTAGCAATGGATTGAGTGGCGCAGCCAAGTGCCAGTGCTGCGAGGAAGAATCTCACTCCCTGCATAGCGAACTCGCGCGTGGCGAGCACCTCGGGCCGGAGTGGTGGAATTGAGGTAAGCAGCATCACGTCCGCTCTCCTTGGTGAGCGATCCCATTCGGCTTGTCGATTGAAGGCCTGACCGGTCTCCGCGTCAAGCGCACTGCCGCGGGTGCTTCTACTCCGCCGCTGTTGCGAACTGCCGGCCGAGGAGGGCTTCGCCGAGCTCGACGGCCAGCGCCTCGACGAACTGGGCCATTCGGTCGAAGCCGAGGCCGGGTTCGCGCAGGCTTTCGTCGAGATAGCAGCGGCGGTCGATTTCGAGTTGCAGCGCGTGCACGCCGCGCGCGGGGCGCGCGTGGCGGTCGATCACGTGGCCGCCGGCGAACGGGTCGTTGAGGCAGGCGTCGAGCCCGAATCGGCGGGTGGCTTCGACCGCTTCGCGGCTGATCCATGCGTCGGCGGTGCGGCCCCGGCAATCGCCGATCACGATCGCCGGAGTGCCGGCCGGGGGCGGCGGCATCGAATGACAATCAATCAAAAGCGCGCAACCGAACTTGTCGAGCAGCAGCGCGATCTGGTCCGCGATCGCGTCATGGTAAGGGCGGTGCGCTTGATCGAGCCGCTCGGCGAGATCGGCTTGCGTGATCGGCCGCCGCCACAGATAACCGTGCTGTTGGGTCCGCGCCGGAACGATCCCGAGGCCGCCGCGTGCCCGCGCGGTGACCCGGCCGCGCCGCGCGCCGTCGATCACCGCCGGGTCGACCTCGTCCTCCGCGCGGTTGCAGTCCACCGCCGCTCTCGGCGCCCGCGCGATCACCGCGCCGCAGCCGCTCTGGACCGCGCGCCAGGCGAGGCGATCGACCAGAGGATCCTCCAGCGCCGCCAGCGCCGCGCACCCTCCGGCCGCGTTGTCGACAAGCCATTGCGGATAGTCGCGCCCGGAATGCGGCACCGACAGAAGCACCGGAAGCGAGCCTCTCGGCGGGTGCACGATTGGGGGAGGAAGCGGCATCATGGTGAAATTCTGTGCCAGACTAGGACTGCCGATGGGGTCCCGCAACGCATCAGGCCGATATTCGCTTCTGGCGAATCGCATTTGTTCAGCGCATAGAGGAGCGGATGGCGAGGATCCTGCTGGCCGAAGACGATACGTCGATGCGCGAATATCTGCAGCGCGCGCTGCAGCGCGTCGGCTATGAAGTGGTCGCGGTCGGTTGCGGTACCGAGGCGATGCCGCTGCTCGAAACCGAGCGGTTCGACCTGCTGCTGACCGATATCGTCATGCCGGAGATGGACGGCATCGAGCTCGCGCAAAAAGCGAGTGCCATCGACCCCTCGATCCGGGTCATGTTCATCACCGGCTTCGCCGCCGTCGCGCTTCAGGGCGGGCGAACCGCGCCCGAGGCCAAGCTGCTGTCGAAGCCGTTCCACCTCAAGGACCTGGTGATGGAAGTCGACCGGATTTTCCAGACCGAGGACCAGCACGGGCGGCTTTAGAATCGCGGCCGAAAAGGCGGTTGCGCGATCCGGCCCCCACCCCTACATGCCCGGGCCGAGTGGGCGTGTAGCTCAGTGGTAGAGCACTGTGTTGACATCGCAGGGGTCGCAAGTTCAATCCTTGCCACGCCCACCATTTTCCCCTGATTTAGCAGCAGCCTCAGACTTCGAGGCGGTCGTTCTCGCGTGCGACCATCGTGTAGAGCGCGGGCATCAGGAAGACGACGATCGCGAGGCAAGTGATCAGCCCGCCGACGATCACGACCGCGAACGGGCGCTGGGTGTCGGTGCCTACGCCCGTCGCCAGAGCCGCGGGGAGAAGGCCGAGCGCGGCGACGAGGGCCGTCATCATGATGGGCCGCAGCCTCAGGATCGCGGCTTCGCGGACCGCCTCGGCGAGCGGCGTTCCAGCGCGGCGCAGCTCGTTGACGTAGGAGATGTAAACGAGCGCGGTCTGCACCGAGACTCCGAACAAGGCGAGGAAGCCGATCCCCGACGACACGGAGAAGGGATTGCCAGTGAGCCACAGCGCGAGGATTCCGCCGACCGGTGCCGACATCAGCACGCCTGCCAGCGCGATCGCCGGGAACTTGAAGTTCCGGTAGAGGAAGAAGAGCAGCAGGAAAATGAGCAGGAGCGTCAGCGGAACGATCGCCATCAGCTGCGCGCGCGAGGCGGTATATTCGCTATATTCGCCGCCCCAGTCGGCGCGGTAGCCCTGCGGCAGGCTGACCTTCTGGGATACCTGCGCCATTGCATCCTCGACAGCACCGGCGAGGTCGCGGCCCTCGACCGAGAACTGGACGCCGATGAAGCGGCTGTTGTTCTCGCGGTAAATGAACGACGCGCCGTTGCCGACGCTGATATGGGCAAGCTCCTTCAGGGGGATGTGCTGGCCGTCGGGTGTCGCCACCAGGATGTTGCCGATGGCGACTGGATTGTCGCGATACTTGCCCTGGAGCCGGACGACGAGGTCGAACTCCTTCTCCTGCTGCACGACCGTGGTGGCGACCTCGCCGCCGATCGCAGTCTGGATGAGGGCATTGATGTCGTCGACATTGATTCCGTAGCGCGCGATCTTGCCGCGATCGATGTCGATCGAGAGGCTCGGCTGGCCTAGCTCCTGGACCAGGGTCACGTCCGTGATTCCACGCACGTGCTCGAGCACCTGCTTGATCGCTTTGCCCTTCTCCTCGAGCACGTTGAGATCAGACCCGAAGACCTTGACGGCGAGCGCGCTCTTGAGACCGGTTTCCGCCTCGTCGACCGCATCCTCCGCCGGCTGCGTGTAGTTGAAGGTGATGCCGGGGAAGGTCTGGAGCTTCTTGTCGATCGCGGCGATCAGCTGCGGCTTGGTGCGGATCGCGCCCTGCCATTGCGAATAGGGTTTTAGCCCGACGTAGAATTCGGCGTTGAAGAAGCCGGTCGCGTCGGTGCCGTCATCGGGCCGGCCATGTTCCGAAGCGACGGTGGTGACCTCCGGGAAGGAGCCGATGATCGAACGGATCTGCGGCACGATCGTTGCCGATTTGTCGAACGAAATCGTGTAGGGCATCGTCGCGCGGACCCAGAGTGCGCCCTCGTCGAGGTGTGGCATGAACTCTGCGCCGACGTCCGCCGACAGCAGCAGCGACGCGAGCAGGAGCAATGCGGAAATGCCGATCGTCGCGCGCGGCCGGGCGAGGCTGCGGTCGAGCCCGCGCGTGTAAGCGGATTTGATCCGCTCGAAGATCGCGTTCCGCCGCTCGCGAACGCCGCTGCGCATGAACCAGGAGCAGAGCACGGGCAGCAGGGTCAGCGTGACGATGAGCGATCCGATCAGCGCGAAGATCATGGTGTCGGCCATCGGCTTGAACAGCACGCCCGACGGGCCCGAGAGGACGTAGATCGGCAGGAAGCTGACGACGATGACGATAACCGAATAAAAGAGCGGCCGGTCGACCTCCGCCGCGGCGTCGCGGATGACCGTCATCAACTCGCCCGGTGCCGCCTCGCTCTCCGCCAGGCGGCGGTAGATGTTCTCGACCATGATCACCGCGGCATCGACGAGGATCCCGAAATCGATGGCGCCAATCGAAAGCAGGTTCGCCGACGCGCCCTGCAGGTCGAGGCAGATGAAGGCGAACAGCAGCGACAAGGGGATCGTCACGGCAACGATCAGGCCGGCGCGGACATCGTAGAGGAAAAAGATCAGGATCACGACGACGAGCAGCATGCCGCGCAGGAGGTTGTGCTCGACCGTGACGACGGTCTCATGGACGAGATCGGACCGATCGTAGAACGGCACGACTTTGACGTCCTTCGGCAGCACGTTCGTGTTGAGCTCCTGAGTCTTCGCTTCGACCCGCTTCAGCACGTCCTCGGTCTTCTCGCCGGTGCGGAGCATGATGACGCCTTCGACCGCGTCGTTCTGCTTGCCGATCCCGAACTGACCGAGCCTGGGGGCGATGCCGAGCGTCACCTGGCCGACGTCCTTGACGAGCGTCGGGATACCGTCGTGAACCGCGACGACGACATTGCCGATGTCGTCAAGGGTCTTCATCCGGCCGAGTCCGCGGACGTAATAGAACTGCCCGCCTTCCGAGTAGAATCCGCCACCGCCGTTGCCGTTGTTCGCCCCGAGCGCGCTCGCGACCTGCTGCGGCGACAGGCCGGCACCGGCGAGGCGGTACTGGTCGAGTAACACCTGATATTGCATCGTCCCGCCGCCGAATCCGGAATCGTCGGCGACACCCGCCACCGACCTGAATTGCGGCTCGACGGTCCAATCCTCGAAGGTCTTGAGCTCGGTCGGCGAGCGGTCCGGGCTCTGAAGCGTGTAGCGGTAGATGAGCCCGGACGGCGAGGTCAGCGGCTCGACCTCGGGCGCGACGCCGTCGGGCAAGTCGAGACCGGCCACGCGATTCAATACCTGCTGCCGGGCGAAATTCCGGTCGGTATCCTGGTCGAAGGTGATGTCGATCGAGGACAACGCGTAGAGCGACACCGACCGGAGATCGTTCTCTTTCGGAATGCCGTTCATTTCGCGCTCGATCGGGACGGTGATCAGGCGTTCCACTTCTTCCGCCGAGTGGCCGGGCCATTGGGCGGTGATCGAGACCATCGGCGGCGACAGGTCGGGATAGGCATCGACCGGCAGGCGGTCCCAGGCGCGAATGCCGCCGCCGATCAGGAGCACCGTCAGCAGCACGACGAGGATGCGCTGCCCAAGGCTGAGCGCGACGATCCGGTTGATGAGATTGGAGCCGGCCGGCTCTTCGGGACTGCCGCTCACTGGCTTTGCATGAACTGGAGGAAGAGGCCGCCGTTGGCGACGACCTTGTCGCCGCTCGAAAGGCCGCCGGTCACGTCGTAATTCCGGCTGTCGCGATAGCCCAAAGTGACGTGACGGCGGGCAAAGGTGCCGTCCGAAAGCGCGGTATAGACGAAGGGCAGATTCTGATCGTCGCGAAGCACGGCGGAGACGGGCACGAGCAGTCCGGTGCTGACCCGTCCGGATTCGATCGAAACGTCGACGTACATCTGTTTCTTGAGCAGGTCGCCGGGATTGGGCGCGACGATCCGGGCGACCACGCCGCGCGTGTTCGGATCGACCGAGGCCGAGACATTCTGGACGGTCCCGTGGAACGGGCCGGTGCCGTTGCCGGGGTCGATGGTGGCGGCGTCGTGGAATCCCACTTGCGACAAATCGTCCGGCGCGATCTGGGCGAGGACCCAGACTTGCGACAGATTGGCGACGGTGAACGCTGGCGAAGAGCCGGCCTGAAGCAACTGGCCAGGGGTGATCGCCTTGTCGACGACGACGCCCGATACCGGCGCGCGGATCACGCCGGTGAGGCCCGCGCCTGGATTGCCAGCCATCGCCCGGGCGATCGTGCCTCGATCCACGCCCATCGAGATGAGGCTCTGGAGGGCGGCATCGCGATCGGCGTCGGCGGCCGCCGCATCCGTCTGCGCCTGCGCCGCCTCCCGTTCCGAAATGCCGTCGTGCGCGGCAAGGTCGTGGTCAGCCTCGGCGACTCGCCGGGCATTGGCGGCGGCCGCGACCGTCTTGCGATAGGTGCCGATCGCGGCCGCATAATCCGCGGACTGGACGAGCGCCAGCGGCTGCCCCTTCGCGACATGCTGGCCGAGCGCCACGAAGATGCGGGTGACCGGGCCGGTGAAGGGAGAGACGACCGAGGTCGCCTGGTCGTTGTCGAAATCGACCGTTCCGGGCGCCTCGATTTTCTGCCGGTAGGCGGCGGGGGCGACGGTGTAGAGCTGGATATGGGCACGCTGCGCCTTGGTCAGGCGCACGTTCGGGACGGTTCCGGTCGCCTTGCCGCTCTCTCCTGACGAAGAGGAGCAGCCCGCGACGAGCGCGAACGCGCCGGCGAGTGCAACGCCACGGTGAAACAACATTTTATCCGCCATTCGCGCTCCTCGTCAGTTCGGACCGATGCCACCAGCCGCCGCCGAGCGCCTGGAACAGAGCCGCGGAATCGGTGAATCGGTCGGCCTCCGCCTGCACCTGCGCAAGCCGCGCCTGCTGGTAGGCCTGTTCGGCGTTCAGCACCGCAAGATAGGCCGCATAGCCATGCTTGTATTGAAGCCGCGCGAGATCGAGGCTGGCCTTGGCCGCGTCGGTTGCCGCGGCGCTGGCCTTCAGCGTTTCGGCATCGTGTTCGAGCGCGGCGAGCGTGTCGGCGACATTCTGGAAAGCCGTCAGCACGGTGCCGCGATATTGCTCCGCCGACTGGCGATAGGCGTAGCGCGCCCCGCGCTGCTCGTGGAGGAGGCGGCCACCGTCGAAGATCGGCGCGAGCAGCGAGGCGCCGATGTTCCAGAAACCGGTGCCCGGCCCAAAGATATGGCCGATCGCGAGCGCGTTACTGCCGGCGTTGGCGCTCAGCGTGATGTTCGGAAGGCGGTTGGCGGTCGCGACTCCAATCTCGGCGCTGGCCGCGTGAAGGTTGGCCTGGGCCTGGAGGATGTCCGGCCGCTGCGCGACGAGCGCGGACGGAAGGCTGAGCGGCAGGTCGGCGGGCAGGGTCAGGCTCGCCAGCGTGAACTTCGCTGCCGGCTGCTGGCCGGGATAGCTGCCGGTCAGGACGGCGATCAGATTGTTCTGCTGGTCGCGCTGCTTCAGCAAAGGCGGAAGCGATGCTTCTAGCTGGGCGAGCTGGGCCTGCTGCGCGGCGACGTCCGCCCCGGCGGCATAGCCTTTGGACTTCTGATACTGAATGATGTTGAGGATTTGCCGGTCGGTTGCGATCAGCTCGTTGGTCGCGTCGATCTGATCTTCCAGCGACGCTTCCTGAATCGCCGCCTGCACCACGTTCGAGCTCAGCGTGATGTCGGTGGCGATCATCTCGTAGCGGCTCGCCTGCTCTTCGGCCGCGGCCGCCTCGGCTGTCCGTTTATTGAGGCCGAAGACGTCCGGCATGTAGGAGATGCTGAGCGTAGGGGTGATCAGCGTATAGAGAGAGGCGTTGTTCGCCGGGACCGGGGCGAGCGTCGCCGACGGGTCCTTCACGCGCGTGACGCTGGCCCCCGTGTCGACCTGCGGAAGCGCCGCGCCGTGCTGCGCGCGTGAATTTTCATGCGCGACGAGCAGCGCCGCCTGCGCCGCCTTCAAGTCGGCGTTGTTGGCGAGCGCCCGCTCGACGAGATCGTTGAGCGGCTTCGAATGGAACAGCGTCCACCAGTCTGCCGGGATGTCGCCCGCGGCTGTGAATCGCTGGGCCTCGCCTCCGGGCACGCCGGGAGTCGTTTCGGTCGTTTGAGGCGGCTTCGCCGCGTAGCTCGATACCGGCGGCGCGGCCGGCGGCTTGAAGTCCGGACCCACGACGCAGGCGGACGTCAGGAGCGGCGCAAGGATCGCAAAAATCGGCAACCGACGATCGCGCATCGTGACCGTTCCCTGGATATGGACGGCCGATGTGCAGGTGCGAGTCCCCGGCCTTTGTGTCGGCGTGATAGTATCACGTTACATGATGGGCAAGCTCCGCGACCTAGCCTTCCTTTGGCGGGAGCAAGGAGCAATTGACGGCCCCAATGGTTTGGCCGTTTGAACTTGACATGATGTCAAGGTGCAGAAGGCGTCCCTTGTCAGATCAAACGGAAACTGAAGCGGCCACGGCCGAGCGCCGGGACCATGCGCACGTGCATCCGGCGACGGCCATGAGTGCGCCGTCCGACACGACCGAGGGCACCATCTGGACGTGCCCGATGCACCCCGAGATCCGCCGCGACGGGCCGGGTCAGTGCCCGATCTGCGGGATGGCGCTGGAACCGCTGGAGCCGAGCCTCGAAGAGGAGACCAATCCTGAGCTGATCGACATGAGCCGGCGTTTCTGGGGGAGCACGGCATTCACGCTGCCGCTCGTAGTCCTCGCGATGGGGACGGAACTGTTCGACTGGCATCTGTTGCCGATGCGAGCCTCGGCATGGGTGCAGCTGGCGCTTGCGACTCCGGTGGTCTTGTGGGGCGGCTGGCCCTTCTTCGAACGCTTCTGGGCTTCGCTGAAGACCCGCCACCTCAACATGTTCACCCTGATCGGCATGGGGGTCGGCGTGGCATATGGCTACAGCGTCGTTGCGACCCTTTTTCCCGGCCTCTTTCCAAGCTCGCTCCGCACGATGGGCGGGTTTCCGCCGGTCTATTTCGAAGCAGCAGCGGTCATCACGACGCTCGTCCTGCTCGGCCAGGTGCTCGAACTCCGCGCCCGCTCGGCGACCGGCAAGGCGATCCGCGCCCTCCTCGGCCTCGCACCCAAAACCGCGCGTCGTGTGAAAGACGGCAAGGAAGAGGACGTACCGCTGTCGGACATCCTTGTCGACGACCTGCTCCGCGTTCGCCCCGGCGAGAAGGTCCCGGTCGACGGTGAAGTGGTCGAAGGCCGCAGCTTCGTAGACGAATCGATGATCACGGGAGAGCCGGTTCCGGTCGAGAAATCGGCCGGGGACACAATCACCGGCGCGACGGTCAACGGCACCGGAAGCATGCTGATGCGCGCCGACCGGGTCGGCAGGGACACGATGTTGTCGCAGATCGTGCGCATGGTCGCGGCGGCGCAGCGCTCGCGCGCGCCGATCCAGAAGCTCGCGGACAAGGTGTCCGCCTGGTTCGTCCCGAGCGTCATTGCCGTGTCGCTGATCGCATTCATCGTCTGGGGCCTGTTCGGGCCGGCACCACCGCTCAGCCACGCGATCGTCAATGCGATTGCCGTCCTGATCATCGCTTGCCCCTGCGCGCTCGGCCTTGCCACGCCGATGTCGATCATGGTCGGAACGGGGCGCGGAGCCCAGGCCGGCGTGCTCATCAAGAATGCCGAGGCGCTCGAGCTGATGGAAAAGATCGATACTTTGGTGGTCGACAAGACGGGGACTCTGACGATCGGCAAGCCGAAGCTGGTCGCAGTCGAGACTACCGATGGCTTCGAGGAAGCCGAGGTGCTTCGGCTGGCGGCCGCCCTGGAGCGCGGCAGCGAGCACCCGCTGGCGGCGGCGATCGTCGAGGGCGCCGGAGAACGGAACTTGCAGCTACCGAAGGGCGGCGATTTCCAGTCTCACACGGGCAAGGGCGTCACCGGAATCGTGGACGGCCGTAAGGTCGCCTTGGGCAACGTCGCGCTGATGCGGGAACTCGGCATCGATGCGTCAGGGCTGGAGGCGCAGGCTGATGAGCATCGCACCCAGGGTGCCGGGGTGATGTTCGCGGGCATTGATGGAAAACTCACGGGCATCATCGTCGTCGCCGATCCAGTTAAGGGCAGCGCGGCCGAGGCGATCGCCGAGCTTCACCGCGATGGCATCCACATCGTCATGCTGACCGGCGACAATCGCCGGACCGCCGACGCGGTGGCTCGCCGGCTCGGCATCGACGAGGTGATTGCCGAGGTGCTCCCCGAGCACAAACAGGCAAAAATCGAAGAGCTCAGGCTCGACGGCCGAAAGGTCGCGATGGCCGGCGACGGGATTAACGACGCCCCGGCCCTCGCCGCGGCCGACGTGGGCATCGCGATGGGCACGGGAACAGACGTGGCCATGGAAAGTGCGGCGATTACGCTGGTCAAAGGCGACCTTCGCGGAATCGTGCGCGCACGGCACCTCAGCCGCGCGGTGATGCGCAACATCCGGCAGAATCTGTTCTTCGCCTTCGTGTTCAACGCGGCCGGCGTGCCTATCGCGGCGGGCGTGCTCTATCCGTGGTTCCGAATCCTGCTTTCGCCGATCATCGCCGGCGCCGCCATGTCGCTGAGCTCGGTGACGGTCATCGGCAATTCTCTCAGGCTTCGTGGGGTGCGCTTGTGAAAATCGGCGAAGCCTCGCGGCGATCGGAGATCAGCGAACGGATGATCCGGCACTACGAAAAGATCGGCATGGTGGCTGCCGCCGCGCGCAGCGATTCCGATTATCGCGACTATGACGAACGGGACGTGTACACGCTGAGGTTCATCGCGCGCGCTCGCGATCTCGGTTTCGGGATCGACTGACTGTCCGAAAATATGCGGCCGACTGTGTCCCACAATGGCACAGCGCGGATGTTCGGACTTTCGCCCGCACCCTATCGGCTCTTTAGATTCCGCGCATGAGTTTGTGGTCGATCCTTCTAGTCATCTGGCTCGCCTCGGCGCCGTTGGCGGTGATCGCCATACTTGCGCACACCGCGGTCCGCGCGCGCCGGGCGCAGCGTTCGAGCCGCTCAAAGTAGTAGTTCAACAATCAGGGCGATCAGAATCCAAAGGGTCAGCGAAATGAGAAGGACGACCCTCAGTTTCCTGAAATGGTTCGCCATCCGATTTTGAGCAGGCGCTTTCGTCACGGCAGCCAACCCCCCGAAGGTCGCCGGACATTATCATCGGCGCACCAGCCGCGCGAGTCCGCTGCGCTCGTCCGTTGCGCAGGCGAGTCGAGCGGTGGACCGAAGACCAACTGTTTCCATTGCGCGGACTGGCTGGACGATAATCGCGGATTGACGGACTATGCGGGGTTTCGATTTCCCTCGACATGAAGGCGATAGAGCATGGGTGAGACTGACGTAGCCGTGAGCTCCCGCCCCGCGCCGGCACAGCGGATCTCGCCTCACTTGCGCGACCATTATGTCGCCTACCGGCGCTCGGCGGCGGAGCTTGGGGCATGGATGCAGGTCGGCGCCAGCGATCCGCGATCGACGCAGCATCAGACGATGCTCGAAAGGCAGCACCGGACTGCGCTGAAGACGCTGCTCGAGGCGCCGAGCGCGAGCGTCGGCGATCTGGCGCTCAAGCTCCAGGTCATCAAGGACGAACAGGTCAAGGGCGAGCTGGGCGGGGACCTCGCCGCGCGAGTGCTTACCGACGCGGCGTCGCTCGCGGCTCCGCTGATGGAAGTTCAGGCCCAATTGCTGGCGCTTCAGACCGCGACCAAAGTTTTATTGAACACGGTCGCGACGGACGCCGAAAGCCTGGCCAGGGCGCGCCAGTCGGTGATGGAAATCGTCGAGGACGCCGCCGCAGAAGCGACTCCCGCCAATTCCGGACTGACAAACGCCGCAAAGCACGAAATTGACGCGCTTTTTACCTGGATCGACTGATCCGGTCAGGGGTCTTCCACCTCCCTCAAAGTGACCCAAAACGACACAGAATTGACCCCCGGTCAAAGCTTTTGGCCGGTTGTTGATGCGGTTGCCGAGGCGTATCCGTTCAATTATGATTTACCGTCGAATCGTGAACGCAGAGTCGCGCGGCACTGTTAACCGGCTGCGAGGAGCGGAAACGAGGCAAGAGAGGGGCACAACTCTCAACAAAAGCTGGGGCATCGGTCACCGATCGATGCGGCGGGAAGCACCGGGTGGGCAACGTTTCGGGTCGGATACGATTCGAAGCGAACGGGATTTTTTGGCCGGAGTCCGGGACGTTCCCAACTCCAGCCCCGCGTGGGAGTGAATGATGGAACGCGTAGATGCGTTGAGTCGGGCCGAAACGGTCGTACAGCAGCCTTCGGCTATCGCAGACGGATGCGCGTCCAACGACGGCGCCGTCTTCCTCTTGAACGGTTCCGCCCGCGAAGCGCCGCGCGTTACGGAGAGTCCGGCGCGCCAGTCGCACGCGTTCACGAACCGGTGCCTGGACCTCGTCCTGGCTTCGCTGCTGCTGGTCCTGATGCTGCCGCTGATGGGATTGTGCGCGCTCTCGGTCCTGCTCACCAGCCGCGGCCCGCTGCTGTTCAAGCAACCGCGGGTCGGACGCGACGGCCGCGTGTTCAATTGCCTGAAATTCCGGACGATGATCGTCGATGCCGACGCCGCGATCCAGCGGATCCTGCAGAGCAGCAAGGAGGCGCAGGAGCAGTGGCTCGCGGTCCAGAAGCTCCAGGACGATCCGCGGATCACGCCGGTCGGCCGCCTCCTTCGCCGCTATTGCCTCGACGAGCTGCCGCAGCTGTTCAACGTCCTCGCGGGCGAGATGAGCATCGTCGGCCCGCGCCCGATCGTCGGCAACGAGATCAGCCGCTACGGCCCGCGCTTCCTCGACTATTGCTCGGTGAAGCCCGGCCTCACCGGCCTGTGGCAGGTGAGCGGCAGGCACAGCCTTTCCTACGACCAGCGCGTGCGGCTCGATTCCGAATATGCGCGCACCAAGTCGGTTTCGACCGACCTCATCATCCTGTGGCGGACGGTGCCCCTGGTGCTGCTGGGGTTCAACGAATGACCGACGTGACCATCCGCCCGAGTCTGCGTTCAAGAGAGGAGGCAATCATGCGACTGACGCTTTGCGCGATCGCCCTTTCCATTTCATTGTTCGGTGCGTCTGGGGCCTGGGCCCAGCCGACCGTCGGGGTGCAGCCCGTCAATCTATCGATCGACACGTCGGCGCCGAACCCGAATGCGTCGATCACGCCGCTCGACCATCTCGAGATCACCGTCTTTCGGGAGCCGGACCTTTCCGCCGCGGACGTGATGGTCGACGAGAGCGGCCATCTCGAGCTGCCGCTCGTCGGTTCGGTCCTCGCGGCCGGCAAGTCGACGGACGAGCTGTCGGATGAGATCGCGAAGCGGCTGCTGGAATACGTCAAGACGCCCGAGGTCTCGGTCACGCTCAAGCAGGCGGCAAGCCGGCGCGTCACCGTCGCCGGGTCTGTGATTCAGCCGGGCGTTTATCCGATCGAGGGGCGGTTGACTTTGCTCCAGGCCGTCGCTTTGGCGCGCGGTCCCTCACAGGTCGCGTCGCTCGACGACACCTTCATTTTCCGGGTGCATGACGGGAAGCGGAGCGTCGCGAAGTTCGACCTCGGCGCCATCGCCAAGGGCAAGGCGCCGGACCCCGAAGTCATCTCCGGAGACACCGTTTCTATCGGAAGCTCCGGCTTCAAGACCGCGTGGCGCGATGTCCTCGACACCGTCCGATCATTCAACGTTTTCCGAGTCCTGCCGTAGCGGCACCGAGAGGAGCGCATGATGAACACCCTTGTGCCGGCAGCGCCGCGATCGTTCGCAGAGCTCGAAGCGATTCCGTACGCCCGCCCCATGTCCCAGGCGACGGCGGTGGAGCAAGTGATCGCCGCAGTCTATCGCCAGCGCTACGTGATCGCGATCGCGGTTGGCGTCTGCATGACGATCGGCGCGCTCGTCTCGATCCTTTCGCCCAGCAAGTACACGGCGTCGGCGTCGGTCCAGCTGGACCAGCAGATTCCCCAGTTGTTAGGGGACAAGGGCCTCGATCCGCAGGTCAGTGTCCAGGATTCCGACCGATTCCTGCAGACGCAGCTCGATCTCATTCGCAGCCGGTCGATCGCCGATTCGGTGGCGACCAAGCTCAAGCTCGCGAAATCGCCGCAAGCGCTAAAGGCTATTGGAATCGATGACCCTGGTCCGGATGCCGAAACCGCCCATGCCGTCGCAGTCGCGCAGCTGCAAGACAACGTTCAGGTGCAGCTCGGCCTCAACACCCGGCTGGCCGAAATCTACTATACTACAACAGACGCCAATCTGTCGGCCCGGATCGCCAACGGCTTCGCCGAATCGCTTCAGGAAGCGAACATCGATTCCAAGCTTCAGGTGTCGAACAAGGCGAAGGAATATCTGACGCAGCAGCTAGCCAAGGCCAAGCAGCGGCTCGAAACCTCCGAAACGCAGATGTTGTCCTATGCGCGCCAGGAAGATCTCACCACTACCGTGGTGCCCAGCGGGCCCAACGACCGCGGCGGCTCGCTGCGCGCGCAGGAGCTCGGCCAGCTGACCGACTCGCTAGCCCAGGTGACCTCGCAGCGCATCGCCGCTCAGGAACGCTGGCAACAGGTCCAGAATACGCCGGCGATGAATCTACCCGAGGTGCAGAGCAACAGTGCGATTCAGGACCTTGTCGCGCAAAAAGCGCAACAAGAAGCCTCGCTTCGCGAGGAACGGCAGCGGCACACGGACAAATATCCGACGGTCGCCGAAGCCGCGGCCAAGATCAAAGAGCTCGACGCGCAGATCAACAGCTTCGCGGCCAACATCAAAAGCTCGTTCTACGGCCAGTATCTCGCGGCCGCGCAGCAAGAGCGACAGATGCAGGAGAAGGTCGGCCAATTGCGCGGCGCCGCCATGTCGGAACGCGAGCGCAGCGTCGGCTACAATGCGCTGAGCCGCGAGGTCGAGACGAACAAGGCGTTCTACGACGGCTTGCTCGAGCGCTATAAGGAAATCGCGACCGCGTCCGGCGCGACGGCGGCGAACGTGACCATCGTTGACCAGGCATGGCCGCCTCTTATTCCCGATTCCTCGCATCTGGCTCGCAACATGGCCTTTGGCGGAACTGCGGGGCTGATCATCGCGCTGCTGTTCGGCGCCTTCCGCGAACGAATCCACAATGTGGTGCGCTCGACCGGCGATCTCGAACAGGCGCTGAACCTGCCGGCGCTTGGCGTCGTCCCGCGGCTCACCGGTCCGGAAGAGGTCCGCGACGCGCTCGACGACGTGACCTCCGCCCAGGCCGAGGCCTATCATTCGGTCGCCGTCGCCGTGCAGGAAGCCTGCGGCGGAGTCCTTCCCAAAACCCTGCTCATCACCAGCAGCACCGCGTCGGAAGGAAAGTCGACGTCGGCCATGGGCATCGCCCGCAGCCTCAGCGCGATGGGCAAGAGCGTGCTCCTCGTCGACGGAGACCTTCGCCGACATGCATCGGTGAAGCTGATCGCCAGCGATTCGCAGCCCGGCTTCTCCGAAGTGCTCGCCGGATCCTCAACCCCGGAAAGAGCGGTTCAGCGGAGCGTCGGTGGCGACTTCAGCATCGTCCATCCGGGTGAGAGCGCAACAAGTCCCGTGACGCTGCTCGCCACCGACGGAATCAAGCGGGTGTTCGACAAGCTCGCGGCCAAGCATGACATCGTCATCATCGACGGCCCGCCCGTCATGGGGCTCGCCGACGCGGTCCTGCTGGCGCGCAGCGTCGAGGCAGTGCTGGTCGTGGTTGAGGCGAACCGGACGCATCTCAACGAGATCGACATCGCCGTGTCCCGGCTGCCGCAGAACAACATCATCGGCGGCATCATCACCAAGTTCGATTCGAAATCGGCCGGAGTTCGGTACGGCGGTACCGAATATTATACCTACCGCCGCAGCGAGTAGCTCGCGACATGATGCATTCGCGCGCCAATGCGACCGCCCGAGCCTCGGCGGCGCTGAGTTTCCCCAATGCGCAACGCAGCAGCGTCGAACGCGCGTTTGCGTTCGCCTGCTTCACGTTTCTGCTGGCCGCGAATGTGTGTTTGCTCTCGAGAACTGCTGGTGTGCCCGATCGCAGTCTGATCGCTGGCGGGATGCTGATATTGTGCGCGACCCTCTATCCGGCGGAGTTACTGCTGGTGCTCCGGAAGAGCGTGCTGATCCTCTTCATTGCGTCGGGGCTGGCTGTACTCGGTCTCCTTCTGAGCTTCGTGAATGGCGCCTCGATGAGGGACGCGCTGCAGAACGTCGTCGAAATTCATCTGCAAACGCTCGTTTTGCTCCTCGGTGCCGGTACTCTCGCACGGATCTGCGGCGCGCGAGCCTGCGCGATCGCGATCGTCGGCGTCATCGGAGTGAGCGTATCGGTCGCGGTGATGCAGATGATGCATGTCGGACCAGGCTGGTCCCTCCGGCTCGCCCTCGGGCCTCTGCACGATGACGATGTCGTACGCAGCATGATTAACCGACGACCGACCGGTCTCGCTTATTCCCCCACTCAATTGGCGGCCCAGGTGTGCCTGGCGTTCGCTGCTTATGCGGCCGTGCGCGATCGACTCCGACAAATCGAAATTGGATCGCGTACCGCCGATTTGACAATCCTCCTGGCGCTAATGGTCCTGTTCGCCGCCTGTCTTGCGAGCGAGACGCGAGCTCCCATCATGGGCGGTTTCGTTTTCCTTGTGCTCTACGCCGTCGCCCGCCGCAGCTCGTGGCTGGTGCTTCTCCTGATCCTGGGCGGATTCGTCACGTTCCTGGTGTGGCCACTCCTCATGGAAATGATCCAGAGTAGCGCACCCAGGGTCCTGAGCGTGGACGACAATTCGGCCGCATCTCGACTGGTGTTCGCTTATTACGGTACCCGGCTCTTTCTCGACAATCCGATAGGTTACGGGCTGACCTTCGACCCGACAACCATGTGGACGCGATATTGGTCCGATCTCTATTTGCTCAAGGGTGCGGCTGGAGCACAGGTTCACCCGTTACACGATTATGTGTTCAGCATGGTGAACATCTACGGGTTTGGCCTGCTGCTGTTCGTGCCCTTTGCCGTCAGACAGCTCGGCCGTGCGCGAGAATCTCTCATCTTTTTCGTACCCTACATCGTTGTAATTTTGTTTCACAATGCGGGTCCGTTCTTCAATGACGTGATCCTGTGGTTCGCTGTTGCGGCGGTCTCCGCCCTTCCAGCGCCCACGCCGACGATTGGCCAATTCCGGCGAGTTCCGGCAACAAGGCTGGCCCGAATGCGAGCGATGCAAAGGCAACGTCTCTCACGATATCCCGCCGGTTCGAGACTAGCACCTCGATGACGGCGGGAATCTGGACGAGACCGCGACCCTGGCCGTGGCTGGTCCCGATGACCGGCGAGAATGAGTGGGGGAGTGCGAGTCCCACCATAGGAATGTTGGCGGCTGCGCTTCTTTTCCCGATTTTGTCGCTCTCCGCATCGGCTGCGACGGACGAAGCGCGCGCTTCCGCGCCGAAGGCGATTGCGGCCGCGGCGCCGGCGGCGCTTCCGAGTTCGCTACGCCCGGTTTCGGCGGAAGCCGCACTCGACATCAACCGTTCAATTCCCTTCTCGAATGCGCCAAATGTTCCAGCCCTCCCCTTTGTGCTCGCGGGCGACGATGTCGCGCGAGCCCATGCGCTCGAATGCCTCACTGCGGCCGTCTATTATGAAGCCGGTCAGGAGAGCGAGGCGGGCAAGGAAGCCGTGGCGCAGGTGGTCCTCAATCGTGTTCGCCACCCCGCTTATCCCGCGAGTGTCTGCGGAGTCGTCTTCGAAGGTTCGACGCAGCCACCCGGGTGCCAGTTCACTTTCACCTGCGACGGATCGCTGATCCGCCCACCGGATTCGGGCGCATGGGCGCAATCCGCGAAGGTCGCGGGCGAAGCGCTGGCCGGAAAGGTCTTCGCGCCTGTCGGCCTCTCGACCCATTATCATGCCGATTATGTCGTCCCTTATTGGGCGACGAGCCTCGCGAAAGTCGCGCAAGTCGGCGCGCACATTTTCTACCGCTGGCCCGGCATGTGGGGCCAGCCGAACTCGTTCCGCGAGCGCTATGCCGGGAAAGAATCGGACCCGTCGGTATTGCGCGCGGCGGCGCTGATGACCGCGGGCCTGTGGCCACGCGATCTCGGCCCAGCTCGTGCGGGCGTCGACCTCAAGGCTGACCCGCAGCTACAGTTGCTCGGCGTCGTACGCCTTCTCGCCAATCGCGAGGGCAGCAGCCCCAACTTCTACGAAACGGAGATCAGGACGTATTTCGCTGGGGCAAGCGACACCCCCGCGGTGCAGCTGCTCCGCGATGCGCAATCGGACGGTACCGCGGGCGATGCGGACAAGTTCGCCGACGCGGTCCGCGCATTCGGCGAAAGCAACGACTGGAAGAGCTTTTTTAGGGCGCACCGCCGCTTCTACGACCAGACCATCTCCCGCGCCGAGAGCAAACTTGGCGCGGCAGTCGCCGCGTGGGACGCCTATACCGGCACTCCGGTCAAAACTTCGGTGATCGCCGCCGCGGTCGGCCCGGGCGGCAATCTTCCTGTCTGTCTGGCGAGCAAATCGCGGCCGATTCGGGAATTGTGGATTCCGACCGGCGGAGAAGTCCGTGGCGCGGCCGACATCTTCCTCGCCAGCGGCGTTCCGACGGGCATTCTGGAACAAGGTGCCGCAGGAGGCGATTCCGGTTTCGAGGCGCAGGTCATCCGCGCCGTCTTCATACGGATCGAAGCCTTGTCATCGGGCGAAGCCGCGGGAGAAAAGGCGGTGTCGCGCGAGATCGGCCTGGGCCACGCGCTGGTGCCGGAGATCGCCCGGCGCCTGACCTTTTACGAGCATCATCGCGCGGAATTTCCTACGCTCGCGAGCTTCCTTCCACAGCTTCTGAAGGGGTTGCCCACTGTCTCCGACCGCTTAAACCCCGTCGAGGCGATGGACTGCAAACCTGCCGCCTCTGCGGAAATTGCGTCTGTTGCCGGTGGGCCGTCCCGCGCAGGAGCCGGTCAGGGACCTTCTCGAATTCGAATCGACGCCGCCGCCCGCGTTCGGGAAACTCTCTGATGGCGCGGAGCTCGCACTAGTGCATTTGAAACTCTCTCGCCGTGAACTCACTTTCGCGAGTCTGGCGCTAGCAACGGTTCCGGCGGGCGGATTGCTGAAAGCAATGGCGTGCGGCAGAACCAGGTCCGGCAACAGCAATGCCGGCATCCCGCGCTACAGGTCGACGCTGGTTAACGGGCTGACGCCGGAAGACATCGACTGGGATGGACGCAAGTGGCGTTGCACGATGGGTTCCACCTGGCACGCCGGAATGGACTATTGCCTGCGTCTGCGCGAGGGGATGGCCCGGTTCGAGATTCACGATACAATTTTCGACCGGCCGGCCGGCGACCCCGACCGCAAGCGCCGCTCCGAATTGCACTATCCGAAGCGCCCGAGGCTACCGAACGACGTACCGTTGTGGGGCGCGATGTCGTTCATCCATCATAGCTGGGCGGACCCGTCGGGAATGGCGCGGCTCACCTTGGGCGGTGCGCACGGCCAAATTCACATAGGCTCCAAGGCCGGCGGTTCGCCTGCGGTCGCTTTCCACCGGTACAAGGATGGAAACTTTCTCGTTACCACCCGCGGCGAACAAGAGAGCGGCAACACCAAACGGTACAAGGCGCCTCTCGTCTTCGACCGGCCGCACGATCTTGTCTACCGCGTCGTGCTCAGCCCGACAAACGGTTCGCTTGCGGTGTGGCTGAACAGGCAAAAGATTGTCGATCTGGATGGCGTACCGATCGGCAGCCACTTCGCCGAAAGCTACTGGAACATCGGAGCTTATTATTATGGCGGCGTGACATGCCCGATCGTCGCCGAATTCGCGAACCACGTTTACCCCTCGCCGGAAACTCTGCTGAAGCGCACGGCCACAACGCCGGCATGGCCGCTGGCCTGAACCGAAACCGCAAGTCAGCAGTCCTGCGGCAGTGCCCAACCAGCTTCCCGCAGCCATGCGTCGGTTGCGCGCGGCGATTTTAGCTCGACGATGCGAAGGTGGCGATATCGGGGAGCGTGAAGAAGACGGCGATACTCGTCCCGCTCCCGAACCGTGCGACCGATCCGCGCAAGACGGTGAGCCCAGGTGACCCGCGGTCGTTGGCGGAGGGTGGATGCCGTGACGTCTGAAGCCGGTGTTTTCCGCTTGCGGCTGAACCGTCGGAGAAGCCGAATCGCGACCAGGAGCAATGGATAGTTCAGCCACACCACGATCTCGGCGCGGTCCCAGACGAGGTGCCGGACTTCGCGGTAATGGCCGTCGATGATCCACTCTTCACCAGCGGCGAGACGATGGACGGCATCGACAAACTCCTCGTCCTCCAAGGCGCGTCCCGAGCTGTCCCAGCGATATTTGTCGAGCTCGTGAAGAGGCAACCGCAGCCGATCGGCGAGCGTTCGCGCCAGATGCGTTTTGCCGCTGCCTGTCGCGCCGACAATCGAGAACCGGCCGGGATCGGCTTCCATCAGAGGAACAACTCACTCTGAGGCGCTTGGATGAGCAGGTGAATCATCATCGGGTTTCCGCGCCGGTACTTAGACACATCAACAGTTAGAAGCTAAGTCCGGATCGATCGATGCCGATGCCAAATGCGCCGCCGCTGACACTGGTCGAACTGTTTGGCGCGCCGGGCGCCGGCAAGACGACCGTGGCGGCGGCTGCAGTTTCGCGCTTGCCGGCAACGACTCGTCATCAGCTCGCAGCGAATTGGCGGCGGCAGCCGCTTGCCCGGAGGATAGGCTATGCTGTTCGGGGCTTTTCGCACGCAGGGCGTATTTCAGGGGCGGCAAGACTCGCGTTCGGCTGCGGCCTTCGCAATCCCCGGAGTCTGGCGCGGCTGGCCCGGGTCATCGCCAAGGCAGAGTGGCTGAGAAGCCGAAAGGGAACGGTCCTGCTCGATCAGGGAATCCTCCAGGATATTTGGTCAATCCTGTTTCTGTCTGGCTGCGGTGAGCCGAACCCATCGTTTCTTTCGCCGCTGATTCGCTCGATTTACGACGGACTCGAAACTCGGATCGTTTTCATCGACGTACGGGCGCAGACGGCCGCGTCGCGAATTGATGTCAGGAAGAACGGGCACAGTCCGCTCGACGGATTGCCGAAAGCGGAAGTGCAGAATTCGCTGGTGGGAGCGGCCGGCCTGCCGCCGCGGATCGTCGATGCGGCAAAGGCCGCCGGGTTGCGAATTCTCGTGCTTGACGGTTCGGAGCCCGTCGAAGCTCTCGTTGAAAAATTGCTATCGGCCGTGCCAGGCGGCCGGCCAAGCGACTGAACGCGCCGGTCATCGCCGCTGTGCCGAGCCTTTGAGCTTCTGGCGCCATGCATCCGCATAGCGGCGCATCCCTTTGTCGCTGGAAAAATGCTCCGCGATATAGGCTCGCGCCCTCCCCCGGCGCTCCGCGGCTTCGGTTTCGGAAGAGCCGAGCAGGGCATTGACCACTCGAGCAACGGCTTCGGTATCGTCCGGGTCGACGACATATCCAATGCCCTCGTCCGGAATGAGCTCCTCGATCCCCGGCGTGTTCGATGACACGACGGTGCAACCGGCCCAAAGCGCCTCTTTGACCACGTTGGGCAGCCGTTCCGACTTCTTTTTCGAGAAAATCAGGAACGCTGATGCACGCTGCATTTGCGCGAACACCTCATCGCGCGGAACATGGCCGGCGAATGCCACGGCCTCGGAGCAGCCGAGCTCGCGGACGATGCTCTCGAGGCGGGGACGATCGGGACCATCGCCCAGGATTCGAAGCCGCAGCTTCGGCTGGCGTTCGCGAGCCAGGGCGAAGGCTCGAATGACTCCCTCGACGTTCTTGGATACGTCGAGCGACGAAGTGGTGAGCCACACGAACGGCTCGCGCTCGTTCTCGGGTGCCAGGTCCACCAGCGGAATCCCCTGCCAGATGATCGCGATCCTGGCGGGATCGGCCTTCCGCTCGAGATAGGCGCGGTTCACTTCCGCGTGAGAAAAGGCAATTTCCGCTGCGCCCAGCGTCGCATCGACCAGGAAATCATCGGCAACGATGTCATAGGCACCGGCCCATGCTGTGCACAGGGGCCGCTCGTGCCTTGCCTTGAGGGCCGGCAGCACCAGTCCCGAATGACGCGACCAGAAGGAATGAACGACGTCGAACTCGGACCTGACGATCTGATCGGCGATCTCGAAAACGCGCGGGATGCACAGCAGCGCTTGCGCGGCGGTAAGCGGATTTTTCAACGCTCCCTTGGCGATTGCGCCAAGCACCGCCGGCAGCGAACGACGCCATTGCCACGTCAATTTTGGCCAGGCGCCCATGCCCGCCCAGCTCGGCCGCTGAATCGCCACGCTTTCAGGCACGGCGGACCGCTTCAACAATTCCTGCTCAGCCTTTGGCGGCCACTTCATCGTGTAAACCGAGACATGGTGGCCTTGCGCGACCAAGGCAGCGATGTCCGAGACCACGAAAGTCTCCGTCGGAACCGGAAACTGCTGTAGCAGATAGGCAATCCGAAGCCGCTGCCCCTGCCCGTCCCTTGCCGAGTCCGGTGTCACCGCGATTTCGCCGGAGTCCAGACGGCCATCGTTTCGCCGCGCATGCCCTTGAGAATGCCTACCAATGTGGCGAACGTCGCCAGGACGGCTTCGGCGAGTTTGGCGAGGCCGCCGGCATTCACTCGAATACCGATGGCGAATGCGACGAAAGCGGCGACGACGAGTACGACGGCGGCGATCAGCGATAGCGTCGCGACCGCCGCCAGTGCGAACAAACCGCCCAGCATCAGGAACACACCGCCGAACCAGCGCAGCATCTTGCGCGACGAATATTTCCAGCGGTCGCGCGCAGCCATGGTTTTCAGCCCCGGCCGAAGAAAAGCATGCGTGTGAAAGGCGCGCGCCCCGATCCGTACCTTGCGGCGAAGCTCCTCGCCGCGCCGGCTCACAGTCCGCTCGTACCCGACGACATCGAGCGCCTTCACCAGTCGTTTTCCTTGAAAAATCACGTTCATCGACACGACGAAATCGTCCTGAACCGTGTCCGGGAACTCAGGATAGAGTGAGCGGCGAACGCTGAAGAGGCCGCCGGATGCGCCCATCACATTACCGGTCCCCGATTCCAGCATCTGCAGTTTATCGTCGAGCGCTGCATAGGTGGAGCCGATCTGACTGGTCAGGCTTTTGGGATCGGTCATCGCGCAGATCGTGCCCGCGGCGCCGCCGACCTCCGGGTCTCCATAATAAGGGAGCAGCCGCTCGACGAGGTCGGTGGAAAGCAAGATATTCGCGTCAGTGAAAATCAGCACGTCGCCCGTGGCGCGCCGCGCGAGCGCCTTCATTCCCGCGGCTTTTCCCGTCCTGCCGGCCCCGCGAATGACCGTAACGATGTCGGGGGCGGCGGCCAGCAACTCGTACGTGCCGTCGGTCGACGCATCGTCATAGACGAGGATCTGAAGGTTCGGCGAGGCCCGCTTGAGCTGGCCTAGGTTTTCCACCTTCTCGCCGATGCATTCGATCTCGTTATGGGCGCAAAAGAGAAGCGATGCCGATAGGTTCGCGGGGTTCTTGCGGATCGGTTTCTGCCGGATCAACCGAAGGAGCTGCGGATAGATCGCATAGGGATAGACGAACAGGATGAGGCAAACGCCCGAGAGCCCGGCCAGAATCCATGTCGCCGTCACGTCACCCCCAGCAAGCGCCCCCTTGCGAAGGTCCACGATGCCGCGGAATCTGTCAACTTTTCGTAACCAGGATCGTTTAGCGATCGAGCCCACGGCGCCATTTTTCCGGTGGATTCGCCGCGAGGAGAGCGTTGGTGGTGGACAATGGCCGAAATATGCTACGAATGCTCCAGGGAGGGGTCGCGGACAGACGGACGCTCGGATTCGCCGTTCCCATGATCGACAGTTCCGCGTTGAGGGAGGTCCAGACGGACGAACAGCGCGCGCAGCAGGCTGAAATTTACGACGACAGCGTAGGCTCGACGGTCTCCAGCGACGGTCCGGTCAGTGATGCTGCCGACCGTGCGCCTTACGCCACGCGCTTGCGGGTCGTCCTTCTTCTGTCGCTCCTGTCCTGGGCGCTGGTCATCGCCGCTATCGCCTGGCTTTTCGCCTGATTCGACGCCGCTCGTCCCATAATTAGACCGCCCGGCGCTCCGCCTTGCTTCCCCCGTGCACGGCTGCCAGACCGGCGAAACATGGCCTTTAGTCCATATCCGGAAGCCCCTTCCCGATGAGCAGCGCCCCGAATTTCCTGTACATAGGGAGCAGCAAATCCGGATCGACCTGGATCTTCAAGGTCCTGTCCTGGCATCCGCAAATCTACATGTATCCGGGCAAGAACCTCGGATTCTTCTCCAGCCGCTATGAGAACGGCTGGAATTGGTACACCGCTAATTTTCAGCCAGAGCCGCATCATAGGATCGTTGGCGACGTCTCGCATTCCTATCTGGTCTCGGAAGATGCCGCGGCGAGGATCCACGACCATCTTCCCGACGCGAGGATGATGGTCTGCCTCCGCGATCCGGCGCAGCGAACCTTTTCGGACTATCTCGACGGCATCAAGAACGGGAAATGGACCGGGACCCTGGAGGAGGAGCTCGAACGCACGCCGGCGCTCATCATGCGCAGCCGGTACGGAACCCATCTCTCACGCTACCTGGAGCGGTTCGACCGCAAGCAGATCCACATCGCGAGCTTCGACGAGCTGGGCTCGGATCCGTCGGGCTTCGCGGGGCGCGTGTTCGCATTCCTGGGAGTCGATGCGCTTCCGCTTCCGCCGAACCTTCAGGCCAAGGTGCTACCGGGGGGCACGCCGCGCTCGCGCGCTTTGGCATCGTTCGCGAAGACGCTTTCGGCATGGGCGCGGCGCGCCGGCCTCAAGCGCCTCCGCGGGAAGGTGAAGACCTCAAGGGCGGTCCGCAATATGCTTTATCGCCCGTATGACGATGACACCCGCCCGACCATGCCGCCCGAGACCGAAGCGCGGCTTCGAGACATGATGACGGCGGAAGTCCAGCTTCTGGATCGCATCGCGGGAACCGACTTCTGCCGCTTGTGGAATTATCCGCCTTCGAAGTGAGCATCGGGCGCGGCCTGGCTCTCCGGCTTTTTCTGCAGAATCTTTATCGTGAAATAGCCAAGCTGGACGAAGATCAGCACCGAACAGATGATCGCCGCGATGGCGGCGCCGACGGAGCCGATGCTCGGCAGAAGCAGAGCGAGCAGAATTCCATAACCGACCGCGGCGACGATGTTGGTGCGCAAGACTTTCCACGAACCGCCATGCGCGCTGACGAGCGGGTCGAAGGCGAAGCCGGCGAGATCGATCGCGGTGGCGACGGCCAGCAGAAACAGGAACTTCTGGGCGAACTCGAACTGCCGCCCCGCGAGCAGGTGAAGGATTTCGTGTCCCGCGACACCGGTCACGAGCACGACCAGCAGCGCTAGACCTGACGCGACCAGAGTCACCCGGGCGACCACACGTCGAAGTTGTTTATGATCGCCTTCTGCGACCAGCCGCGTGAGCTCCGGATAAAGCGCCAACGCGATCGGCTGGATCGGCTTGACCATGCCCTTCGCCAATCGCCGTGCCAGCCGGAAGGCGCCGGCTTCGGCCGGCCCGGCAACGGCGCCCACGGCGAGCGTGCCCAATTGCGTCCACGACATGCGCACGGAGTCGGAGGCGTTGATCTGCAACATGTACGGCAATACGCGCTCATTCTCGTCGAGCGCCTGCTTGAATGACCGCCAGCCGAGCGCGAGTCCCGAGCGGTTGACGATGATCGCGGCGGTCCATTCGGTCAGGGCTTGGGCGATCGCCGCGAGGGCCCAGATCGACAGAAAGGTCATTACTCCCGCTCCGGCGGCATAGGCGGCGACCGAGCCGATGAGCCGGATCAGCGGAGCCACCGCCTCGGTAAAGGCAGCCACGTCGAACCGGTTGAAAAGTCGAAGCATCGCGGACGGCGTCGCGCCGGTGGTCAGCAGCAAAATGCTGGCGAAAATACCGGCCGAGGTCTGCTCGGCATCGGTCCAGTGAAACAGCCCGGCGGCAAGCGGCGCACAGAGGATCGCGATGATTGCCCCGATGAACGCGCTTCCGATATCGAGCGATGCGGTCAACCCGAACAGCCGGTTCAGCTTGTCCGGCCGGCCCTCGGAAAGGTGAATGGCACCGTAGCGAATCAATCCCTTCCAAGACTGGAACTGGACGAAATTGGCGATCAGCTGCGCGTAGGTGAGGATCAGGGCGAATACGCCGAACTCCTTCGGGCCGAGCGCCCGCGCCGCAAGGGCGAGGTAGGCGATGCTGAGGACGCCGTTAAATCCGCGCGACCCGACGACCCAGCCGACATTCTTGGCCATTCGGGCAAAGAGCGAGCCGCCTTGCGCCGGAGCTTTCGCTTCGCTGCTCTGGCCCAAGAGCCCTCCAGGCGCGCTGTTCGACATGCTTCCGATTAGCACGATGGTTGATAGTTGGAAGTTAACATCGGCGCTGATTTTCCAGCCACATTAGTTACTTCTGAGGATCGCTGGCCTTAGGCCTGCGGCTGCCGGCGCAGCCACTCCCGGAATTCGGGAAACTGCGGATTTTCGAGCGACCAAGGGTAAGAATCGAGATGCCGAAACAGGAAGAAGTCCGGCGCGATTCCGTATCTCGAACTCGAATCGAACCGCGCGGTCCAGCAGAGGACCGCGATCCGGACGTCGGCCGCACCGCGTTCGCGAAGCATGGACCGAACCGCCGCCATCGCCGCACCGCTGTCGATGCAGTCGTCCACGATGAGGATTCTTTTCCCCTTCACGTCGGCTTCAAGTCTGTCCGGATCGTGACGGACGTCGCTCCGGCTACCATCCACGTTGCGCCTGATTCCGCGAATTATCCTCCGTATGAACCGCCAGGCTAGCGCGTGCCTCACGAACGCGAACCGTTCCTTGAGACTCGCCGACGCACGAGACACACGGTAGGTGCAAATGGGAACCCGTAGCGTCTCGGCGAGGTGAAGAGCCGGATGGACGCCCCCATTGGCGATCCCGATGACCAGATCGGGATCGATATTGGAAGCTTTGACGAGTTCCGCGAGTTTGCGGGCGAACTTTTCCGCTTCCGCCATGCCAATCACGCGTCTTGCCGTCGGCTGGCGCGCGGCTGCCGTTGCGCCTTGCGTGTTCTTCAGAATCGCTTCGCTCAAGCGGTTAATGGTTCATCCCCAACTGGATCATCCGGTCAGCGCGAATCGAGCATAATCCCGGCCCGTTTGGAAGCACGCTGAATCCGGCGTCCCGTTCAGGAACTCCTGACGTTGCGTGCCCCAATGACCGGCACCGCCGCGGGCTGGAGGTGGACCGGACGTTGATTTTCGAGAACGGCGCGTCGCCGTCTGCGTGAGGCCGCGCGAAGATCACGCCGGATCCGGAGGACCTGTCTCGCGAGCCGGACGGTCCGGTAGAAGCTTCGCGCGCTGAACAGAGCGAACATCAGCAGCGACGCGTTCGCGAAATCCTCCAAAGGCGGAAAATTATGGACGGCGTCCGTCACGCATATCGCCGCGAAGACCAGGCCAGTCACGCTCGCGAGGTTCGCGCAGAATAGCAGCGACAGCCGGGCGAGATAGTGGGCCCCATCGACGGCACAATGATAGGCTTGTCGATGCGCCGTGCGGCGCGCGCTGCGGATTGCGTCCTTCAGGGATGTCCGGCGAGCGCGGCCCGCCAGCCGCCACCAGCGCATCACTGCCCGCCATGTGAAGACGAACGCGCCCGAGAGCACCAGCGCATCGACGATCGCGAGAAGCACGATGCTGGTCGCCGCGGCGGACGCAGGGTCATGCACGAGCCTGACTCCGGCAAATCATGGAAAGCAGCCTTTCTGATGAACTTCGAAAACGAAGCCGACGCGCCGGCTATTCGCCGTCGGTGCTATCACCCTCGGCAAGAGGTGCAATGGCCGTGATTCCACCTGTCCCACACCAGCGCTTTACGAGACGATTGCCGCGCCACAGCTCGACGACGCCTTCTTTGGCGAGTCGCGCGGCGAAAAGCTCCGCGGCCGCATCATCGAAGGCGCTGAACTCTTCGATCTGGAATTGTCCGCCCCCGGAACCGTGGAAATAGACGGTATAGGCGATCATCCAGTTTGCCCCCACCGACTCGGCGGACGGCCGCCGAGTCGCGAACATAAATTATCCCCAACGCAGCAATTGTGGAGTCGAATCGCGCGGCCGGAGACGCGAAGCCGCCGGGCCTAGATTTTTCCCGCGTTCACGGGCCGGAGGGCACGGCCGAGCCTGAATTGGAACGTTCGCGTCGCCGAGCGGTTCGAGCGATTGGACTTCGCTGCTCGAAGCGGCCGATCGACGAGCGCGGTCAAGAAGGTGAGCAGCGTCATCAGCGCCGGCACACGCAATTGAAGCAAACGCCGTCTCAGCTGCAGCCGGATCCAGGTCTCCCCGCAATATTTCTCTGGAATGTCGAGATGAAGCAAGGATTTGGCGGTCCTCAGATGCATATACATCGCATTTCGAGGGGCGCCCTCCGGAAAGAAGCCGGCGAGCGTCTCCCAATCCACGCGGGACCGCACCAGCCTCGGCGATTCGACGAGATGCCGGACGTCGATGAGCCCCCGCCAATAGTCGCCATCGTGCAGTTGGTCGTGAAGGATGAGAAGAAGCAGCGAGCAGGTCGGGTTGGGCAGGATCACTTGCCCCGCCGGCAGCTCCTTCGGACGGCAAAGCGGCGCCAGGCGATCATAGTTCACCTCGAGCACATAGGGCTGGATGTCGGTATGCAGGTCGACCATTCCGACGTCGCTTGCGCGGCCGAGCACGGCTGAGAAAGGCGCGCCGTGAAATCCCTGGAAAAGCTGGTATCCCAGCGACCTCATCACATCGACGCACGCCTGCCGGCTCTGAACGGGAACGAGGAGATCGATATCGGAAAGGAGGCGGCCCGGATCGGGGCGGCTACCCAGGAGCGATGCCATGCCCCTCATCACGATCGGCTGAACACCGATCGCATTGAGGGCCGGCAGCAGCTCGGAGAACTGCCGTTTCAGGCGCCGGTTGCGCTTCTTCGTCCGTTTCAGCACGTCTTCGAGGAGCGCCGATACTTCCTCGGGAACTCCCGCTGCCTCGGGTTGCTTGAGAACGGCCGAGGCGAGCGACCCGATGGTCAGGCTGTCGCTCGCGAGCTGAAGCATCGGCTGCCAGTCCTCGGGCGGATCGAACGTACCGGTGAGATTGTTCAGCAGCGGCCGGAAAGCCGAATGTATCAGGCTCATGGCGCGTGCTCGTCGAGAAGTGCCGCCGCGTTGGCGGAATCGGCGTAGCGAAGCTCGAAGCAGCCCGAGCTTCGAACAATCTCCGCTGCCGCGCGGAATGTTTCGTCCGAACAGGTGCCGCTTGGCGAACGCGCTTCATTCAGCAGTTCCGTTACGGCATCGCCCGACAACAGCCGCTTCAGCGAGGGGCTCTCGCCCGCGCGGCGGTGGACCCGAACGACCCTCGATACCGCAACCGGCGCAGCCGGGGCTGAATGATCCAACTCCAGGAACCGCACGCGCAAATCGTCGGGTCTCGAATGAACAGGCAAATCGTCGACCGAATGGCCGAGCTCGGACGCGAACTTCCACGAGCCTTCCTTGATTCCGGGCGGAAGCGGAATGCCAGTCACGGTCCCACCTTCATGGACTAGCGTCACGTCATCGGCCAGAAAATCGTAACCCATGCTCAAAAGGCGAAGCAGCAAGGTGGTCTTGCCCGCGCCGGGCGGCCCGAGGATCAGGAGCGCCGATCCGTCCCTGGCGACCGCCGCTGCGTGCAGAGCACAAAGATAATCGGCCTTCTCCAGCACCTCTTCGAGGATCATGCCCTTGAGCTGGACGGCGGCGAGGGGTTTGTCGATCAGGACCACGCGCCCCTTCGCGTCGACGATCGACACCAGGTCGCCCCCTCCGGCAATGGACAGGCTCATGTCCGGATGGGCATCGTCAGCCTGAAGGCAGGCGAACGGGGGCCACAACACGGCGTGCAGCTCCGGCGAAGAGAAATCGAGCTGGAAACCGACTCCGGCGACGCTCATGCGGCATTGGACCGCCATCGCCGGCGCCTCGCTCCATTCGGCTTCCAGGAATCCCCGGAGAGAAAGGTCTTGGAGGAAGCTTCGAACCCAGCTGGACGCCGCGGCTTCGTCCGCGCCGAGCGAATCCAGCGCGCGCTTCAAATCCTCCGCCGTGGAGCCTTTGGCGAGGCGGCGAACGAGAAGGGCGCCCGTCTCGTTCAGGCGCTCGATTTCCTGGCCTTGCTCGGAGAAAATCAGGGCGGTGTCCGGCAACTCTTCGACGCAGACGCCGCCTGCCAACCGAAACTTCAACAACCTGAGTAGTTTGTTCTCGGCACGAGCGGCGGCGGCGCCGTCAGAAGATTGCTCCAAAGGCCCGCTCTCGCCGCTCACGCACGCAAACATCACCTGCGGCTTAGTCGGCGTCTAGTGGCCGTGATGTTTGTTCCCGGGATCGCCCGGGCCGGTTCCAGGTCCGTCATTGACCGGCGGATTTCCCGGAGGCTGTCCATCCAGTCCATTGCCGACGCCATTGTTTCCCTTTGGCTTTTTTGGGCCTCCCCTGCTGCCCGTCGATTTCGCGATCGCCGGCGAGGACATCGACGTCGACAGTAGCGCAGTGATGACCGGGGGAGCAACGATGGCCGCTTTTCCGAACGTGGTCACAAACGCACGGCGGTCCGTCTCCATTCCGTCTTTCTCAGGCCGTTCCATTGCAGTCCCTCGTTTACCGAAAATTGAGTGAAATCAAGTTAACCAAAAACAGCCTTGGCGCCAAGCGGATTTGCGGCGATTTGGCGAAACCCGCTGTGCCATTTTGATACATGGAACGTCAGCGGGGGAAGGCGCCAATCCGGCGGCTTTCACCGTCCCCTAACCGATCGGAACGCGACGGAGACTGAGCACCCCGAAATCGCCCTGAAATTGCGTTAGCGATTCATCGCTGAGCTCGACCTCTTCAGCCGTTTCCGCGTCCGGCTTGCCCGACGAATCGGCCGATTGTCCGGTGGGAAGAATCTCCAGCACTTCCAGGATTTTGAACCGCTGCGTCAGCACGTCGTGGTCGGGACCGTAGAAGGTCTCGGTCTCGACCCTGCAATGCAGCGCGTCGCCCGGGCGGATATCCACTTCCCGCTGATAATAGCCCGACAGAAGCGTGCCGGGTTCGCAAGTCGTCGTGATGTGCGTGTCGCGATGCTTGAACTTCCACTCCCCTGTCGCGCCGAAATCGGGCTGCTCGACCACCAGGATCATCTCGCTGACGGCCGCTACCTTCTTGCTGACGAGCAAGGTCGACGGATCGTCGATCCGTTTCGCGAGGTTCAATTCCGCGGCGCCGTGCTGAAAGCTGATCCGAACCGACTCACACCCAGCCAGGGCTTCCTTGGCGCTCTGCCACGCCGTGATGGCGGCGAGCAGGGACGCCGAATCGGGCGCCGCATGACCGATGCTCTCGGTCGCCGACGTACCGGCCGAAAGTACCCGCAGCGCCTGCTGCAGATCGGCCAGCCGAAGAGTCGGCGATTCGTCCATCCAGGTGATCATCGCGAGCGTTCCGCGGCTGAGGAACCGCGACAGGAATTGCCCGGATTCGGCAACGCGCCCGCTTTCCAGATCCGTCCGGAAGCGGACCTTGACCCGCCGTTCCTCCAGCTCATCGAGGATGGCAACGGGCTGGACCTGGGTCCGGTCCGACCCTGACAAAGCCTGATACGATGCTTCGATCGCCCCCTGAAGCGGACGGAGCCATGGCAGGTCGCTCCCCGGCTCCCGCTCGTCCACGAGCAATAGCTCGACGCCAATCTGGGGTGGCGCCGGTTCGTTCCTGTTTTCATTCGACAGAGACCCGATCGGCCACTCGCCGCTTTGCATCCCGTTGCTCCAGGCAATTCAATAGCTGTTAAAATACATTCAGTTTGTCCCAATTCAAAGATAGCCGAGCCTTCCACCGGCGCTGCGTCTGAAATTGGGACAGCGATTCCGCGGATCGATTCCACTCATTGGCCAACCGTGATCAGCCACACATCCGGCGGCGCTCCCATTCGAAGCGGTAATTTGCTGGTCCCCACTCCCCCCGTCACGATCAGCGTCCTGCCGCCTTCCCGGCGCACGCCGCACAGGAAGCGCGTTCCATAGGCTGACCCGGTCGCCAGCGCGCCGATCCACGGCAGGACGATCTGCCCGCAGTGGGTATGCCCCGCCAGCATCAGCGGGATTCCATCCGGCACTCTGGGGAAAAGGTCCGGCGTGTGGGCCACGATGATTCTCAGGCCCTTGAGGGCGAGCAGCCGCCTGGCTGTCGTGCGAATGCGGGTATCCACGCCGCCGAGTGCAACCGGGCCCAGCTGGACCGCGTCGTTTTCGAGCAAAGTAACGCCGACCGGCCGAAGCGCCGCTCGCGTCTCGTCCGAATGATCGCGATCGTTGTTGCCGAGAACCGCGAAGCTGCCGAGCCTGGGATGAAGCGCGCGGAGCGGTTCGACGGCTTGCCGGATGTCCGGGGAGCTTGGCGCGAAAGGGCCGCTCGCCACGAAATCCCCCGCAAGGACGACCACATCCGGATGAAGCGAATTTGCCTCCGCCACGATGCGGTCCAGGCGATCGGCCCCCGTGGCGGGGCCGAGGGCGTGAATGTCGGACATCAGCAGGATGCGCATCGGCGCGATGCCGAGCGGCCAATCCGAATCGTGCACCGCGAAATGACGAACGACCGGATCGCGCGCCGCCTCGCTATAGCCGAAGACGCCACCCGCGACGGCCGTAACCAGCACCGCCACGACGATGATCGTCATTACGATTTTCACACGCGAGCGGCGCTGCATTGCTCCTCCGGTCCGACACTCTATTCTGCTCGATCGATGCTCGAGCCGCAGGCCAACAAGAACGGGAATGCTCCCGAGAGCAAGTTACGATCTCTCCAGACGGGCTGGCGGACGCTTGAGCGCTGACTCCGTACCGGCCGCAGCCGGTTCTCACGGCCTCGTCCGCCGGCTCGGCATGTTCGATGCGACGATGCTCGTCATGGGCGGGATCATCGGCGCGGGAATCTTCGTCAACCCGGCCGAGGTCGCGCGGCATGTCGATACGCCCTTGCTCATCGTCGGCGTGTGGATTGCTGGCGGCGTGGTCGCGCTCGCCGCCTCGTTCGTCTATGCCGAGCTCGCCGCGCGACGGCCCGAAGTCGGCGGCCAATATGCCTATTTGCGCGATGCCTACGGGCCGATGCCGGCCTTCCTCTACGGCTGGGCGCTGCTGCTCGTCATTCAGTCCGGCGGCATGGCGGCCGTCGCGATCACGTTCGCGCGCTATTTCCTCGAGCTCGCGCCGCTGCCGCTGCCTCCGGGTGCGCTCGCCGTGATCACGCTGGCGGTGCTGACCTTGATCAATTGCCTCGGGGTCCGGTCGGGCAGCAACGTGCAGAGCGCCCTCATGCTGCTGAAGATTGCCGCGATCGTCGCACTCGTCGCCCTTGGCTGGTGGTTCGCGTCGGCGGTCCCGGCGACGGTTCAACCGGAGGCACCCGGCAGAGACTCGATTGCCAAAATCGGCGCCGCACTGACACCTGTGATGTTCGCCTACGGCGGCTGGCAGACGGCGAGCTTCGTCGCCGGGGAAATGCGCGACCCGCGGCGCGACCTTGCGCGAGGGTTGCTGCTCGGCGTGGCCGGGGTCGTGCTGCTCTACACGGCCGTCGCCTTCGTCTGCGTCTATGTGCTCGGGCCGGCCGGCCTGGCCGCGTCGACGACTCCGGCAAGCGACGTGATGCGCCTCGCGCTCGGCCAGCGTGGCGCGACTCTGATCGCGCTCGGAATCGCGATTTCGACACTCGGGTTTCTCAGCCAGGGCATGCTGACCACCCCCCGCGTCTATTTCGCCATGGCCGAAGACAAATTGTTCTTCCGAAGCGTCGCGCGAGTTCATCCGGTCACGCGCGTGCCGATCGTCGCGATCGTGCTGCAGGGAGCCGCGGCGGCCACGATCGCGCTGTCCGGGACCTACGGGCAGATCCTGAGCTATGTCGTCTCGGTCGATTTCATCTTCTTCGGGCTGACCGGCGCGGCCCTGTTCGTCTTCCGCCGCCGGTTCCCCGAGCAATCGGTCCCCTTCGAGGCGCCGCTTCATCCGCTGACGACGGGCCTGTTCGTCGCCGCCTGCATCGTGGTGGTTATCGCCACCGTCTGGAACAATCCGGTCAACAGCCTGATCGGCTATGCGATCCTGCTCGCGGGCGTTCCCGCCTGCCTCTACTGGCAGCGCAAGAATCGCGGAGCGGCGGAATGAGAGCGATGCAGTCCGGCTACATGCACTGGGCGAAGTTCAAGCCACCCGCGCGCTTCGACCTGACCGGCAGCGAAGTCCCGCATTTCCGCATGGACTCGCTTCCGCTCGCGCTCGCCGATCTCGACCTCGATGGCGCGAGCCACCCGCGTTACGCGCCGCTGCGCGAGGCGATTGCCAGGCGGTACGGCGTGAGTTCGGATCAGGTGGTCGCCGCCGACGGTACGTCGATGGCGAACTTCCTCGCCATGGCATCGCTGATCGAGCCGGGCGACGACGTGCTGATCGAGAAGCCGACCTACGAGCCGCTGCTTCAAGCCGCGAGTTTTCTCGGAGCTAGCATCGGCCGGTTCGATCGGAGACCCGAAGACGGATTCAGACTGGACCCGGACCGCATTGCCGCCGCTGTCGGAGGCCGCACGCGCCTTATCGTCGTCACGAATTTACACAACCCAAGCAGCGCGCTCGCTGAAGAAGAGGAGCTAGTCGCGATTGGCGACATCGCGAGACGGGTCGGCGCACGAATCCTCGTCGACGAGGTCTATCTCGATTCCGCCATGCCGCCGCGTCGGAGCGCGGTCCATCTCGGTCCCGAGTTCGTCTGCACGAACAGCCTGACCAAGGTTTACGGACTCAGCGGCCTGCGCTGCGGATGGATACTCGCCGAGCCAGCGCTCGCCGAACGCATGTGGCGCTTGAACGACCTGTTCGGTGTGAACCAGGCGCACCCGGCCGAACGGCTCGCCTGCATCGCCTTTGAGAACCTCGACGAAGTGATCGGCGACACCCCAGCGATGCTCGCGCGCAATCGCGATCTCTTCAACGCCTTCGCCGCGTCGCGCACGGACATCGACTGCATGTCCGCCGAACATGGGATCGTCGCCTTTCCGCGCTGGACCGGCGGCGACACGGAGCCGCTCGATACCCATCTTCGCGACCGCTACGACACGGCGGTGGTGCCCGGGCGCTGGTTCGAAATGCCCGACCGTTTCCGGATCGGCTTCGGCTATCCGGTCGACCATTTCGAAGAGGCGCTCGGCCGGCTCGGCGCAGCGCTCGACGAGCTCGCTTAGGCTTTCGCCGTCATCGCCAGCGCAATCGCGCCGAGCGGCCCGGCGTCGCCGCCGAGCCCCGGCGCCCGGACATAATCGCCGTCCCCCGGCAACCGAATGAATCCGTTCAGGCTTTCATCGAGAATTCCCTGGATTTTGCCGAGGAGGCGCGGCTGCCGCTCGATCACCCCGCCGCCGATGGCGATGGCCCGCGGCGCGGCCGCGCAGACGATAACATGGCACAATTGCGCGAGTGTCCATGCAACCGAATCCCAGACCGGATGGTCGGGACCGATCTCGTCCAGCCGATCGCCGAAACGCGCTTGCAGCGAACCGCCCGACGCCAGCCCTTCGACACAATCGCCGTGGTACGGGCACGAGCCTCGCCAATCGTCCCCCGGGGCGCGCGTGACGCGGACATGGCCCAGCTCGCAATGGCCAAAGCCGCGCGTCGGCCGGCCGTTGACGATCAGGCCCACGCCGACGCCGGTGCCGACAGTCACGTAAGCGAAATCCTCGACGTCTGCGGCACACCCCCACCGCATCTCCGCCAGCGCGGCGCCGTTGACATCGGTGTCTAAGGCCACCGGCACGCCGATCGCGTCGCGAAGCCTCGGCGCGATGTTCGCATTCGGCCAGCCCGGCTTCGGAGTTGCCAGCGCATGTCCCCAACTGGCCGAATTGGGATCGAGATCGAGCGGTCCGAAGCTGGCGATTCCCAGCGCATCGAACCCTTCGTTCCGCTTCCACTCCAGCAGCGTCCGCTCGATCCGGCCGAGGGTTTCGTCCGGCGAGGTCGTCAGAACGATCTCGCGCGCCAGCACGTCGCTCGCACCGCGCGCGAGGATCGCGATGCACTTCGTCCCGCCGAGTTCGACGCCCGCATAGGTCATGGCTTCCGGCTAGTCGGGCGGGCAACCGGCTGCAAGGAAGCCGTCGTTCAGCCTTCACTCCGAACGGCTGATGTGTCACCTTTCGCGCATGAGGGGGCTGGAGATTCGGATAGTCGCGTGGCTCGTCCGGCTCGCGGCCCTGTTTTTGTCAGCAATCCTCTTCGGAATGTTCGCATCGGCCGCATCCGCGCAGCAGCCGCAGCGGATCGTCGCGGTCGGCGATCTCCACGGCGATTACGGCGCCTGGGTCGACATCGCGCGCGGCGCCGGGCTGATCGATTCGCGCGGCCGCTGGGCGGGCGGGCGAACGGTCCTCGTCCAGCTCGGCGACGTAGTCGACCGCGAGCCGGATTCGCTGAAGATCATCCGCAGTCTTCAGGAGCTTCAGAAGGAAGCGCTGCGCGCGGGCGGGCGGGTCGTCACTTTGATCGGCAATCACGAGGCGATGAACCTGCTCGGCGACAACCGCTACACGACGACCGGCGAATATGCGGCCTTCGCCGGACCGGACTCGGCGGCGCTCCGCGATCGAGTCTATGAGCGCAACCGCGCGGCGATCGAAAAGGCCGCGCAGGCGGCGAACCCCGCGCTCACACCGGAGCAAATCCGCAACGATTGGATGGCGAAGCATCCGCTCGGCTGGGCCGAGCACCGGCTCGCATGGAGCCCGTCGGGCGAGCTCGGCAAATGGGCCGCGCGCAATCCCGCCGTCGTCAAGATGGGCGGCACGCTGTTCGTTCATGGCGGCCTCAGCGCCGAATATGCGAAGCTCTCGCTCAACGAAATCAATCGGCGGGTCGCGCTCGCGATGAAATCCGCCGACGATCGCGATAGTTCGATCCTCAACGATCCGCTCGGGCCGCTCTGGTATCGCGGGCTCGTCACCCGCGACGCGGACGCCGAAGCAGCCCGCACGGCCGCCAAGGCGCCGCATCCCGGCGTCGATCAGGAGCTCGACGCGGTGCTGTCGGCCTACGGGGCGGCACGCATCGTCGTCGGCCATACGCCGGACCTCAAAGGCATCGAGATCAGCCACGGCGGCCGGCTCGCCCGAATCGATACCGGCAATTCGCGCTTCTACGGCGGTCCCTTGAGCTGGCTCGAAATCGCCGGCGGAAAGATGATCCCGCACACGGTCAGGAGATCGGTCCAATGAGATTGACAATCCTCGCGGCGCTCGGCGCCTGTCTGGCGCTGTTCGCTGCTCCCGCCGAAGCGCAGGCGCCCAGGCCGCTCTTCGCAACCTCGCAGCCAATTCATATCACGATCCAGGCGCCGCTTTCGGGTATGATCCGCAACCGCGCGTCGCAGGACGTTGTCAGCGGCACGCTGACCGATCCGAGCGGAATCGCCCTCCCCGTCAGCCTCAGCCTTCGCGGGATCACCCGCCGCTCGCGCGACACCTGCGATTTCCCGCCGCTAAGGGTGCAATTCAGCTCCGCGCCGCCGGCGACCTCGGTCTTCGCCGGTCAGCGGCGGCTGAAGCTCGTAACCCACTGCCGCAACCGCGAATCGTTCCAGCAATATCTGCTGCTCGAATATGCCGCCTACCGGATGTACAATCTCCTGACCGAGCACAGCTTTCGCGTGCGCCTCGCCAATATCGATTATCGAGACGAGAACGGCCGCCCGATCATCTCGCGCGTCGGCTATTTCCTAGAAAGCCTCGGCGACGTCGCGGCGCGCAACGGCATGAAATCGACCCACGCGCCGGAGCTCATCCCGGCCGCCGACCTCAACCCCGCCGATGCGGCGCGCTACGCCTTGTTCCAGCACATGATCGCCAATCACGATTGGTCGATGCGGGCCGGGCCGAAGGGCGACGATTGCTGCCACAATGCCGAGCTGATCGGACCGCTCGCCCCCGGGCAGACGGTCGTCATCCCCTACGACTTCGACTTTTCGGGCTTCGTCGGCGCGCCCTACGCGACCCCGCCCGACGCGCTGCACATCAACAATGTCCGCCAGCGCGTCTATCGCGGCTATTGCATCCACAATCCGCAGGTGCTCGCCGCCGCCCGCCAGATGCGCGCCGAGCGCCCCCAGCTCATCGCCGCGATCACCCAGACGCCAGGGCTCGACTCCAAGACCCAAAGCCGGGCAATCGGCTTCCTCGACGGCTTCTTCGCCGACATCGCGACCGATGAAGCGGTCAGCGACAAACTGCTGAAGCGCTGCGTGAATTAGAAGGTCTAGGGCAATCGGCAGCTATGGCCCGCGCCATCGTTGCCGCCCACCACCTTAAATTCCGTCCCGTTCCAGCGCAGAACCGCGAAGCACATGCCGGGGCCGCCGTTGACGATGTCGGGATACCCGCCGGCGCCGCGGTGCTTGAGCAGGATCGGAATGGCGACATCCGTGTTCATCAGTTTCCAGCGGCCGTCCGCCTGTTTGCTGACGAAGGCATACGCGGTGCCGGTATTGCCGTAGCAGAAGGTCCCGCCCTCGGTGACGAAGGCGTCCGGCCGGCCGTCCCCGTTCACGTCGCGCGCCGATTCGATCGTCGCCGGATCGTCCTTGGGATTGTCGGTGCACATCCGCCATTTGCCGGGCCCGAGCCGAGTTGCGCCGGCGGCCTTGAAGATCGCGGTGCGGTTCGCTGCGGAAAGTGCGGCGACGGAAGCCTTGTCCGCTGCTGGATCGCGCGGCTCTTGATCGGCCGGAGTCGATGGGGCGGCTGGTGCGGCGGAAACCGCCGCCGAAGCCTGCCTCGTGCAACCGCTCGCGTATCCGCCGTTCGCGAAATGGCGAGTGCCGGGGCATGCGCCATTGCCGCTCTTCACCAGAACGTCGTCCCATGCGCCGGTCCGCGTACCCGGAAAGCTGGCGATCGCGTCTTCCTTGATGAGTGCGCGCCAGCTGCCATCGGCACCGCGCTGGAGCAGCGCATAATAAGCGCCCGGCTTGCCGTAACAGCCCGGCGCGACGTCGGCGATGTGCGCGTCCATGACTCCATCGCCATTCAGGTCGATGAACTGGACTCGCGGACTGGCGTGCTGGCCGCAGCGATTGGTCAGGCTGCCGCCGGCGAACGTGAATCCGCCGGCAGTGAACAATTGAATCACCTGGGCGCGAGAAAGCTTCGGCACCGTCGCCGGTTGGCCGGCGAGCGCGAGCGACATGACCGTGAACATCGGAAAACCCAGCATACGACAGCCCCCTTACAGACGTAATGCGGATGATTCATATCAAGTTAACGGCGAATGGTAACCGTGACGGCGCTCAATTCTCGGACGGATTGGTTGATCGATCAGTCAGCCACGAAAATTGAGCTAATTGCTGCGTCACTTGCCGGGCGGCTTTTGAATCGTTCCAATCATGTTGTCGGTGATCGCCGAACGCTGGGCATTCGCGCGCAGGTTTCTGTGGACATCGTAAAAGCCCTTGAGAAACGCGAGATCCCACTTCGTCATGGTGATCGGTGTTTCGCCCCCCATCGGCACGTCTAGGACATGCAGAATCGTCGGTGCGCCAGAATTGCCCAGCTTGGCCGGATCGGCACCCGTCAGCGCACGGATCGCGGCATAGTCGGCGAGCTGCGTCACCGTCAGACCCGCAAGCGCCTTCCGCTCGATCACAACCACCGCACCATCGAACTGCGGCCGTGATCCCTCGGTGATGTGAGACGCCGCGTCAGTCGTATAGTTCATCCAAGCGCCAAGCTTCGCATCCCAGCGAAGGTCCATGCCCGAGGCGCTGATCGGGCGGCCTCGCAACTGCCAGGCGGCCGTTGGCGCCGAATCGCGTTCCATGTCGCGAACGTGGCTTCGCGGCATTCCGCCGAAAATTTCGCCGCGATGACGTTCCAACTCTTGAAGGAGCGCTCTCTTGTCGCTGGTGACGATCAGCAAGACATTAGGCCCGCAATGATGGCCCTCGACGACGATTCCGACGCTTTTCGCAACCAGACGCATTCGGTTTGTCACGGCTTCGGCCTGCGGCTTCGCGAGCCCATAAACAGCGGGACAGACCGAATGCTCGAAACGGCTGATCTGCCCCTGCCAAATGGTCGGAGTCAGCGAGCGGACGAATTGCTCAACTGTCTTGCGGGTTTCCTTTGTACCGGTGACGACGATGGCTTCATTGCCTGAGACAGGAGGAACCTGCGGAGTCTGCGGATTTGCCGCTGCTATTGCGATGGAGAAGATGACAGGTGAAATCACGCAGCCTCGCTTTCCGGCACATTCTTTTGGCTCGCTAGAGCTTCAATAAGGAAAAGGGATGACCATCACCCCTTTCCCCGCCGTCGAATCTTAATCAAAGAATTTTAATTTGACCCTCCTCCAAATTCTCGTGGGCAAGGGTATTCATCGATCAGACTGCAACCATTGTCATCGCACCACATGGTGCCACACATGCCGTTATCGAGCACAACCCGGAATGAAGTTGGCTCTCCCGCGTAAGCGGCGCCCGGCGCCATTCCTGCCGCGACGACAAGTACAAGAAGCAATTTGCGGATGATTTTCACCGATCATTCTCCCAATGTTTCAGGGCGATTCGGCTCCGTTCTGTTACTGATTTGGGGGGGGGCAGTGTCAACTGCCCACTACTACTTCTTCTTCTCGGGCTCCGGTGGCGCGGCGCGGTCGATGCCATCGTAATCGGCCATGTAGCGCTTCATGCCTTCGCGCTCGCCATATTCGGTGATCCACAGCATCGCGAAGCAGTAATTGAACGCGATGGTGATGACGCCCGCGAGCTCGATCGCGCCGATCCCGGCGCTGAGGCCGATGCCCACCGCGAGGAGGATGAACAAGGCGTCGCCCGAGCTCTTGAGCGAGTTCCTGAACCGCACCGCCCCCGCAATCCCGGCGAGCGAGAAGGCGAGCGCGAGGCTGTTCTGGACGATGATTACGATGCCCGTGACGACCATCGGCAGAATGATGATCGTATTGACCAGCGACTGGTCGTATTCGTGCCCGCCGCGCACGTTCATATAGACCCAGCTGACCGGCAGCGCGACGAGGATCGCGGCGATGATCGCGACCACCAGCCAGAAGATGCTCTGGCCGAGATTGGCGACGTGCGCCGCGCGCAGCGCCTCATTGGCCTCGAGCGGGTTCTTGGCCGGCGCGGTGATCAGCTGCTCGACTCCGCCGAGCGGCAAATAGCCGCGCAATTCCGGCCAGACCTTGAGGGCGATGAACAAGGCGAGGCCAATGACCAGATAATAGATTGTCAGCTGCAACAGCAGTTTTGATGCGCGCATCACGTCCCCCACATGCAAGCGCCGCGCGGCGCGGTTCAGCTCATTTCACCAACTTCATTTCCTGAACGGGATAGGTCTCGATCGGCCGGAGAACGCCATAGCGTTCCCTGAGCGGCGGATGGTCGAGCACCGGCCACGGAATGTCGGCCAGCGGCAGCTCGGTATCCGGCACGCGGTCCAGCAGATCGCGCAAAAGCGTCAGGCGCCCGAGCGGCTGGTCGTTGAAATCGATCAGGGTCCAAGGCGCGAAATCGGTGTTCGTCGCTGACAGCATCATCTCGCGCGCCTCGGTATAATCGTCGTAGTGGGAGCGCGCCTTGATATCGATCGGCGACAGCTTCCACCGCTTGGTCGGATTGTTGAGGCGGTTCAAAAACCGCTCCTCCTGCACCGCCTGGTCGCAGCACAGCCAATATTTGAACAGCAGCAAGCCGTCATCGATCAGATGCCGCTCGAACTCCGGCGCGGCGTTGAGAAAATCCTGCACCTGGTCCGCGGTGCAAAAACCCATCACTCGCTCGACACCGGCGCGATTGTACCAGCTGCGGTCGAACAGCACGATCTCGCCCGCGGCCGGCATGTGCTCGACGTAGCGCTGGAAATACCATTGGGTGCGTTCGCGCTCGCTTGGGCTCGGGAGCGCGACGACGCGGCACTGGCGCGGATTGAGGACCCGCGCGAACATGTCGATCGAGCCACCCTTCCCCGCGGTGTCGCGGCCTTCGAACACGATGACCATCCGCTGGCCGGTTTCGGCCACCCAGCGCGCCATCGCGGCCAGCTCCTTCGCCATTGGACTGAGAAGCTCGAGATATTCCTGCTCGGTAAGACTGGTCGGTCCGCTCATTCAGCCGCCCCCATGCTGAACGCTTGTTGTTGCACGCGGCCACGCGGATTGGAACCACCCTCCCGCACCCATTAGTTGCAGCAGGGATGGGCCTCATCGATACGCTTCTCCGGCCGCTGCTCGGCACGGTGCACAAGCTCATGAAGCTGGGCTGGTTCGTGCGGCGGCCGCGAACATTCGGCGCGCATGCGCTGGCACTGACTCCCGAGGGCAAGGCAATCCTTGTGAAGCTCCGCTACGCCCCCGGGTGGCGGCTGCCCGGCGGCGGGCGTGAAGCGGACGAAGAGCCAGGGGAAGCGGTCCTCCGCGAGCTTCGCGAGGAAATCGGCATGACCGCGCACGGCGCGGTGCGCCTCGCCTGCGAACTGGAAGAAAGCAGCGACTTCAAGCGCGATCTCGCGTCTCTGCTGATCGTCGAAGACGTGCATTATGCGCCAAAATGGTCATGGGAGGTCGAGCGGATCGTCGAAATCCCGCTCGACGAGCTGCCCGCCGGCATGTCCCCCCGCGCGCTCAACTGGATCGAGGCGGTGCGCGAGCGCCTTTAGGCGGGAACCTTCCGGTTCGCGTCCCTATCGAATAGGACGACATCGAATCGAGGAGCATCACAGTGACGGAAGCGGCGGGGGCATCGGGTCGGGATCTCACGGCGGGACTTCCGCTCGACCAATGCGCCGAAGGCCAGACCATCGCCGCCCGCGTCGGCGACGAACCCGTGCTGCTCTCGCGCTTCGACGGCGAATTTTATGCGATCGGCGCGACCTGCACGCACTATGGCGGCGCGCTCGGCGAAGGCCTGACCCACGGCGGGACCGTGCGCTGCCCGCTGCACCACGCCTGCTTCGATTTGAAGACCGGCGTGGCCTTGCGCGCGCCCGCGCTCGACCCGGTCGACCGCTGGCGGGTCGACGTCGAGGGAAACGCGCTGTTTGTTCGCGAAAAGCTGGATTCCCCCACTCCCACCGCACCGGCCCCGACCGCCATCGGAACGGTCGTCATCGTCGGCGGCGGAGCAGCGGCGGTTGCTTGCGCCAACGATCTCCGCCGGCTCGGCCACGACGGTGAAATCGTCATGCTGAGCGCCGATTCCGATCCGCCCTGCGACCGGCCCAACCTGTCCAAGGATTATCTCGCCGGCAAGGCGCCCGAGGAATGGATTCCGCTGCGCTCCGACGATTGGTACCGCGAGCTCCGCGTCGATCTGAGACTTGATACCGAGGTCTGCGCGATTGACCCCGCCGAGCGGCTGGTCGTCTGCAAGTCCGGCGAGCGGGTCCACTATGACCGGCTGCTCCTCGCCACTGGCGCCGAACCCAGGCGGCTCGACGGTCCTGGCTTCGACGGCGACAACGTCGTGACGCTCCGCTCGCTCGCCGACGCGCGCGCGCTGATTCAGCGCGCCACGCCGCACGCCCGCGCCGCGATCATCGGCTCCAGCTTCATCGGCCTCGAAGCCGCGGCAGCCTTGCGCAACCGCAAGGTCGAAGTCGACATCGTCGCGCCCGAAAGCGTGCCCTTCGACCGAATACTAGGGAAGGACGTCGGCGGCTTCCTGCAGAAGCTGCACGAGGACAATGGAGTCCGCTTCCACCTCGGCACCGTCGCGGCCAGCCTGAACGGCGAAAAGCTGTCGCTCGCGAACGGCGAAACCATTCTCGCGGATTTCGTGCTCCTCGCTGTCGGAGTCGCGCCGAAAACCACCCTCGCCCAGGCCGCCGGCCTTCAGATCGAGAACGGAGTCGTGGTCGACGCCTATCTCGAAACGAGCGCGCCCGGCATCTTCGCGGCGGGCGATATCGCCGCTTATCCCGATCCGTTGACCGGCGAACGTGTGCGGATCGAGCATTGGGCGGTCGCCGAGCACCAGGGGCAGACCGCCGCCGCCAACATGCTCGGTCTGCGCCGTCCGTTCCGCGCCGTGCCCTTCTTCTGGACCGAGCAATATGGCCAGTCGATCCGCTACACCGGCCATGCGTCCGGATGGGACGAGCACCGGGTCGAAGGCGAAATCGGCGGGGAGAGTTTCCTCGTCCGTTATTATTCGGGCGGGCGGCACCTCGCCTCCGCCTCGCTCAACCGCAATCACGAGAATCTCGAAGACGCGCTGAAGTTCGAGAAGACGATCGCGAACGGTTAGCTGCCTGAGGGCGGACGGGAACCCGCGCGCCACGCCGCCGTCCAATAGCTGCAACAGCAATTGGGAGGATATGCGTGGAGCTGAGCGAGTATGGCGTTTTTTCCGAACCGTCCGTTGACCTCGATATCGACGAACCGTTCTCGCGTCCTTCGAGGGCCGAGCAGATCGAGCGAGCGGTCCGGATGCTGATCGCCGCAACCGGCGACGATCCCGGCCGCGAAGGCCTGGCCGACACGCCGGCGCGCGTCGCGCGCGCTTATGACGAATGGTTCGCCGGCTACGCGACCGACCCCAGGAACCTCCTCCGCCGCGTCTTCAGCGAAGCCGAGGGCTATGACGAAACGGTCCTCCTCCGCGACATTCCATTGGTCTCCACCTGCGAGCATCACATGGCGCCGATCGTCGGCAAGGCGCACGTCGCCTATCGCCCCAACGGCCGCGTCGTCGGCATTTCCAAGCTCTCACGACTGGTCGACGCCTATGCCCGACGCCTCCAGCTTCAGGAGCGGCTGACCAACCAGATCGCGCAGGCAATCGACGAGGTGCTCGAGCCCAAAGGCGTCGCGGTCGTCATCGAGGCGACCCACGGCTGCATGTCCACGCGCGGGGTCAACCAGAGCGGAGTCGCGATGGTCACCAAATGCTGGCTCGGCGAGTTCAAGACCGATCCCGAGCTCCGCCGGGAGTTGCTGGAGTCGATCCGCAATTAGCGACGGATGCGGCGCATGCGCTAAATGCGCGCGATGCACCGGCTGTTCGTCGCCATCCGCCCGCCCGAGTTCATCCGCGACCTGCTGATCGACGCGATGGACGAAAGCGCCGACTTCCGCTGGCAGGATGAGGGGCAGCTGCATCTGACGCTGCGCTTCGTGGGTGAGGTCGAGCGGCCCGTCGCCGACGATCTCGCCGATGCGCTCGGACGAGTAGTCGCACCAAAGGTCGACCTGCGGATCAATGGCACCGGCCGCTTCGAGCAGCGCAATTCGGGCGCCTTATGGGCCGGGGTCGAACCGAAAGCCCCGCTCGCCGCGCTCGCCGCCAAGGTCGAGCGGGTGTGCCAATCCGCCGGCCTCGAGCCCGAGCGCCGCGCCTTCCATCCCCACATCACGCTCGCCCGCTGGAAGGGCCGCAGCACGCGCGAGGTGCAGGCCTTCCTCGACCGCACGCGCGGCCTCGCATCGGAGCCGTGGCCCGTGGAAGAATTCATCCTCTACGAAAGCCGCCTCTCCCGCCACGGCGCGCATTATGAGGCGGTGGCGAGCTATCCGCTTCCTTAAGGCATGCTTGGGCGGCTCCGGCTTGAGCCAGGTCAAGAAGCGCGGCTGCGTGTCCGGAATCGGTGGCTGGACCGACGCGTCTCCGCTAGCCGCGTCGGGCGGAGGTGCCGGATAAGTTGCGGAAGGATCGAATGAAGGCGTTGGCGCGGCCCATCGCCGGCTCGCTCGTCACGGTACCCACGGCCTCCTTCGCGCATGGCGATGAAATTCACGCTGGCGAACCGATCATGGCCATGTGGCAATTCGAGCCCGAGATTGTGGCCGGGCTCGTCATTGCCGGCGCCCTCTACATTGCCGGCGTCCGCCGCGGCGCCAGCGGCCAATGGTGGCGGCATACATTGTTCTTCGGCGGCCTGGCGGCACTTGCGATGGCCCTGCTGTCGCCGATCGAGCCACTCGCCGACCATGTCTTCGTCATTCACCAAATCGAGCACATGCTGCTCCGCACCATCGGACCGATGCTAATCCTCCTGTCGCAGCCACAGGCGGCGCTGATGCGAGGGATGCCCGACTGGCTTCGGCGGCAGGTTTTTTCGCCGATCGTCGCCAGTTCGGGCGTCCGGCGCACCTTCGCCTTCTTCGCCCAGCCGGCGGTCGCGACCGTCCTCTTTGTCGGCGTCAGCTGGTTCTGGATGACCCCAAAGTGGCACGACATCGCCATCCTCGACGAGCCGATCCACTACAGCTGGCACGTCTCGTTGCTGATAACCGGCCTGTTCTTTTTCTCCACGATCTTCGATCCGCGCCCGGCGCCCGCGGGACCGCGGCTCGGGACCCGGCTCGCCATGTTTTGGTGCGCTGCAATGGGAAACATCCTCCTCGGCGCGTTCCTGACGTTCAAGACCGTGCCGCTCTATCAGGCCTATGACGTCATGGGACGGATGTTCGGCCTCGATGCCCTGACCGACGAGCAGATCGGCGGCCTCACCATGTGGATTCCCGGCTGCATGATGTTCGCCGTGTCCGCGATTCTAATCCTCTATCGGTGGGGACTGGATGAGGAGCGCACGCTGCAGCGCCGGCGGCGAATGGGCACGGCGGAGGCTCACGCGGCAACGCAAGCCGCGAACCTGTCGCGCTCGAACCGTGCCGTGGCGGTAGGGCTAGGCTCCTTCGCGTTCCTCGTGCTGTTCCTCGTCCTGACGAGCGCCATCATTTACGATCATGAGCTCGGCCCGGCGGGCAGCCCCTTCGCTTCTCAGTCGATCGGGAGGACTGCCCTGCCAAGCCCAAGATAGATCCGCTCAGGGCTGGTAAGCGGTTTTTAGCGGCCGCCCCCACCCTTCAGATATTTGTCGAACCAGTCGACCATCCGCTGCAACGAATCCTGCTGGTGTTCGCGCTTGTAGAAGCCGTGCCCTTCCTCGGGATAGAAGACCGAGTCGACGATGTTGCCCTTCTTCTTCAGCGCCTCGACCACCTGTTTCGCCTGGCCCGGCGGAACGCGAATGTCGTTCTCGCCCTGTTGCACCAGCAACGGCGCTTTCACCGCATCGATATAGGTGAGCGGCGAAGTGGCGTCATAGACTTTCGGGTTCTCGTCCGGGCTTCCGAGCAGCGATTTCTGATAGGCCTGCAGAAGCGCGTCCTCGTGCTCCCACATGGTTCGCCAGTCGATGATCCCGAACAGATCGACCGCGGCGGCGAACTCGTCCGGCGCTCGGCCGATCGCCATCAGCGTCATGAAGCCCCCGTAGGAGCCGCCGGCGATCCCGACCCGCTTCGCGTCGACATAGCCGCTGTCGACGAGGAATTGCTTGGCCGCTATCTCGTCCTTGAGGTCGCCGCCGCCGAGGTCCTGGAAATTGGCCTTCTGAAAAGCGAGGCCATAGCCGGTCGATCCGCGCGGGTTGGGCTGGACGACGATATAGCCGCGGCTTGCCAGCGCCGTTGCGTATCGGCTGAATCCGTCGGTGACCTGTCCGGTCGGTCCGCCGTGGGGCATGACGACCGCGGGATTGTTGCCGTCGCGCTTCAGGTTGAACGGCATCGTGACGACCCCGCTGACCAGCGTCCCGTCGAAGCTCTTGAAGGTGACGATTTCGGATTTGGGCAGATGTTCCGGCTCGAGGGTCGCCATCGCAAGATGTGTCAGCTGCGTCATCTTGCTCGCTGCGATATCGAATGCCTCGAGCTCGCTCGGCGTGTCCGCGCCAGAATGAAGCACGAGCAGGCGGCTGGAATCCGCCGTGAACGGGTGCGTCCCGACGGTGCTGTTGACCCCGGGCGGCATGGCCAGCGGCTGTTCGGCAAGCGACGCCAGGTCCACCAGCTCCAGCGTTTCGCGGCCGTTCTCGCTCGTGCCGACGACCATCGATCGGCCGTCCGGACTGATCGCGCCGCTCGATTGCTCCCACGGCGTCGGCTTCAGCGTGCGGATCGCGCCCGAGGCGGGCGCGAACACCGCGGCATGCAGCTGGTGGGTTCCGTCGTTGGTGGTCAGCGCCACGGCCGATCCGTCCGGCGTGGCGTCCGACGCGGTGAAGATCACGTCCGGCTTGCCGAGCAGCCTCGTCGCCTTGCCGCTCACCACATCGATCTTCCACACCTCGCCCTTGTCGCCGCCGACGAAGCTGCGATTGGCGATCAGCGACTTGCCGCCGTCGATCCACGCGACCGCGCTCCAGTCCCACTGCGGATCGGCCTCGTGAGTCAGCGCCCGCACCTTGCCGCTCGCCATGTCCATCACCGCGAGGTCGACCTGGCCCTCGCCGCTCTTCTTGGTCGACAGCGCCATCGACCGGCCGTCGGGCGCGATCATCAGCGCGTTTTCACGAACGTCCGGCGTGTTGGTGAGATTCTTCGGCGCGCCGCCGGCTGTCGGGACGGCGTAGATGTCGTATTGCTCGTTCCCGCCCTTGTCCTGCGTATAATAGAGCGTGGTTCCGTCGGGCGAGACGGCGAAGCCGCTCTGGTTGTCGTCCGACTGGGTGAGCTGGACGGGCCAGCTGCCGGACGAGTCCATCCGCCAGATGTTGTACCGCCCGGTAAGATTGGTGGAGACGAACAAGTGCCGCCCGTCCGCGCTCCACGCCGCATCGAGCGCCCCGCGCGAGAACACCAGATCGTCGATCGGCACGGGCGCCGCCTTTGGGTCGGCGGCCGAGGTCAGGCTTTTCGGATCGGTGACCGGCCGCACCGGAGTCGGAATTTCCGCAACCGCCGGCGTCGAGACCAGCAGCAGAGCAACAACAACCGAAGATTTCATTGGATTCGCCCCCTTCTTTCTCGTTGTTTTTTGCGCCCGTCGAACCCATCTCACAACAGGCCGCGTTGACCGGGGGTGCCGGCGCGCGCTAATCAGAACAAAGCTGGAACGAAACAGGCCGAATGCTGACTCATATTTCCGTCCGCGGAGCGCGCGAGCACAATCTGAAGGGCATCGACGTGGAAATCCCGCGCGAGAGCCTGACGGTCATCACCGGCCTGAGCGGTTCGGGAAAGAGCAGCCTCGCCTTCGATACCATTTATGCGGAAGGGCAGCGGCGGTACGTGGAGTCGCTGAGCGCCTACGCGCGGCAGTTTCTGGAGATGATGCAGAAGCCCGACGTCGAGCATATCGACGGCCTCTCGCCCGCCATCTCGATCGAGCAGAAGACGACGAGCAAGAACCCGCGCTCGACCGTCGCGACGGTGACGGAAATCTACGATTACATGCGCCTGCTCTGGGCGCGCGTCGGAGTTCCCTACTCGCCCGCGACGGGCCTGCCGATCGAGGCGCAGCAGGTCAGCCAGATGGTCGACCGGGTGATGGCGCTCCCCGAGGGCAGCCGCCACTATCTGCTCGCCCCGGTCGTCCGCGGGCGCAAGGGCGAGTATCGTAAGGAGCTGGCCGAATGGCAGAAGGCCGGCTTTACCCGGGTGCGGATCGACGGCGAGTTTCATGCGATCGAGGAAGCGCCGAGCCTCGACAAGAAATACAAGCACGACATCGAGGTGGTGGTCGACCGAATCGCGGTGCGTGAAGGAATCGAGGCGCGGCTGGCGGACAGCTTCGAAACCGCGCTGAAGCTGGCCGACGGGCTGGCGTATCTTGATCCGGCGGATGCAGACCAGGGGACAGTCCCTGACCAGGGACTGTCCCCTTCAACCGGCGGAATGAAGCTCGACTACGCGCCGCCCGGCCGGATCATCTTCTCCGAGAAATTCGCCTGCCCCGTCAGCGGCTTCACCATTGCCGAGATCGAGCCGCGCCTCTTCTCCTTCAATGCGCCGCAGGGCGCCTGCCCCGCCTGCGACGGCCTCGGCGAGAAACTGGTGTTCGATCCCGACCTCGTCGTCCCCAACCACGCCCTCAGCATCGCCAAGGGCGCGGTCGTGCCCTGGGCCAGGTCGCAGCCGCCCAGCCCTTATTACATGCAGGTGCTGTCCAGCCTCGCCCGCGCCTACGATTTCGAGCTCGACGTGCCGTGGAAGGACCTGCCCGACGAAGCCCGCGACGTGATCCTGCGCGGCACCGGCGGCAAGCCCGTCACCCTCCGCTTCATCGACGGCAGGCGCAGCTACGAGGTCAAGAAGCCGTTCGAAGGCGTGCTCGGCAATTTGAACCGCCGCATGCTCCAGACCGAGAGCGCGTGGATGCGCGAGGAGCTGTCGCGCTACCAGTCCTCGCGCCCGTGCGAAGTCTGCCTCGGCGCCCGCCTCAAGCCCGAAGCGCTCGCGGTGAAGATCGCCGGCGAGGACATCTCCATGTCGAGCCGCCGAAGCGTCGCCGACGCCCACGCCTGGTTCGCCGCGCTCCACGAGAAGCTCACCCCCACCCAGAACGAGATCGCCAAAGCCATCCTCAAGGAGATCAACGAGCGCCTCGGCTTCCTCCACAATGTCGGGCTCGACTATCTCCACCTCGACCGCACCAGCGGCACGCTCAGCGGCGGCGAGAGCCAGCGCATCCGCCTCGCCAGCCAGATCGGCTCCGGCCTCTCGGGCGTCCTCTACGTCCTCGACGAGCCCTCGATCGGCCTCCACCAGAAGGACAACGACCGCCTGCTCGAGACACTCAAGCGCCTGCGCGGCCTCGGCAACACCGTGCTCGTCGTCGAGCATGACGAGGACGCGATCCGCCACGCCGACCATGTCATCGACATGGGTCCCGGCGCGGGCGTCCACGGCGGCGAAGTGGTGTGCAGCGGCACGCTCGACGAGCTGCTCGCCTGCACCGACAGCATCACTGCCGACTATCTCTCCGGCCGCCGCGAGATTCCGCTTGGGCGTACCCGCCGCAAGGGCAACGGCAAGTATGTGACCGTCCAGAACGCGACCGCCAACAACCTCCGATCCGTCACCGTCCCCTTCCCGCTCGGCACCTTCACCTGCGTCACCGGGGTCAGCGGCTCGGGCAAGTCCAGCCTCACCATCGACACGCTCTACGCCGGCGCCGCGCGCGCGCTCAACGGCGCCCGCATCCCGTGCGGCCCGTGCAGCGGCATCAAGGGGCTCGAGCAGCTCGACAAGGTGATCGACATCGACCAGTCGCCGATCGGCCGCACCCCGCGCTCCAACCCCGCGACCTACACCGGCGCCTTCACCCAGATCCGCGACTGGTTCGCCGGCCTGCCGGAGGCGAAGGCGCGGGGCTACAAGCCCGGCCGCTTCAGCTTCAACGTCAAGGGCGGCCGGTGCGAGGCGTGCCAGGGCGACGGCCTCATCAAGATCGAGATGCACTTCCTCCCCGACGTCTACGTCACCTGCGACGTCTGCCACGGCGCCCGCTACAACCGCGAGACGCTGGAGGTGAAGTTCAAGGGCCATTCGATCGCCGACGTGCTCGACATGAACGTCGAGGAGGCGGCCGAGCTGTTCAAGGCGGTCCCCGCCATCCGCGACAAGATGCGGATGCTTCAGGAGGTCGGCCTCGGCTACATCAAGGTCGGCCAGAGCGCGACGACCTTGAGCGGCGGCGAGGCGCAGCGGGTGAAGCTGTCCAAGGAGCTGTCGCGGCGGGCCACGGGGAAGACGCTGTACATCTTGGACGAGCCGACCACGGGCTTGCACTTCGAGGACGTCCGCAAGCTGCTGGAGGTGCTCCACCGCCTGGCGGACCAGGGCAATACGGTGGTGGTGATCGAACACAACCTCGACGTCATCAAGACCGCCGATTGGGTGATCGATTTGGGGCCGGGGGGCGGCGTCAACGGCGGCAAGATCGTGGTCGAAGGAACGCCGGAAACGGTCGCGGCCGAACTGAAGTCGTTCACCGGCCAGTACCTCAAACCGATGCTCGAACGTGCCAGCGTGAAACCTGTCGTCATCCCCGCGAAAGCGGGGACCCAGCCAAAGAGAAAAGCCCGCCGCAAGGCGTCCGATCTTGAGGACCAACCGGACCTCATCGCGGCCAAGTGATGCTCCTCGCAGCCGCGCTTCTCGCTCTCGCACAGGCGGCGCAAGCACCGCCCCCAGCCCCCGCACCGCTTCAAACCGCCACTGCGCACCAGCCGCGAGTCATCCAGCTCCCGAACGACGCCATTGCGGCGGTTCCCGCCAGCGCCGGCCCGCATCCGCCGCTGCTGATCCTCCTCCACGGCGCCGATCATCGCCCGCTCTGGATGCTTCATCAGTTCGCGGACGAGGCCGATGCACGCGGCCTCGTCCTGCTCGCACCCACCTCGAAAGGCGTCACCTGGGATGCGGTGAGGAACGCCGAAGGCATGCCCTCGCGCGATTCCCCGCTCGCCAACCGGCTCTCGCATCGCTTCGCCTTGAGCCGCGATGCGGATCGCGTCGAGGCGGCGATCGCGGCGCTGGAGAAGATCGTGCCCGTCGACCACGCGCGCACGGTGCTCGCCGGCTTTTCCGACGGCGCGACCTTCGCGCTGGCGATGGGCATGTCGCGCGCCTACGCATTCTCGTCCGTGATCGCCTGGTCGCCCGGCATCGCGATCCGCACCGCCCACGCCGCGCGCGGCCGCAAGGTGCTCGTCTCCCACGGCCGTTCGGACCGGACCCTGAAATTCGGAGTCACCTGCGGCGAGATCGTGCCGATGCTCCAGAGCGAAGGCGCCGACGTGACCTTCCTCCCCTTCGACGGCACCCACGAAATGCCGGCGGAGGTGAAGGACGCCTTTCTGGATGCGGCCTTCGGGGCGGTTGTGGGGAGACCGGCGCGGCCGTTACCGGCCAATGTCGAGCGCTGCGCCGGGGCGAAAGCGGATGTACCAGGGTTGGGGGCGCGATGATGGACGGTTGGCCCCTCATTGCCGCCAAGTAGCCGAGGCCCGGACTTGAACGTCAGAGATCGCCCTCTGCCCTGAAAGACCTGCCATTTTTCACGAAGACCCCCCGAACCTGATCGGCTAACTCCTCGAATCTTCGCGCCGCGCGCCGAGCTATCGAGTTCAGACCCGAGAGCAAGCCGGAGGGACTTTCTTCGCTCCGATGCAGCTTTTGCCAAGCGTGTCCGTTCAAGATCCGGGTTCCGGTCACATAAAAGGCGATCCCGATGGCGGCGCTGATGAAGGTCATGCCGACTGCCGGTAGTCTGATGTCTGCATCTGTGTTCCACAGAGCGACCGCGACCAGCACAGCGGTTACAGGGGTGATCGCCCAATGCGAGAGAATGGCAAAACAATATTGCAGATTGAATCCCATTGGGGCTTCAGTCTTCGGTGACCAGGGATCACCCGGAGGTGTAACCATGCTGGAGAGTAGAGTGACCAAGGGGAGATCGCCTCCGGTGAGGTGCCCCCGTCTGGTAGTACGGTAGGGAGGCGCGCAAGCGCTTCCCAGACTCGAAGAATGTAGAGGCTGACGTACGTTCCAATGATCGTGCTCTGAATGAGCCCAAAAAGCGCGAATTTGTGAGCCGGTACAGGAACCTGAAAGAATGGCAGGGTCACCGACGAGGCGCGCTCTGCAAATAGGAAAACAGCGATCAATGCCCCGCAGGTAAGGAGGTTTGCCACGTAAGCGGGGCGCGCAAGTGATGTGATGCGCTCTATACGCTCAACGCTTCCTGCAAAGAGAACGGAATCTGGCAGTTTGGCGCCAGCAAGATCAGATCCTTCGAACGCTCCTGCCGAAACTCCTTTGCAGCGACGCAAGTCTGCCCCTTGTAGATTGCACCAGCGGAAGCCCGCGTTGGTCACATCAGAATTCGCAAAATCCAAGTCATTGAGAAATGCGTCCACGAACATCGAATTAGCAAAGTCGGCGCCTTCAATGGTCTGGCCCTCGTCACCGGAATAATCGTCGGACAACTTGAGGGAGGTTTCACCCATGTACATGCGTCGGGCCGGCAGAGCGGCTCGTTCGAAGGAGCAGTCTTGCAGTACCGCGCCAGCTAGCGATACGGCAATCATGTTGGCGTCGTCGAAGATTGCATAGCGACATCTTGAGAACTCGATATTGAAATCCTCCAGCAGGCTGTTAGCGAAACTCGCCTCGTCTAAATTGCAATGACGCATGTCAACATCGCGCACCTCTGCGTCCGTGAGGTACAAATCTTCCATATTGCATCCGTCGAATACGCATCCCTCGATCAGGCAATTGTCGAAGTGTGCCGACGTAAAGTCCGCATCCGTGGCTATCGTTTTCCTGATGGTTGAACCTTGAAATTGGACGCTATCCATTTCTGCCGATTCCATTGTGCAACTAACGATGGTGGTTCTTCGCATGGACGCGTAAAATCCGACTATTCCGTCGAAGCTCACATTTTCAAACGATCTTCCGTCGAAACATGGCGAGTATTCGTCATCGTCGAATGGGTATTTATCGGCATCAATCGCTTTGTTCCAAGCGGCTACGCCGCGCATGAGAATTGCATATGCTTTTTCGTCGCGAGCGGCATCTTCGGGGCACCGCAACTCTTCAGCTTCTTCATCGACATAAAATGCTGGCCCGCGACGCGGCCCCACATATTCGCTCGCCATATCCTAATTAGCTTTCTTCACGATTCGCTCGACCACCCCGCCGCAGCTCCGCCGGTGTATCTCCAAGATTACGGTGACAGTGCACTAATTTCGATCACGGTGACAGTGCACTAATTTTCCAGTATCCTTCGCGCTTTCGCGCGTTGACCTTCGGTCATCTTCGATTCCGTGTGAAACTCCTTTCCCCTCTACCGACACCCCGCCCGCACCACCTAGCCGCCAGGCTTGCGCCCGAATTACGTTGATCCTGCACCAACTCCGCCCGCGCCCTCAAAACGGCACGGGTTGCACGAAGCTCGCCACCGCGGTGAAGGCGTAGCCGGCGATGAGGACGAGAAGGACGGCGATGCTGGCCTTCTTGCCGCGCATCGCGATGAGGGCGACCAGCGCGCCATAGTATATGATCCACTCGATCCACGCGCGCGGCGCAACCTCGGCTGCGCGGATGATGATGACCGGTGTGGTGGTGATGACGTTGCACGCCAGGATCGCGCCCAGCACCTGGCGGCGGTGCTCCATGTAATGCGCGTCGAAGTCGGCCCCGAGCAATAACTGACGCCCCTCGCCGAATTCGCTCGGAAACACGAGCGAGGCGGCAAGATAATAGAGTCCAGAGACGACGACCCCGATCAACAGGATCCCGTAGCCCGGATCGATGAGCCTTCGCCCGCTCCACACCCACTCCCAGAAGCTGGTGAGGTCGAGCATCACGAAGATGGCGAGCAGCGGGGTCAGCCAGCCGAGGTGGACGACTTGCCGCCGCCTCAGCGCCCGCGCGAAGCCGGTCAGCACCTCGACCAGGCTGAGGCCGAGGATGATCGCGAACAGCGAAAAAGCGAAGTTGAACCCGTCCACAGGACTTCCCCCACCGTCCCGGCCCCAAGCCCGGATCCGCCCCATATTCATACCGTCATGGGAGTTCGGTGACAGTGCACTAATTTTCCCTGGCTCTTCGGGCCTTTGCGCCTTTGCGTGAAACTCCTTTCTCCCTCGGCCGCCAGGCTTGCGCCCGGCCCGTACCCTCGCTTTAACAGCGCCGCCATGAACGACGGTTTCAAGTCCACGGGCGCGGTAGCGCTGGTCGCCGGCGGGATCGCGTCGGCTTTTGCGCTGGCGACCTGCTGCGCGCTGCCGATCCTGTTCGGGAGCGCCGCGCTGGCGTTCGCGCCGATTGCATTGGCGTCGGAGCCGCACAGCCAGCTGCTGACGGCGGTGTCGGCGGTCGGCTTGCTCGGCGGTGCCGGCGTGGCCGCTCGCTCGCCCAGGCACTGCAAGTCGGACGCCCTTTGCGCCCGGCCCTGGTTCCGCTGGAGCATCGTCGCGGCCGCGGCGATCGGCGCGGTCATGCTCGCCGCCGCCAGGCTCTATGCCTGAGCTCCAGAGCACGATCGCCTGTCCCGAGTGCGGCGCCCGCACGACCGAGACGATGCCGGTGAACGCCTGCCAGTATTTCTACGACTGCCGCGCGTGCGGAGCCGTCTTGAAGCCGCTGCCCGGCGATTGCTGCGTGTTCTGCAGCTACGGCGACGTCAAATGCCCGCCGGTCCAGCAAGGGCAGGGCTGCTGCTAGCGGGAGAGCTCCGGCAATTACGGTGCCGATTATGGGGCGATTACGGTGACAGTGCACGATCCCGGATCAGGTCCGGGATGACTCGCATGTGGTCAATTGATGCCGAGACCTTCCGCGTCCATCGGCGGCGTACCGCCCCGCTCAGCGTTGGCTACACTTCAAATCGATCAGCCGCATCGTCAGGTCGGAGGGCGCGCCTCCTTCCCTCGCGACTTGCTCGTCCACACAACGCTGTCTTGCGCTGCGAGTGTCTTTGGGCCCTTCGGGCACCACATAGACCGTCCCATAGCCAGGCACCTCGACGAGGCGCGGTAGCGGGTTAGTCTTTGAGTTCCCGGGCACGACGTAAACCGTTCCCTGTCCCGGCACCTCAACGACGCGCGGTCGCGCCGACGTGGAGGGGATCGAATCGCCGGAAGATTGAGCCACGACCGGCGAGGAGGCGACGATCGCGACTGCGGTTATCGAAGCAGCAACGGCAAGTGATCGTCCAGATACCATTAGGTGGATATGGACGGGAGAAGATAAAGACGGAGTGAACTATTGCTCGTCAGAGGACGTCCCTTTCACCCTCATGAAAAGCCCTCCCCCTTGTGGGGAGGGTTCTGGGTGGGGGCGCGGAGCGGGCTGCGACAGCAGAGTGCTTCGCCGACAAAAGATTCTTTGGCGGGCAGACGCCGGCCGCCCCCTCCCCATCCCCTCCCCACAAGGGGGAGGGCTGACGAATGGAGCACCAGCTTCGCGCGTTGACCTTCGGTCATCTTCGATTCCGCGAGCTTCGCGTGAAACCCTTTCGGACCTCGGCGCTGCTCAATCGATCAGTGCGACTGCCCCGCCGGTGCTGCTGGAGCTGCTGCCGGCGCTGGCGCGGCCGGTGCCTGGACTTGCATCGGAGCCGCCGGAACGCCCACCTGCATCGGTGCCTGTGCCGCCACCGGCATCGAGAGCGGCACGTCTTCGTCGACGAAGCTCTTGATGATCGTTCCGACCGGAACCTTTGCGCTCGTGCCCGTCATGAAGAATCCGGCCGGTGCAAAGATGATCGCCGACACAGCGACCGCTCCGATACCGCCCGCGACCCCCTTGTCGTCGAACGCGCCGCTAAGCCGGATCTGCCGGCCGTTCACGGTCACGTAGAGGATGCGCGCCGCGAGGTGACCGGATTTGCCCCACATGCCCTTGTTGCGGACGTCGGTGATCTCCCCCACGGCCGGGCTTCCGACCGGAATCACGTTGACGCCCTGGACCATGACGGGCTCGGAGGTCTCCAGGTGGAAGCGGTCGCCGACCCGCAGCTTCTTGCCCTTGGTGGTGAGCTCCTGAGTGAGCCTCAGCGGAATTTCCGTGCCAACGCGTAGGATGGCGTTCGCCCTGACGGGCGCGGCGATCGGCGCGGCCGGCGCGTATTGCATGGCCGCCGGTGGGAGCACCGTTGCTTGCGCCGCTCCGTTGCCCGCCAGCGCCTGCTGCGCCTGCGCATAACCCTGCGCCTGAACCTGCGCCGCATTCGGCGCAGGTTGCGCCGCAACCGTCTGAGCGGCCGCTGCCGCGACGGCCAGCAAAATCGAATAAGTCATCTCGAAACTCCTCAACAGACACCGCCCCCCGAGCGCGAGCGTGCAGCCGTGCTGCCGTGCTGCCGTGCGCTATTGAACATCGTTAAACCAAGAAAATGTTAACGCGCCCTCTTTGCGTTTTTCCTGCCTTCGCGCCTTCGTGCCTTCGCGTGAAAACCAGGGACTGTCCCCGTCCCCCCGAGTGAAAACTAGGGACTGTCCCCCTCCCCCGCCCGAAACCCTATTTCGCTTTCCTACAGCATCCCTTTTGTGCCTTAGGCTCTGGGATGAGCCGGCCCGACTCGATCACCCTGCCGAGAGAGCGAAAGCGGCACCCGGCAAAGTTGGATTCCGACACATCCGACAACCCCCGAACCACGCCGCACCTGTCGGATTCGCGGAGTTCAGCCGCTTTCATTCACCCTCACTACGAACATTCGCGAACATGCGGCCGCCTGACGCCGAACAACCGCGATGAGCGGAGGCTTATCTCAGGCCGAGGCGGCTTCGTTTCGGGGCGGTAAAGGCGTATGATGCGACTCGCCACGATTTCGGGGGTGGTCGGTATGGAAAAGAACCGCATCTATTTCGAGCGGCGCGCCGAAGAGGAGCGTACGGCCGCGTCGCGCGCGATCGACATCCAGGCGCGCGAGGCGCACGAGAAGATGGCCGAGCGCTATCAGCAGCTCGTCGATTCGGTGGAGGATGCCGAGCGGTCGCCCGTCGCCTGAGGCACAGGGCGGCGCGCGCTAGGCCGTGGCGGCCGACTGCTTCAGCCGGTCGACCAGCAGGCGGAACACCGCCGGATGGATCGCGCGTTCGAACCGCAGCCCCCCCATATAGCCGTCGACCCAGCAGACCTCGGCCTCGAGCACTTCCAGGCCGTCGAACTTGACCAGCATGTGCTCCCGCATCCGCGGCTGCTCGACCAGGCCGACCTTGCAACCGTCCCGCGACAGATCGGTCACGGCAACACGGTAGCTGTTCTTTCCCAGCCGGCGGAGCGACACGTCGGCGGTGGTGGCGATGCGCTCGCCGCGGCGCGGGAGGGGGTGCGCCGGCGCGGGTTCGCGGGTCTCGAAGACGAGGCCTGCCTTGCCGTCCTTGCACCAGCGTACGGTGGCGTCCATCGCGCCGCGGCGGAGCACCGTCAGCTTGACCGCTTCGCCGCAACGAAGCGCCGCCGGAGTCTCGATTCCGCAGCCGTCGTAGGAAAGGTCGAGAAGCAGTGCTTCGGACGAGGACCCGTCCTCGCGGACCACGAAGGACCTCAGGCTCACCGGCCTGCGTTCGCGGCGATTCACCGGCTCGGTGCCGAGCTGGGCTGCGGCGGTCTGTCGTTCAGCTCGTTCAGCGCCCACGTTATCGCGTCCTGTCGCTTCGTTGCCGAAGCCGTTGCTGTAGCCAAAGGGTCCACGCTCTCACTCGGCCGCCGCTCATTCTAGCCGGCAGGCGTAAAGCATTGCTTAACCGGCCGAATCAGGCGTGAAGGCGATGAAGGAGCATGTCGAACACCGCGCCGTGGATCGGGCGGGCGAATCGGATCCCGGTCCTGGCGCCGGCGATCCAGCAGATGCTCGCTTCGATCATGTCCATGCCATCGAACTTCACCCACACGCGCTCGCCGACCTCCGGCCGATCGACGAATTCGGCGCGGCAGCCGCCGGGCGAGACGTCATAGACCCGGACCCTGAAGGCGAGCTTGCCGGTGCGGCGCAGGCCGACTTCGGCTTCGACCGATGTCCGCTCGTGGCTTCGGGGACTAGGGGCGTCCGCCGCCGGCGCTTCGGCCGTCGCCGCGAAGGCGAGGCCGGCGCGCGATCCGGCCGACCAGCGGACCGTGGCGAATATCGTCCCGCGGCTTTGGACCGAGAGCCCGATCGTCTCTCCCGCGGTCAGGCCCGCCGCGCAATCCAGTCCGCAGCCGTCGGACGACAGGTCGGTCAGGGTCGCATCCACGACCGAGCCGTCCGCGCGAATCGCGTGGACGCCGAGGCTCATCGCCTGCCGCGCCCGCGGCGCGAGTGGCAGCGCCTCGAGATCGGCAAGCGGGTGGCGAGGCTCGGCGGACATGATAATCCGTACTAAAGCCTCTTGGTCATCGCCGCCTTACCTTATGCTCCGAAGTGGAGCGTTCCTCAGCGAACCTCCGCCGCCGGCTGGATCACGGCGCAGGCGATGCGCCCGCCGCTGTTGCCGCTCGGGTCGGTCATATAATCGTCCGCCTTGGCGTGAAGCACGAGCGCCGCGCCGTCGGCGTCGAGCAGCTCCGCCATGGTCGCACCCGGCAGGGTCACCGTCGCGGCGAGGACGCCGTTCGCGGAAACCTCGACATTGGGCAGGTCGCCGGCGTGGGGTCCTTGTGGATTGTTCATGCCGTGCTGCTTGCCCGCGGGGTTCCAGTGCGCGCCCGCGCTGGCGAAATCCGGCGGATCGCAGCGTCCGACCGCGTGGACGTGGAGCCCGTGGATGCCGTGCGGAAGGCCGCTCGCATCGATTCGGAAGCTGACGCCCCCGCTCGTCTGCCAGGCGCGGACATTGCCGATCGGCGCACCGAGCGCGTTGATGAGCGGCATCGGCGCCCCGCCCTGCGGCTCGACCGGCGCGCAGGCAACGACGGCGGTGAGTGGAAGGAGAAAAATGAGTTTGCGCATGACCCCTCTCATCTCGTCACTCCCGCGAAAGCGGGAATTATGTTTCACGCAAAGGCGCAAAGCTCAGAATGTTCCTTCTTCGCGCCTTCGTGCCTTCGCGTGAAACTATTTTTCTTCGGGCTCCACCTTCACCAGCATCTGCCCCTCGGTCACCTGCGCGCCGATCTTGGCGTTCAACTCCGCCACCGTCCCGTCGAACGGCGCGGTGAGCGCATGCTCCATCTTCATCGCCTCGAGCGTCAGCAACCGCTGCCCCTTCTCGACCTTCTCGCCCGCCGAGACCTCGACCGCCGTGACCTTCCCCGGCATCGGCGCCTCGATCTCGCCGTCGTGAAGACCGGGAGAGGTACCCGCGCCGCGAGGTTCGACAACCCTAAAGACGCGGGTGTCGCCCTCGGCCCGAATCAATACGCCATCGGCGAACCGCTCGGTCAACCCAACGAAGTGCCCAGGAGATACCACATAGTCGAACTGGCCATCGGTAAGCCGCATAATCGGCTCGATTGGATCGCTGTTCGCGCGAAATCCTGTCGGTTGCAGCCAAGGCGGCATCCGCACAATGTCGTCGTCCGTGCACATGTGATGATCGGCAACAATGCCTTTCATGAGCAGGGCTCGTGCAGCGCCTCGCACCATCTCGGAGGCGGCGGTCTCGTCGGGGACAAAATTGCGAGACTTTGAAGCAATAAGCCCCGTAGTCTGCCGCCCAGTTCGCACATCGCCATCCGACAGCAGCCGGCGGAGAAATGCGGCATTCGTGCGAACTGGCCAGCACAGGACTTGGCCACAAGCCTGAGCAAGATCAGCCAACGCCTCCTCCCGCTCACCGCGCTGAACAACCAGTTTTGCAATCATCGGGTCGTAGAAGGGCGAGATCTCGCTGCCTTGCTCAACGCCCGTCTCAACGCGAATGGAGAAGCGAACTCGGTTGGACGGCAGGTGAAACTGCTCCAGCCTTCCGACACTCGGCAAAAACCCCTTCGCCGGGTCCTCGGCGTAGAGCCGCGCCTCGATTGCATGGCCGTTGATTGACAACTCGTCTTGCGTCTTAGGAAGCGGCTCGCCTGACGCGACGCGGAGCTGCCATTCGACCAGGTCTTGCCCCGTGATCTCCTCGGTCACCGGATGCTCGACCTGCAGCCGCGTGTTCATTTCCATGAACCAGATTCGATCGGCGCGGAGGCCCTCGGAGGCGTCGGCGATGAACTCGATCGTGCCCGCGCTTTCGTAGTTCACCGCCTTGGCCGCGCGGACGGCGGCGCCGCAGACGGCCTCGCGAGTCTCAGCGTCCATGCCGGGCGCGGGCGCCTCCTCGATCACCTTCTGGTGGCGCCGCTGGAGCGAGCAGTCGCGCTCGAACAGGTGGACGACATTGCCGTGGCTGTCGCCGAACACCTGCACCTCGATGTGCCGCGGCGAATTGATGTACTTCTCGATCAGCACGCGGTCGTCGCCGAAGCTGCTCGCCGCCTCGCGCCTGGCACTCTCCAGCGCGTCGTCGAAATTCTTCGCGGCATCGACCCGGCGCATGCCCTTGCCGCCGCCGCCCGCAACCGCCTTGATCAGCACCGGATAACCGATCGCGCCGGCTTCCTTCTTCAGCCGCTTCGGGTCCTGGTCCTCGCCGAGATAGCCGGGCGTCACCGGCACGCCCGCTTCGGCCATCAATTTCTTCGCCGCGTCCTTGAGGCCCATGGCGCGGATGCTGTCCGGCTTCGGCCCGACCCAGATGAGTCCAGCGTCGATCACCGCTTGGGCGAAATCCGCATTTTCCGAAAGGAAACCATAGCCGGGGTGGATGGCCTCGGCACCGGTCGCCTTCGCCGCCGTGATGATCTTGTCGCCGCGCAGGTAGGATTCCCGCGCCGGACTCGGCCCGATATGCACCGCCTCGTCCGCCATGCGCACGTGCAGCGCCTTGGCGTCGGCGTCCGAATAGACCGCGACCGTGCGGATCCCGAGCCGACGCGCAGTGCGAATCACGCGGCAAGCGATCTCCCCGCGATTGGCGATGAGAAGGGAGGCGATCATGCAAAATCCTCCCCGGAACGGGGAGGGGGACCATTCAGCGCAGCTGAATGGTGGAGGGGGCCCGCCTCAGAGCAGGTCGCAACGATGTAGCGAAGCACGGCATCCATGTCCTTGAGCACGTCCCGAGCGGCGATGCGGATGACGTGAAACCCCGCACGTCGAAGCATCGCGTCACGCGCGGCATCGCGGCGCGGCTGATCGCCGAAGCTGTGGCCTTCCCCATCGACCTCGATAACCAGACGCCGCTCTAGGCAAGCGAAGTCGACGGTCATTTCGCCGAAGGGAAACTGCTTCCTGAACTTGTGGCCGTCCGGTCGTTTGCGAAGCTGCTGCCAAAGCAAGACCTCCGGAAGACTCATCTTCTTCCGAAGGTCACGGGCGCGCTTCACCTGCTTGATGGGTGATCGAAGAACTGGTGGGTTGATCCGGCGTGGGCCCCCTCCACCACTCGGCTCCGCCGAGCGGTCCCCCTCCCCGTTCCGGGGAGGATTTTGAGTGGCCGCAGTCATTCCGCCGCGATCCGCATCGGCTCTTCGCCCGCGAGCGGTTTCAGCCCCAGCTTGGCGAACAGCGCCGCATCGGCGTGGTCGCCGGCGTTCGGCGTGGTCAGCAGCTTGTCGCCGGTGAAGATGCTGTTGGCGCCGGCGAGGAAGCAGAGCGCCTGCGTCGACTCCGACATGCTCTCGCGGCCAGCCGACAGGCGCACCATCGACTTCGGCATCGTGATGCGAGCGACGGCGACCGTGCGGACGAATTCGATATCGTCGATCGGGCGCTCTTCGCCCCATATGTCACCGAGCGGCGTGCCCTTGACCGGCACGAGCGCGTTGATCGGCACGCTTTCCGGATGGCGCGGGAGTGTGGCGAGCGCGTGAATGAAGCCGACGCGGTCCTCGCGGCTCTCGCCCATGCCGACGATGCCGCCGCAGCAGACGGCGATGCCGGCGGCGCGGACATGCTCGAGCGTGTCGAGCCGTTCCTGGAAGGTCCGAGTGGTGATGATCGCACCATAATGCTCGGGCGAGGTGTCGATATTGTGGTTATAATAATCGAGGCCGGCGTCAGCGAGCGCGTCCGCCTGGCTTTGCGTCAGCATGCCGAGCGTCATGCAGGTCTCCAGGCCGAGCGCCTTCACCTCGCGCGCCATCGCGCAGACATCGTCGAGGTCGCGGTCCTTCAGCTCGCGCCACGCCGCGCCCATACAGAAGCGCTGCGAGCCCGCCGCCTTCGCCTCGCGAGCGGCGTCCAGGACCGCGTCGAAGTCCATCAGCTTCTCGGCCTTGAGGCCGGTGTCCGCGTGGACCGATTGCGCGCAATAACCGCAATCCTCCGGGCACCCGCCGGTTTTCACCGACAGCAAGGTGCAAAGCTGCACCTCACCGAGCGCATGATTGGCGCGGTGAACCTCCGCCGCACGGAACACCAGTTCGGTGAACGGCAGGTCGAACAGCGCCGCGATCTCTGCGCGGGTCCAGCTCATAATTCCTCCCCGGAACGGGGAGGGGGACCGCGACGCGCAGCGTCGTGGTGGAGGGGGCCCACGGCCGAACAAGCCACGAGGATGTAACGAAGCACGGCATCCATGTCCTTGAGCACGTCACGAGCGGCGATGCGCAGGACTTGAAAGCCTTCACGCCGGAGCAGCGCGTCACGAGCCGCGTCGCGCCGCGGCTGGTCGCCGTAGCTGTGACCCTCGCCGTCGATTTCGATGACGAGACGACGTTCAAGGCAAGCGAAATCGATGGTCATCTCGCCGAAGGGAAACTGCTTCCTGAATTTGAGACCATTCGGGCGTTTGCGAAGCTGCTGCCAGAGGAGGACCTCGGGTAAGCTCAGCTTCTTCCGCAGCGAACGTGCACGCTTGACCTGCTTGATGGGTGATCGAAGAACCGGCGGGTTGATCCGGCGTGGGCCCCCTCCACCGCTCGGCTCTGCCGAGCGGTCCCCCTCCCCGTTCCGGGGAGGACTTTGAGTAGCGCCCATCTTAAGCATCGTTACATCCTGAACACGCCGAACTGCGGCCGCTCGGCGATCGGGGCGTTCAGCGTTGCGGCGAAGGCGAGGCCCAGCACGTCGCGGGTTTGTGCGGGGTCGATGATCCCGTCATCCCACAGCCGCGCGGTGGCATGCCAGGGGTTGCCTTCTTCCTCGTAGCTCTCGCGGATCGGCTGCTTGAAGGCTTCGGCCTGCTCGGGCGTCCACTTGTCAGCATCGCGGTGGACCGTCGCCAGCACCGACGCTGCCTGCTCGCCGCCCATCACGCTGATGCGGCTGTTGGGCCAGGTGAAAAGGAAGCGCGGCGAGTAGGCGCGGCCGGCCATGCCGTAATTGCCGGCGCCGAAGCTGCCGCCGATCAGCACGGTGATCTTCGGCACCTGAGCGGTCGCGACGGCGGTGACCAGCTTGGCGCCGTGCTTGGCGATGCCTTCCGCCTCATATTTGCCGCCGACCATGAAGCCGGAGATGTTCTGGAGGAACAGCAGCGGGATGCGGCGCATCGCCGCAAGCTCGATGAAATGCGCGCCCTTCACCGCGCTCTCGCTGAACAGAACGCCGTTGTTGGCGAGGATCGCGACGGGGATTCCCCAGATGTGCGCGAAGCCGCAAACGAGGGTCGAGCCGTAGAGCGGCTTGAACGGCTGGAACTCGGAGCCGTCGACGATCCGGGCGATGACCTCGTGCACGTCATAGGGCGCGCGCACGTCCTCGGGGATGATGCCGTAGAGTTCGTCGGCCTCGAACAAAGGCGGGCGGGGTTCCTTGAGTTCGATCTGGGCCCCGGCCTTCGCCGGGGAACAGGTGCTGACGATGTCGCGGACGATGGTCAGCGCATGCTCGTCATTTTCGGCGAGGTGATCGACGACGCCGCTCTTCTTCGCATGCAAATCGCCGCCGCCCAGCTCCTCGGCGCTGATCTCCTCGCCCGTCGCGGCCTTCACCAGCGGCGGACCGCCGAGGAAGATCGTGCCCTGATTGCGCACGATCACGCTTTCGTCGCTCATCGCCGGGACATAGGCGCCGCCCGCGGTGCAGCTTCCCATCACGCAGGCGATCTGGGCGATGCCCTTCGCGCTCATCTGCGCCTGGTTGAAGAAGATGCGCCCGAAATGCTCGCGGTCAGGGAAGACCTCGGCCTGATAGGGCAGGTTCGCGCCCCCGCTGTCGACCAGATAGACGCACGGCAGCCGGTTCTCTTCGGCGATCTCCTGCGCGCGGAGGTGCTTCTTGACCGTCAGCGGATAGTAAGTGCCGCCCTTCACCGTCGCGTCGTTGCAGACGATCATCACCTGCCGTCCGGACACGCGCCCGATGCCCGCGATGATCCCGGCGCCCGGAACCGCGCCATCGTACATGTCGCAGGCGGCGAGCTGGCCGATCTCGAGGAACGGCGAACCGGGGTCGAGCAGCCGCTCGACGCGGTCGCGGGGGAGCAGCTTGCCGCGTTCGACATGGCGCTTGCGATGTTTCTCGGGCCCGCCCTTCGCGGCCTCTGCTACGTCGGCGCGCAGCTTTTCGGCGAGCGCGCGGTTGTGCGCGGCCCTCGCCCGGAACAGTTCGTCGTCCGGAACGATTTTACTCTCGATCCGCGGTGCGCTCATTCCCTCGCCGTAACCGTTGGTCGAAAAACCCTGCCGCTCGCCTAGCCGGTGCTTGCGCATATGCAAAGCGCCCGGCTTGAGCGGAGGCGAACGGAGGACCTGAGCATGACAAGACCGCTGCTTCTGATTTTCGCATCCGCGCTGGCGCTCGGCGCGTGCAGCTCGCACCGCGGCAACGAAGCGCAGCAGGCGCAGCAACCGGGCACCCAAATCGGAATCGAGCCGTCGTGGATGGACAAGTCGGTCAAGCCCGGCGACGATTTCTTCAGCTACGCGAACGGAAGCTGGGTCAAGAATACCGCGATCCCCGCCGACCGCTCGAACATCGGCGCCTTCTGGATCGCCGACCAGCTGCGCGAGAAGAACACCGACGCGCTGTTCGACGCCATTTTGAAATCGAACCCGACCAGCGGCAACGACGCGTTGATCGCCAATTATTACAAGGCCTATCTGAACACCGCCGCAATCGACGGCGCGGGACTTGCGCCGGCGAAGGCGGATCTCGACGCCGTCGCGCGCATCGCCGACAAGCACCAGCTCAGTGCAGCGATCGGCGGGACGCTGCGCGCCGACACCGATCCGCTGAACGCAACCAATTTCCAGACCGATAATCTGTTCGGGATTTTCGTGACGCAGGGCCTCGCCACGCCCGGCGAGCAGCTGCCTTATCTGATGCAGGGCGGGATCGGCTTGCCGGAGCGGGACTATTATCTCTCGTCCGACCCCAAGATGACCGACATCCGGGCGAAGTACCGGACCTATGTCGAAACGATCCTGAAGGACGCGAACTATCCGGACGCGGCGGGTGCGACCGCGCGCATCATGGACCTCGAGACCAAGATCGCGAAGGCGCACGAGCCGCGCGAGCAGAGCGAGGATTTCGCCAATGGCGCGCAGGTCTGGACGCGCCAGCAGCTCGAGCAGAAGGCGCCCGGAATCGACTGGGCGGCGCTGCTCGGCGCCGCGGGCCTAGGCAGCGTCCAGAAGTTCGACGCCTATCATTTCGCGGCGATCCCCAGGCTCGCTGCGCTGGTCGGTTCCGAGCCGCTCCAGAACTGGAAGGACTGGCTCGCCTTCCACTCGATCAACCAGCAGGCCAATGTGCTTCCGAAGCCGTTCCGCGATGCGAGCTTCGCTTTCTACGGAACGACTTTGGCCGGGACGCCGCAGCAGCGGCCGCGCGAGAAGCAGGCGCTGAACGCCACCAGCAACCAGCTCCAGGACGCGGTCGGCAAGGCCTATGTCCAGAAATATTTCCCCGCCTCCGACAAGGCGCAGATCCAGACGATGGTGAACAACCTCAAGGCCGCTTTCGCCCGGCGGGTGAAGGCGATCGGCTGGATGAGCCCGTCGACCAAAGAGGAAGCGCTGAAGAAGGTCGAGAATATCGTGGTCGGAGTCGGCTATCCCGACACGTGGCGCGATTATGCCGGGCTGACGATCACCGCCGACAACGCCTATGCCAACCAGAAGAACGCGCGCCTGTGGGAATACCGGCACCAGATCGCCAAGATCGGCAAGCCGATGGACCGCAAGGAATGGTGGATGCCGCCGCAGCTGGTCAACGCCATCAACATGCCGGTTCAAAATGCGCTCAACTTCCCCGCCGCGATCCTGGTCAAGCCGTTCTACGACGCCAGTGCCGACCCGGCCTACAATTACGGCGCGATCGGATCGGTCATCGGGCATGAGATCAGCCACAGCTTCGACACCGGCGGCGCCCTGTTCGACGCCAGCGGGGCGATGCGCAACTGGTGGACCCCGGCCGACTTCAAGAACTTCCAGCAGCAGGCGGACAAGCTCGCCAAGCAGTTTGATGCCTATGAGGCGCTGCCCGGCCTCCACGTGAACGGCAAGCTGACGATTAACGAGAATATCGCCGACGTCGCGGGGCTCGGCGCGGCCTATGACGCGTACAAAGCGTCACTAAACGGCAAGCCGGCGCCGGTGATCGACGGCTTGACCGGCGATCAGCGCTTCTTCCTCGCTTACGCGCAGGCCTGGGCGACCAAGTCGCGGCCCGAGGCGCTGAGGCAGATCGTGCTCACCAACGGGCACGCGCCCGGCCAGTTCAGGGCGCAGAGCGTGCGCAACATTGACGCCTGGTACCCGGCGTTCAACGTGCAGGCGGGACAGAAACTGTACCTGACGCCCGACCAGCGGGTGAAGATCTGGGGATAGCCTATTGCGGACGCTCCGCGCGCGCCTTGAGATAGGCGTAGAGCGCGTCGCGCTCGTGTGGTGTGAGATAGGCGAAGCGGTATTTGGCCACGCCGCTCATCATCTCGCGAATCTTGCGGTTGCCGGTCGGAATCCCCTTCGTCATTAGACGTTCGAACTCGTCGCGCGTGTAGCCGCCCGCGACAATGAGATCGGGCGGCTCACCCGGGCGACCGCTCTTGTCACCGTCTAGCTTCGCGCCGTGGCACTCGGCGCAGGTCACTTCCGTGATGTACCGGCCAAGCGCGTGCCGGCAGCCGAGGTCCACCGGCACTTGTTTCGCCGTCTCGCTAACCAGCTGGGCCGCCGGCTTGTATTCGCCTGAGGCAATGTCCTTCCGGTCCACTGCGCTGAACTGCGGTGGAGGCGTTTTCGCGCCGACGGGCTTGAGCGAGCGCAGGTAGGCGACGAGGGCTCGATAGTCGCTGTCGCCGAGGTGCTGGAAAGTCTCGGACGGCATCACCCACACGCTCTTGCGTTCGGGGTGCGTGCCGTGGCGGATGATGCCGTCGAGCTGCGTGTCGCTATATTCTGGCACTTCGACGGTCAGGTTCGATGCCCAGATCGGCCCATATTGCTTCGCCTCTGGCTCGAACTGCTCACCCCCGAGGTGCGCGCCGTGGCAACTGGTACAGCCGAGCACATGAGTGAGCCGCTCCCCGTGTGCCCGAAGCGCGGCGGCATTCCTGACGTGCGCGCCGTCGAAGGTGATTTCGGCGGGTTTGGCCGAAGCCTTCGGCTGCTGTTGGCAGGCGGCGGCCAGAAGCAGAATCGCCGCGCTCCAGCTCCGCATTGCTTGTCTCCCCCAACCTCATGCATATCGCAGATCGGCGCGGCTGCACATGCTTCGCGGGAGTGCTATGGCGACTCCGCCCCGGCGGAGAACCGAACGATGACCTATTGGGAATTCAAAGGCCGCGAACTCGTCAACTGCACGTGCGAATATGGTTGCAATTGCCAGTTCAACGCGTTGCCGGACAAAGGCCATTGCCACGCCGTCGCGGCGATCCAGATCGACGAAGGCCGCTATGGCGATACGCCGCTCGACGGTCTGCGGATCACGGCTTTGTTCAAGTGGCCGGGTCCGGTTCACGAGGGCCATGGCGAAGCGCTCGCCTTTGTCGATAAGCGGGCGGACGACGCGCAGCGCGAGGCGCTGCTCAAAATCATGACGGGGCAGGATACCGATCCGTTCGCCACCGTTTTCGCGGTCTTCGCGACGACCATCGAGACGATGCACGAGCCGGTCTTCACCGACATCGACTTCGAAGTCGACGTCGAAGGGCGGCGCGGCCGGCTCAACATCGACGGTTATGTCGAGATGAGGGGCGAGCCGATCCGCAACAAGGTCACGGGCGCCGAAACAAGGGCGCAGATACGTCTGCCCGACGGCTTCGAATATGAAGTCGCCGAAATCGGCAGCGCATCCAGCCGGACGACCGGCGGGCCGATGCAGATCGAGATCATGGACAAATACGCGCAGCTCGCGAACCTTCATCTGTCGACGCACGGTGTCGTCCACGCCTGATCCGGCCAGCCGATTGCTGCGGCACGAGCGGCGCATCGTCGCTGCCGGAATTGCGCTGCTCGTCGCGCTGAGCTGGTGGTTCGTAGCGAACGGCGCGGGCATGCCGCCGATGAACGGCATGGCGACGATGCAGCCGCCGTATTCGGCGGTCGTGCTGATGTGGTGGCTGATGATGGCGGCGATGATGTTGCCCTCGGCGGCGCCCGCCATCATGCTCTATGCGCGCGTTCGCCAGAGCCGCGACGGCGATCCCGCGGTCGCCCGGACCTGGATATTCCTCGCCGGTTACATCGCGATGTGGCTGCTGTTTTCGCTCGTCGCGGCCGGTGCGCAGCAGCTGCTCACCGGCGGCTCGATGGCGCTTGGCAATCGCTACGGTGAAGCGGCGGTGTTGATCGCGGCCGGGCTCTACCAGCTTTCGCCGCTGAAATCGGCGTGCCTCCGCCAGTGCCGTGCGCCGGCCCAGTTCCTCAGCCGTCACTGGCGCCCGGGCTGGCAGGGCGCCGTCCGCCTCGGGATGCTGCACGGCGCTTATTGCGTCGGCTGCTGCTGGATGCTGATGGCGTTGCTGTTCGTCGGCGGCGTGATGAATCTGCTGTGGGTCGTCGGACTGACCGTGATCGTCGGCATCGAAAAGCTCGCGCCAAAGGGTGACTTGCTTGGCCGTGTCGCAGGGGTCCCGCTGATCGGTTTGGGCCTGCTCCGGTTTTTCGCCTAGACTCCGATCACCTCGCGCCCGATCAACATACGCCCGGCCTCAAGTAACTCAGGAGGGTTCGTCGGGCCGATTCATCACGGTCGGAAGGGGCGTGGCACGCGCGCCCCTTTTGCCTCGCATGCGATACTTGCTTTGATATTCGCGCCGCTGCTTCGTGATCTCGTAGAGCACGATTCCTGACGAGGTTCCAAGATTCAGACTCTCAATCATGCCGAACATTGGGATCGCGACGCACATGTCGCTTCGTTCAACCGCGCGATCGCTTATTCCCCGCTTCTCATTGCCGAACCAGACGGCGAGCTTGGCGTGCTTGGTAAAGTCATCTTCGTGAAGATAGACGTTTACCTTGCCTTTCACGTGCGGCGAGGTGACGACCGAGCGAAAGTTCTTCGTCTCAAGATGATCGAAGCAATCGTCGGTGCTGTCGAAACGTCGCACAAAGCTCCATTTCACAGCGGAAACTGACGTCTTCGATAGTGCGCGTTTGTCTCGCATTTCCTGCCAGTCATTCGGCAGAGCCTTCCGCGGATCGACGACGTATACCTTCTCAACACCAAGCGCATTTACGTTTCGAATGACCGTCCCGATGTTTTTGATGTCGGACGGATCCTCAATCACCGCGATGAGATTCTTGCAGACGAACGGCCTGATCGCATCTGCACGCGCACGAACCGACGGTTTGGACTTTTTCGGTTCTTCACCTTCTACAACTGGCATGTCGCCTAGTCCCTTATACCCCTATCACCTCTCGACCGATGAGCATGCGGCGGATTTCGTTGGTGCCCGCACCGATGTCGAGCAACTTGGCGTCGCGGTAGTAGCGCTCGACCGGCCAGTCCTTGGTGTAGCCCGCGCCGCCCAGCGCCTGCACCGCCTCGTTCGCGACCTTCACCGCGCTTTCGCTGGCGAGCAGGATCGCTCCGGCGGCGTCGAAGCGGGTCGTCTTGCCCGCGTCGCACGCTTTGGCGACATTGTAGACGTAGGCCCGGGCACTGTTCAGCGCGACGTACATGTCCGCGACCTTCGCCTGCATCAGCTGGAACGAGCCGATCGACTTCCCGAACTGCTTCCGCTCGCGGACGTAGGGAAGGACCGTGTCGAGGCACGCCTGCATGATACCGATCTGGATGCCCGCGAGCACCGTCCGCTCGTAATCGAGACCGCTCATCAGCACCTCGACGCCCTTATTCTCCTCACCCAGGATATTCTCGGGTGGGACGAAGCAATCCTCGAACACCAGCTCGTTGGTCGGCGAACCGCGCATGCCGAGCTTGTCCATCTTCTGGCCGATGGAAAAGCCCTCCATGTCCTTCTCGACCAGGAAAGCGGTGATGCCGCGACTCCCCTCCCTGGTCTTGGCATAGACGACGAGCGTATCGGCATAGCCGCCGTTGGTAATCCAGAATTTCGTGCCGTTGAGCCGATAGCCGTTGCCGCTTCGGTCGGCCTTGAGCTTCATCCCGACGACGTCGCTGCCCGCCCCCGCCTCGCTCATCGCCAACGCGCCGACATGCTCGCCGCTGATCAGCTTCGGCAGATATTTCTTCTTCTGCTCATCATTGCCCCAGCGCCGGACCTGGTTAACGCAGAGATTGGAGTGCGCGCCGTAGCTGAGCCCCACCGAGGCTGACGCCCGCGCGACTTCCTCCTGCGCGACGACATGCTCGAGATAGCCGAGCCCGAGCCCGCCATAGTCCTCTTCCACCGTGATCCCGTGGAGCCCGAGCTCGCCCATTTGCGGCCAGAGCTGGCGCGGGAATTCGTCGGTCTCGTCGATTTCCGCGGCGATCGGCGCGATCCTGTCGCGGGCGAAGCGCTCGGTCGTCTCGCGGATCGTGTCCGCCATCTCGCCGAGCTGAAAATCGAGTCCGGCATCGGACATGGAAATTCTCCTTTGGACGGAGCCGCTAGCACCCGGCTTGGCGTTTGAACAAGCGAAGCTGCGTGACTATGTGCAGTGCACAACAAATCCTCCCCGGAACGGGGAGGGGGACCATGAGCGCAGCGAATGGTGGTGGGGGCCCACGGTCGAAGCGCTGCAACGTCTGTGGGCCCCCTCCACCGCCTTCGGCGGTCCCCCTCCCCGTTCCGGGGAGGAATTGAACGGAGCATCACATGGCCACCACCGAATCCGACCCGATCGTCATCCTCTCATACGCGCGCACGCCGATGGGGAGCTTTCAGGGCGCGCTGTCGCCAGTCAGCGCGACCGAGCTCGGCGCCACGGCCGTCAAGGCCGCGGTCGAGCGCGCCGGAATCTCCGGCGATCAGGTCGACAAGGTGTTCATGGGCAACGTGCTCTCCGCCGGTCTCGGCCAGGCCCCAGCCCGGCAGGCGGCGCTCGGTGCCGGCCTTCCGAAATCGGCCGAAGCGGTCACCGTCAACAAGGTGTGCGGGTCGGGCATGCAGGCCGCCATTTTTGCCACCGACATGCTGAAAGCCGGCTCGGCAGACGTCATCGTCGCGGGCGGCATGGAGAGCATGTCCAACGCGCCCTACCTCTCCAAGAAGTACCGCGCCGGCGCGCGCATCGGGCATGACACGATGTACGACCATATGATGCTCGACGGGCTCGAGGACGCCTACGACCAGGGCCGCGCGATGGGCACTTTCGCCGAGGATGCCGCGCGCGAATATCAGTTCACGCGGGCGGACCAGGACGACTATGCGATCGAGAGCCTGCGCCGCGCTAACGAGGCGATCACGAGCGGCCGGTTCGACAAGGAAATCACGCCGGTGACGGTCGTCACCCGCAAGGGCGAGGTGACGGTCGACGTCGACGAGCAGCCGGGCAAGGGCAATCCCCAGAAGATCCCGCAGCTCAGGGCCGCCTTCGCCAAGGACGGCACGATCACGGCGGCGACTTCATCTTCGATCAGCGACGGCGCTGCCGCGCTGGTGATGACCCGCGAGAGCGTCGCGAAGGATCTCGGCAAGAAGCCGATCGCGCGCGTCGTCGCCCATGCCGCCGCGGCGCAGGAGCCGGCGAAATTCACGAGCGCACCGGTGCCCGCGATTCAGAAGGTGCTGGAAAAGGCCGGCTGGAGCGTCGGTGACGTCGACCTGTGGGAAGTCAACGAGGCCTTCGCCTGCGTCGCGATGATCGCCATGCGTGACATCGGAATCCCGCACGACAAGATCAACGTGAACGGCGGCGCGACGGCCCTTGGCCACCCGATCGGCGCCAGCGGCGCGCGGATCACGACGACGCTCATCGCCGCCCTCCAGGACCGCGGCCTCAAGCGCGGAGTCGCGAGCCTCTGCATCGGCGGCGGCGAAGCGACCGCGCTGGCGGTGGAGCTGATCTAAGGTTTAGCTCGCCGGGGTTTCGCGCAGGTGGTATGGGCTGCTTCCCTCGAAAAGAGGGGAGAATGACAATGCGTTTGTCCATCTGCCTTACAGCCGCGCTCGCGTTCTGCGCTTACTCCGGCCAATCCGGCGCCAAGCCAGCACCGGCCGCCAAGGCCGCGTTCCAGCTCAATGAAACGACCTGGACCTACACAGACAAAGGCGTGAAAGTTCGCGAGTCGATCGATGCGGACGGCAATTACATCGAGAATGCCCTCAGCGGTAAGCATGTCGATCACGGCACGGCGGTGATGAAGGACGGCAAGGCATGCTTCACCAGCGCGATGACCGAAGAGGGCGAGATGTGCTGGACGACGAGCCCGGTGGAAATCGGCCATTCGATGAACACGGTCAGCGACAAGGGCGACAAGCTCAAGGTCACGCGGGTCAAGTACGTTCCGATGTCGATGCAGAAGTAAGGGCGGCCGCGAGCTAATTCTTCCCGGCGTAAGCCTGGCATTCGATCTCCAGCAGCGCGCCGAGCGCGAGGCCATTGGCACCGAAGGCGCTTCGGGCGGGCATTTTGCCTTCGGGAAAATAGGGGACGTAGACTTTGTTGAACGCCGGCCAATCCTTCATGTCGGCGAGGAAGGCGGTGCAGTGGAAGACGTCGGCGTAATCGAGCCCGGCGCGCTTCAGGACCGCGCCGATATTGTCCATCGCCTGTTTGGCCTGCGCGTCGATGCCGTCGGGGAGCTTGCCGTCCGGAGCGATGCCGATCTGGCCGGAGAGATAGAGCACGTCGCCGACGCGGACGGCGTCTGAGAAGGGCAGCGGCTGCCCATTCAGCGCGGGTTTGCCGAAATGTTCGACGGCGGGACGGGGTTGGGCGTCGGCGGTGCTGGTCATCATCAAGGCTCCGGCTGCGATTGCGAGAAGTTTCATCGGTCGTTCCCCCTTCAACCGCCACCCTGAACTCGTTTCAGGGTCTATTTTCGAGCCCGCTCAGCCTACGAACCAAATGGATGCTGAAACAAGTTCAGCATGACGGCTGAGTTCAATCCACCACCTCATTTTCGCCGACGCCCCACAGGTCGGACGTGCGAATATAGCCTTCTTTCTTGCCGATCTCGATCCGGCACCAGCCCTTGCCCTCGCACTTATTAACGCGACCGACAACGCCGGGTTCGGCGAGATAACGGACCTTCGCGCCGTCCGACGGATCGGCGCGGATCGGGCGCGGATCGCCGGGCTTGACGATGGCCGTGCGGCGGTCGCTGAGCAGGCTGACGAGCATCCAGCCCTTCGCCCCTTCGGGGTCCTGGATCAGCCGCCAGCTTTCATATTTCTTGACCACCTTCACCGGCAGGTCGCGGCGCTGATAGAGCCAGACGTTCGGATATTTGCGGCCGGGGCCCGTGTGGGTCAGCGCCTGCCCCGAGGCGATGGAGGCCCAGTAAGGCGGTTGTTTCTCTTGCGCCGCGGCGGGGGAGGTCAGGAAAAAGAGAAGTGCGGCGCCGGCCAAAATCCGCCCCGGAACGGGGCGGGGGACCATCCGAAGGATGGTGGTGGGGGCGCGGCGTTGGAGCAGCTCGACCGTGGGCCCCCTCCACCACGCCGCTTCGCGTCGCGGTTCCCCTCCCCGTTCCGGGGAGGAATTGAGGCCCCGCTTGCCCATCAGACTCAAGCCCCCGTCAGGATCCGATCGACCAGCTGCTTCACCGTGGGGATGAAGCCGTTCGAATAGAATGGATCGCTCTTGAAGCGGAAGGCCGAGTGGCCGGCGAACATCAAATTGTGCTCGACGGGCCCACCGTGGGCGATGTCCTGGAGCGTCTTCTGGATGCAGAAGCTGCGCGGGTCGGCGAGGCGGCCGGTCGAATTCTTCTCATTGTCCGCCCAGGACGAAAAAGCGCACTGGCTGAGACAGCCCATGCACTCGGCCTGGTCCTTGCGGATCTGCTTTTCCTCGTCGGGCATGACGAAAATGAGCGTGTCGTCGGGTGTCTTCATCGCGTTGGTGAAGCCGCGCGCAAACCATTCGCGGGCGTGGATCAAATCGCCCTTGGTGACCCAATAGTTCTTCTTCGTGCCAATTCCGACGTCGAGCTGGAAATGGTGATCGCCGATCGGCTCCTTGGTGTAAGCGATCTGACGTTCGCTCTTCGCTTCGAGGTTGCGCAGGAAGGGGTTGCGTACGGCGGAGGAATAGAAGCCCGTCGGCGAGAAACGGTGCAGCAGCACGTCGCCATCTTCAAGCGTCAGAAGCCTCGCCTTCCACTCCGGCGGAATCGGGCTTTCCTGGGTCAGCAGCGGGCGCGTGCCGAACTGGAAGACGATCTGCCCGAGCTCGGGATTGTCGATCCAATTCTCCCACTCGTCGAGCCGCCACACGCCGCCGGCCATGACGATGGGAACGCTGTCGGCGATGCCCTCCGCGCGCATCGTCTCGCGCAACTCCTTGACGCGGGGATAAGGGTCCTGCGGCTTGCGCGGGTCCTCTGCGTTCGAGAGGCCGTTGTGCCCGCCGGCGAGCCACGGGTCTTCGTATACCACGGCGGCGAGCCATTCCGCCGCCTTGTGATAGGCGCGCTTCCATAGCGCCCGGAACGCACGCGCCGAGCTGATGATGGGCAGATAATTGACGCCGTACGAAGCCGCGATTTCGGAGAGCTTGTACGGCATTCCGGCGCCGCACGTGACCCCGCTGACGAGCCCCTTGGTGCGCTCGAGGACTCCGTGGAGCACGCGCTGCGCGCCGCCCATTTCCCACAGCACGTTGATGTTGATCGCGCCTTTGCCCGACGCCATTTCGTAGGCCCGCTGGACCTGCGCCACCGCGCCGTCGATCGCGTAGCGGATCAGCTCCTCGTGCCGGTCGCGGCGAGTGAGCGCCTCATAGACTTGTGGGATGATGCGCCCTTCGGCGTCATAGCTGTCGGCATTGACCGCGGAGACCGTGCCGATGCCGCCCGCCGCCGCCCAGGCCCCCGAGCTTGCATGATTGGTCGCGCTGACTCCCTTGCCGCCTTCGATCAGCGGCCAGACCTCGCGTCCGCCATAGAGGATGGGCTTGAGGCCCTTGAACACATTTGTCTCCCCGGCGCCTGTCGCGCCTTCTCCGCCGCCATATAGGACCCGTTCGTCGACAATGCCCGAAAAAAGTTAAGGGAGCCGGACGGTTGCTCGTTTCATCCGAAATGAACGGTTGCCCCATCCGAATCCGATGCGGTTCGCGTCGTGAACGTCGAGCATCCACGGTAGGTCGGATTCATGCGTTATCAGCGTGCCGAACTTCCGCTGAAGCTCGACGGCCTGGCCGCCGCCCACGCTTTTTTCGCTGGATGTTTTGCCGAGTTCGACGATGCGCGCGAAAGGCTGTGGGTAGCGCACCTGGACGCGGACGCGCTCTGCCTGCACGTCAGCCGTCACGACGGCGACGAGAGCGGACTAGCCTTTCCGCTGCGGAACATCATCCTCGATGCCGTGCGGCACGGGAGCACCGGGCTGGTCCTCGCCCACAATCACCCGAGCGGCGACCCTCATCCGAGCCTGGCCGATTGCCGCACGACGCGGCGGCTCGCCAGCCTTGCCGAAGCGATGGATTGCGCGGTGCTCGACCATCTGATCTTCGTCGGGGACGAATGCACGAGTCTGAGACGCCTGGGCTATCTGTAACGGATCGGTCATTGCGAGGAGCGAAGGCGACGCGGCAATCCAACCCCTGCGCTGGATTGCTTCGCTCTGCTCGCAATGACGGCTAGCTTTTGCAGGGCTTGATCTTGTCCGGCTCCGGCCTCGGACCTGCGAGGCGAAAAGCCATGAGATAGGTCTCGCCGCCAGTCAGCATGTTGAACTTCACCGGCGCCAGGTTCAGCCCGGCCAGTTCGCATTTGAGCTGCTGCGGGGGCATGCCGTGGCGGCGCACCGGGCGGTCAGCGTCGACGACGACGATCAGGCCGTCGGGCCTCAGGCCCTCGCGCAAATGCCACAGGAAGGCGTAGGGCGACGCGACCTCGTGATACATGTGCACGAGGAAAATCCGGTCGAACGACTGCGGCGGAAGCATGGGGTTATCGGGTGTGCCGAGCTTCACCGCGACATTGTCGAGCCGCTCGCGCTGCACGCGGTCGCTGAGCGAATCGCGGACCGACGGCAGGATGTCCTCTGCAAGCACTCGGCCCTCGGCGCCGACGACCCGCGCCAGCCGCACCGTATAATAGCCCCGGCCGGCGCCAACATCCGCGACCGACATGCCAGGCCTGACGCCGGCAAGCCGCATCACCTGCTCGGCTTCGCCCAGCCGGTCGCGCGCGTCCTCGGTCGAAAATGTGTCACCGACGATCGGCGCCACGTCGCGGCGCGCCTTGGGGAAATGCGGCTCCGAAGGCTCGGCTCGACAAGCGCCGAGCGCGAGCAACAACAACGGCACTACAGCAGGCGCCGGCCTTCTACTCCACATCCTCGACCTCGACCGTCTCGCCCGTGACCCGCTGCGACAGCGCGGCGGCCATGAACCGGTCGAGATCGCCGTCGAGCACATCGCCGGGGCTCGTCGACGTCACGCCCGTGCGCAGGTCTTTGACGAGCTGATAGGGCTGCAACACGTAGGAGCGGATCTGGTGGCCCCAGCCGATGTCGGTCTTGGCGGCGTTGGCGGCACTTGCCTCCGCCTCGCGCTTCTGCAGCTCGGCCTCGTAGAGGCGCGCCTTCAGCTGCTTGAACGCCTGGGCGCGGTTCTTGTGCTGCGACCGTTCGTTCTGGCAGGCGACGACGATCCCCGTTGGAATGTGCGTGATCCGGACCGCGCTATCGGTCGTGTTGACGTGCTGCCCGCCCGCTCCGGACGCACGATAGGTGTCGATCCGAAGGTCCTTTTCCTCGACCTGGATGTCGATGTCCTCGTCGACTTCGGGATAGACCCAGACGCTCGAAAAGCTCGTGTGCCGCCGAGCGTTGGAATCGTACGGGCTGATCCGGACCAGTCGGTGGACTCCGCTTTCGGTCTTGAGATTGCCATAGGCATTCTCGCCTTTGACAAGGATCGTCGCCGATTTGATTCCGGCCTGTTCGCCGGAATGATGATCGATCATCTCGACCTTGAATCCCCGCCGTTCGCCCCATCGCGTGTACATGCGGAGCAGCATTTCCGCCCAATCCTGGCTTTCGGTGCCGCCGGCGCCGGCGTTTACCTCGACATAGGCGTTGTTGGCGTCCGCCTCTCCGGCGAGCAGCGCGGCGACCTTGTCCCGTTCCGCGCGCTCGGCGAGCTCGGCGAGGCTGCGGATTCCGTCGTCGACCAGATCGGTGTCGCCCTCGCTCTCGGCCAGTTCCATCAACTCCGCAGTGTCGGCGAGCTCGCGCTCGATCGTGCGCGTCGCGCCGATGGCTTCGTCGAGCCGTCGCCGCTCGCGCATCAGCTCCTGCGCCGCTTTGGGATCGTCCCACAAAGTCGGGTCCTCGACCCTGGCGTCGAGTTCCTGCAACCGCTTGATCGCCCGGTCCCAGTCGAGAAACCGGCGAAGAAGCGCCGTCGCGGCGTTGATCTGGTCGATATGGGCCTGCGCTTCGGCGCGCATGTTCAAACCTTCGTGAATGGGTGCCTTTCGGCCCTATTAGATGCTGTTCCGCGTTGGCAAGTTGGAGGGCGCGGGCTTCGGCGTCGGTTGAGACGGCGGCGGCGATACCAGGGCGGCGCGAGGAGCCTGCTGCGTCGGCTGCGGTTGTGTGGCTTGCGGCGACCGAGGCTCCTCCGCCTGTGGCTGCGCGGCCTGCGGCTGGGCGTGCGGCTGATACGGATCGCCCATCGAGCCGCGAAGGCTCCGCCGGGGCTCGGTCTGCGGCTGGAATGCTTCCCAGATGACTGGCGACTTGGGATCGACCGACGTCGGGAACTGGCCGAACACCTTCTTGCCGCTCGCGCGGTCGATCCGCACCCAACGGATGCCCGGCGGCGCGACGAACGGCGTCTTCGGCTGATCCCTGAGCGCGGTCAGCGCCCATTGCTTCCAGATCGGGGCCGAGATGCGCCCGCCCTGCGCCGCATGACCCATCGCCCGCGGCTGGTCGTAGCCGAGATAGACGCCCGCGACGATGTCCGGAGTGCCCCCGACGAACCAGACGTTGGTCGGTCCATTGGTCGTGCCGGTCTTGCCGAACAACGGCCGGTCGAGATCGCGAAGCACGGTCGCCGTGCCGCGGATGATCACGCCCTCCATCACGTGGACCATCTGGAAGGCGGCCATGGCGTCGACCAGCTGCTTCGATCGCGCCGGCGGTCTCGGCATCGGCCCGCCGTTCCAGTCGGGCGCGTTGCAATTGCCCATGATCTGGCAGCGGCTGTCCGTACGGAAAATGACCTTTCCGTCGCGGTCCTCGACATAATCGATCGTCGTCGGCGTAACCGATCGCCCCTGATTGGCGAGGATCGCATAAGCGTTGACCAGCCGCGACACGGTCGTGTCGCCGGCGCCGAGCGCGATCGAAAGGTAATTTTGATAATCGCCGACGCCGAGCTTGCGTGCCGTGTCGGTAATCTTGGGCATGCCGATGTCCGCCGCCGCGCGTACCGTCATCAGGTTTCGCGACTGTTCGAGACCCCAGCGCAAGGTGTGCGGTCCGGCCGACCGCCGATCGAAGTTGACGAAGCATTTCTGCCCGAGCCCGGCGCCCTGCCAAACGCAATAAGGCGCATCCAGCTCGATGGTCGCGGGCGTGTAGCCGTTCTGGAGCGCCGTCACATAGACGATCGGCTTGAACGCCGATCCCGGCTGTCGCATCGCCTGGGTCGCCCGGTTGTAGCTTGAGCCCACCACGTCGAATCCGCCCTGCATGGCGAGGACGCGGCCGGTGTGGACTTCCTCGACGAGCATCCCGCCCGAGACCTGCGGTACCGAACGCAGTCCATATTCGCCGGGACTGGTTTCCTTGACCAGGATGACCATCCCCGGCTTCAGGAAATCGAACGCGTGCCCGCCAACGCCGCGCTTCGGCATCGAAGCCGCGGACGCCGGCAAGCTCGCCGTCTTGCCATTGTCGAATCCGATGGTGGCCGCGCCGTCGCTCTTCGACAGAACCACCGCTTTTCGCCAGTCGGCATAGCCGTTCCCGATCGGCGTCCGGTCGAGCCTGCCTGCCCAGTCATCGTCGAGGTCGATGGTCTTCCCGAGGTCGGACCAGCCGCGGCCCGAATCGAACTTGACGAGTCCGTCGCGGAGCGCCTCGGCCGCCGCGTCCTGATATTTGGGATTCATCGACGTCCGGACCCAGAGACCGCCGGCGTAAACGCTGTTCGGCCCGTCCTTGGCATTGTCCCCGAACCGCCTGATCAGCTCGCGGCGGACGTCTTCCATGAAATAGCCGCCCTGCTGGCGGAATTTCTCGTTGCTCCCGTAGCGGATCGTGCCGAGCGAAGTCGCGGCCGCCGCCTTCCAGTCGGATTCCTTGATGTAGCCGTTGCGGTACATCTCACGAAGCACATAATTGCGCCGGTCCAGCGCCCTCTGGGTCGCCCGAACCGGGTCGTAGTTCGACGGCGCCTTCGGCAGAACGGCGAGATATGCCGCTTCGGGCAAGCTCAGTTCATTGACGTCCTTGTCGAAATAAGCGCGCGACGCCGCCTGGACGCCATAGGAATTGCGGCCAAGGAAAATCGAATTGAGGTAAAGCTCGAGGATCTGCTCCTTCGTCAGCGTGTCCTCGAGCCTGAGTGCGAGAATCGCTTCGCGGATCTTGCGCCCGACATTGTAGCTCGAATCCTTGAGCAGATATTTGGCCACCTGCTGGGTGATCGTGGAGCCGCCCTTGGCCCGCCCGCCGCCGGTAATGCTCTTGGCCGTGTAGTCGACCACAGCGCCGGCAAGGCCGGTGAAGTCGATTCCGTGATGGTGAAAGAAATCCTTGTCCTCCGCCGAAATGAACGCGTGAACGATCACCGGAGGATATTCGTCGTAGGATAGCTCGACCCGCCGTTCCCGGGCGAAAGTCTGGATGGGATCGCCGTCATAACCGCGCACGTTGCTCGGCAGCGGCGGCTGATAGGCGAGCAAAGTCTGGGACGACGGCAGCCCGCTCGCGAAGTAAATCCATACCCCGGCGCACAGCACGAACAGCGCCGCGCCGGCCCAGGCGACGAGGCGAACCCATTTACGCTGCCACCAAGGGTCGATCCACTCATGAACCCTGTCGTTGAAGGCCACGAGATCCGGAAGCGGCAAATTGGGAACGGTCAGAGCTTCGAACTTCATTCGGAGGCGGGTCTAGCCTGTTCGATCGGATGCGGGAAGTTGCGAAGTGCGCTTAGCTGCGCGCGTGCGACGCGACGTCGGCTTCGATCGCCTGCGCAAGGGCGAGCGCGATCTTCGCCCGCTGTTTGGGAGAGCGAAGGAGCGCCTCGTCGTCGACGTTGCTGAGATAGCCGGACTCGAACAGCACGGCCGGCGCCTCTGCCCGGCGAAGCACATGGAAGGCAGCGAAGCGATGCGGATTGGGCCGGAGCTCGAACCGGCCTGCCGATTTATTCACCAGCCGTTCGGCGAAATCGGCGGATGCGCTCATCTGCCCGCGCATCGCGAGATCGGAGAGAATTGCGGAAACCGAGCCGTCGTCCTGGCCCGTCTCGCCGGCGTCGTTTTGCGCGGCGGCGAGGCGCGCCGCCTCGGCATCCGACGCGACGTCGGAGAGCGAATAGACCGTGGCGCCGCGGGCGAGCGGATTGGGCGCGCTGTCCATGTGCAGGGAAACGAACAAGGCGGCGTTCAGCCGGCGGGCGACGGCGTCGCGTTGATCGAGCGTCAGGTAGCGATCGTCGTCGCGGGTCATCGCCACGCGCACGCGACCGCGCTTGACGAGCACGTCGCGCAGCTCGCGCGCCAGGGCCAGCGTCAACTCCTTCTCGCTGACCTCGCCGGAAATGCCGGTTGCGCCCGGATCGCGTCCGCCATGTCCGGGATCGATAACGACGATGGGGCGTCCACGTGCGTCCGGTGCACCGTAAATGCGATCGTTGACTGGCGGCGGCAGATTGACCGTGAGGCTCGCCCGAGCGGCGCCCGGCCGCGGCGTGAAACCGAGCGCGAGCGCGACGACGAGCACGGAAATGCACGCCCCGCCGATGACGCCTTTACCGAGCTTCGCCCTCACCCCTGGCCCGCCAAGTTGTTGAACCGCAAGTGCTATGTATCACGCGAACAGGGTTAATGGGAAATTGAGAAGCGCGGCGCTGTCGCCATGCTTGGCTTACTCGTGCCAGCTGACTCCGTCGCGCTCGGTCAGCGCGATCGCCGCGGTCGGACCCCAGGTGCCCGCGGCATAGGGCTTCGGAGTCATGCCCTTCTCCGCCCAGGCAGCGCGAATGCCGTCGATCCATGTCCATTGCGCCTCGACCTCGTCGCGCCGGACGAACAGCGTCGGGTCGCCTTCGATAAGGTCGAGCAGCAGCCGCTCGTAGGCGATCCGCCGCCGATATTCGCTGAACGCATTGGCGAGGCCAATGTCGAGCGGGATTTCGCGGAGACGCACGCCCTGCCGGTCGAGACCGGGAGTTTTCGCCATCATCCTCAGCTCGATCGATTCTTCCGGCTGAAGGCCGATGATGAGCTTGTTCGGCTTAGTCGTCGCGCCGCGCGAGGCGAAGATCGAATAAGGCACGTCCTTGAACTGGATGAAGATTTCGCTGTCGCGCTCGGGCATGCGCTTGCCCGTGCGAAGATAGAAGGGGACGCCCTTCCATCGCCAATTGTCGACATTCGCCTTGAGTGCGACGAAGGTCTCCGTGCCGCCCTCGCGACCGATTTCCTCGGCATAGCCGGGCACCGGCTCACCGTCGATCGCGCCGCGCATATATTGTCCGATGACCGTATCGGCCTCCACCTCCGCGGGCCCGATCGGGCGAAGCGAGCGAAGCGCTTTCACCTTCTCGTCGCGAACCGCCGTCGCGTTGAAATCCGTCGGCGGTTCCATCGCCACCAGCGCGAGCAACTGGAGCATATGGTTCTGAACCATGTCGCGAAGCGCGCCCGCCGCGTCGTAATAATCGCCCCGCCCCTCGACGCCGATCGTTTCGGCCACGGTGATCTGGATATGGTCGATGTGGGTGCTGTTCCACAGCGGCTCGAAAAGCGAATTGGCGAACCGCAACGCGAGGAGGTTCTGGACGGTCTCCTTGCCGAGATAATGGTCGATCCGGAAGGTCCGGTCCTCCGGAAAGGCCGCAGCAACGGCATCGTTGATCTCGCGGCTCGATTCGAGGTCGCTGCCGAGCGGCTTTTCGAGTGCCATCCGGGCGGTCGGGCAGGCAAGGCCCGCAGCCTGCAGGCCGTCGATCACCGGCTTGAACAAGGACGGCGCTGTCGAAAGGAAGATCGCGAGGCCGTGGCACGGGTCGCCGATCCGTTCCGCCAGCCGCCCGAAACCCCCCGGTTCGGTGATGTCGAGGGTCACGTAGCGAAGCCGGGCAAGGAAACGCTCGGCGATGCCCTGCTGGTAGAAGCCTTCCGGCAGATGCTCCTTCAGCGCGGCGTCGGCGCGCTGGCGGAAGCTCATATCGTCGAGTTCGCTTCGAGCCGTCCCGATAATCCGAAGCCCGGGCGGCAGCAGACCGTCGGAATCGAGGCCATAGAGCGAGGGCAGCAGCATCCGGCGCGCAAGATCGCCGGTTGCGCCGAACATCAGCAGAGTGGACACCTTTTCGGTCATCGCCCAGCTATAGGCTGAGACGCGTTCAGGCAAATGCGGGAAAATCTCAATTTTTCGCGGCTAATGGGCGGATTCGGGCAGGTGCAGTGTTGCGGCGGTGAAGGCGCGATGCTAACCGCTTTCCCGATCTCCGGCGACCCGCCGGGGAATTTGCGCCGCGGCCAGTGCGATCGACCGCGGCTCCACGAGGTTGAAGCTCGAATGATGCCACAGGACGTTCTTCGCCCGCTCTTCGATGAAGCGGCCGATGCGTTCCTCGCGCCGAATCGCGAAATGGGCCGTCGAGCAGAAGCGCTTTTCCTGAATCCCGCCGTCGCCACAGGCGAGGCCCTAATCATCGCGCGCCGAAGCTTTCTCACGCTGAACCGGCGCGCCCGGAGAAATTTCAATGTCCATGCGCATGCTGATCGATGCGCGCCACCCGGAAGAGACCCGGGTCGCGGTCGTCAAAGGGAACCGGATCGAAGCATTTGATTTCGAATCCGCCGAGCACAAACAGCTCAAAGGGAATATCTATCTCGCCAAGGTCACCAGGGTAGAACCGTCGCTCCAGGCGGCGTTCGTCGATTATGGCGGAAATCGCCACGGCTTCCTGGCCTTCAGCGAAATCCACCCCGATTATTATCAGATCCCCAAGGCCGATCGGGACGCCCTGATCCGCGAGGAAGCCGAGCACGCGGCCGAGGAAGAGCGGCTGCGCTCCGCCGAGTTCGACGCCGACGAAGGTGACGACAATTCCGTCGAAGACGCTCCGGATTCGGCCGAGAACGGCAATGGCGAGCCGATCGAGGCGCCGGACGAGGCGGGCATCGGGTCGGACCGTTCGCCGGTCGACGAAAGCGCGGCCGATGAGCTTCGCAAGAAGCGCCAGAACCTCCGCCGCCGCTACAAGATTCAGGACGTGATCCAGCGCCGCCAGGTGCTGCTGGTCCAGGTCGTGAAGGAAGAGCGCGGCAACAAGGGCGCGGCGCTGACCACCTATCTGAGTCTCGCGGGCCGCTATTGCGTGCTGATGCCGAACACCAGCCACGGCGGCGGCATTTCACGGAAAATCTCCAACGGCGCGGACCGCAAGCGCCTGAAGTCGATCATGACGGACCTGAAGCTTCCCTCGACCATGGGACTGATCGTACGGACCGCGGGCCTGTCGCGCACCAAGACGGAGATCAAGCGCGACTTCGACTATCTCGCCCGGCTGTGGGACGAAATCCGCGAGCTGACGCTGGGGAGCACGGCGCCGGCTTTGATCTACCGCGACAGCGACCTCATCAAGCGCGCGATCCGCGACCTCTACAACCGCGACATCGAGGAAGTGATCGTCGAGGGCGACGAGGGCTACAAGGCGGCGCGCGGGTTCATGAAGCTTTTGATGCCGAGCCATGTCCGCCGGGTGAAGCTCCACACTGAAACGACGCCGCTGTTCCAGCGTCACGGAGTCGAGGACCAGCTCTCGGCGATGTACCAGCCGATCGTTCAGCTGAAGTCGGGCGGCTATCTGGTCATCAATCCGACCGAGGCCCTCGTCTCGATCGACATCAACTCGGGGCGGTCGACACGCGAGCACAATATCGAGCAGACGGCCTACAGCACGAACATCGAGGCAGCCGCCGAGATCGCGCGCCAGCTCAGGCTTCGCGATATGGCTGGTCTGATCGTCATCGACTTCATCGACATGGAGCAATCGGGCCACATCCGTAAGGTCGAGAAAGCGATGAAAGAGGCGCTGAAGAACGACCGGGCGCGAATCCAGGTCGGGCGCATCTCGAGCTTCGGCCTGATGGAGATGAGCCGGCAGCGGCTGCGTACCGGCGTGCTGGAGGCCTCGACGAAACCCTGCCCGCATTGCGAGGGTACCGGCCTGATGCGCACGGCCGCTTCGGCCGGCCTGTCGGCGCTCAGGATCATCGAAGACGAAGCGACGCGAGGCCGAGGCGAACGCATTCTGCTGCGGGCCGGCCGGGAAGCGGCCGTCTATGTCCTCAACAAGAAGCGCGGCGAGCTGGCGGACATCGAACATCGCTATGGCGTCAGCATCGAGATCGTCATCGACGAGAGCTTCGAGGGCGCGCGGATGAGCGTCGAAAGCTCTGGACCACGGCCGACCGCGGCACCTCGGGTCGAGGCTCCGCCGATCGACGAAGAGGACGACGCGGCCGAAGCCGAGTTCGAGGAGGACGAAGAGGAAGAAGCTGAAGGTGAAGCTGAGGCCCGGCAGGCTCAGCCGGAAGGCGAGCGCCATGGTCGCCGCCGTCGCAGACGTCGCCGTGGCGGACGCGGTCGCGGTCACCGCGAGGAGGAAGCTCCTGCGACGGGCGAAGAAAGCACGGCGGCAGCCGAGCAGCCTGAGACCGAAGAGCTTGGAGAGCCTGTTGGAGAAGAAGAAGCTGCGGCCGCACCGGCGAAACGCCGGCGTCGCCGTGGCCGCAAGGGAGGCGGCGCACAGGCCGCTGAGACTGCAGCGCCGGACAGTTCTCTTATGGTCGAGCGGCCGGTCGACGAGGTGTCGCCGATCGCCGAAACCGAGGCCGCGGAGGAACCAAAGCCGACCAAACGCCGCCGCTCCAAAAAGGCCGCGGCCGAAGCCGAACCGACGGTTCCCGAACCTGCACCCGCCGACTCCCCCCCGGCGGAAACCGCCGATGAGGTGCCGGCAGGGGCCAAGTCTGCACCCCGGAGGCGGCGCACAAAGGCAAAGCCGAGCGCGGAGCCGGCGCTTGCCGAGTCGGCGTCCGGCCCCGCGCCGATTCCGGCGGCGAACAACGATATTGCGGACGATTCGTCCGGCGAGCCGCGCCGCGGCTGGTGGCAGCGGACGTTCGGATAGAGCGAATGAGCGCCCGGTGCCCCATGCCCGGCATGGAAGCCCGGGCGTTTTCATCGGGCGTTCAGCGCCGAAGATGGTAAGCGGCGGACGATGAATTCGCCGATGTCCCGCTTCGCGCGGCTGTTGATGCTCGCACTACTGCTGGCGATGGCAAGCTGGCAGCCCGCCGCCGCGCAGGATGACAGCGGGCCGTCGATTCTGCGCGACAGCGAGACGGAGCTGCTGTTCAAGGACATTTCGCGCCCGCTCATCAAGGCCGCGGGGCTCGATCCGAACAGCGTCCAGGTGGTCCTGCTTAACGATCCGGAGATCAACGCTTTCGTCGCGACCGGTCAGACGGTCTACATTCAGTCGGGACTCATCCAGGCGACCGACAATGTGAACGAGCTGCAGGGCGTGATCGCGCACGAGCTCGGCCATGTCGCCGGAGGCCACTCGATCCGCCTGCAGAGCGGCGCCAAGGAGGCAACCGGCATCTCGCTCGCGACCATGGTGCTCGGCGCTCTCGCCATCGCCGCCGGCGCGGGCGAAGCGGCCATGGGAATCATGGCGGCGGGCCAGCAGGCGGCGATGGGCCAGTTCATGGCCTTCACGCGCGCGCAGGAAGCGACGGCGGATGCTTCCGCGGTCAAATATCTCCACACGGCGGGAATCAGCGGCAAGGGCATGCTCGAATTCTTCGCAAAGCTGCAGAACCAGGAATATCGCCTCGCCATCTATTCGAAGGACAGTTACGACCGCACCCACCCGTTGAATTCCGAGCGTATCCAGGCGCTGGAGCACAGCTTCAAGGCCGACCCCGCCTGGAACACGCCGGTCGACCCCAAGCTGGAAGCGCGATTCGAGCGGGTGAAAGCGAAGCTGTGGGGGTTCATCGATCCCAAGCAGGCGGTGATCAAATATCCCGAGAGCGACCAGAGCATTCCCGCTCATTATGCGCGCGCTTATGCCTACCATCTTGGCGGCTATCCGCAGAAGGCGATTGCGGAATCTGACGCGCTCCTTGCCGCCGATCCGGAAGATCCCTTTTTCCTCGAGCTGAAGGGTCAGATCCTGCTCGAGGGCGGAAAGCCGAAGGACGCCGTGCCGGTCCTCCGCGAGGCGGTGAAGAGGTCGGGCGACATGCCGCTGATAGCGGCCATGCTCGGCCACGCGCTCGTCGCCACCGAGGACCCGAAAAACTATCCCGAAGCCAAGCAGATCCTGATGGTGGCGGTGAACCGCGACAACCAGAATCCGTTCGCTTGGTACCAGCTAGGAATCATCTACGACGCGGAAGGCGATCAGTCGCGCGCCGCGCTGGCGACGGCCGAGCGCAGCAATCTCGAGAGCAATCCCAAGATGGCGCTCGCGAGCGCGCAGCTGGCGATGCGCGGAATCCCACCTGGCAGCCCCGACTATCTCCGCGCGCAGGACATCGCCATGGTCTCGAGGGCCGAGCTGGCCAAGAAAGACAAAAGATACCGGGACAAGAATTAGCTGTGACCGACACCAATTCGTCGTCCCGCAAATCCGGCATATTCGGCGCGGCAATCCTCGGCGGAGTCATCGGCTCGCTGCTGACCGCGGCAGTCCTCGTCTTCGCGCTTCCGGACGTGCTCAGCAGCCGGATCGTGCGACAGGGCCTGATTGCCGATCCGAACGTCCTCTTCGATGCCGAGGACGCCCTTCGCGCGGCTCAATATGCGCCGATTCTCGCGGCCAATCGCGCGGCGCTGGAAACGCCGTTCGGAAGCTCCTGGAGAGGCGCGGCGAAGCCCGAGGTCACGCTCGTCGAATTCTTCGATTACGCCTGCCCCTATTGCAAAGCGAGCAACCCGACCGTCGACCGGCTCCTTCAGGAGGACAAGGGACTGAGGGTCGTCTATCGCGAGCTTCCGATCCTCGGCGATGACAGCGTGAAGGCCGCGAGGCTCTCGCTCGAAGCATCGAAGCTCGGTCGATTCGCCCGGTTCCACGACACCTTGTGGGCGGCGGGGCGCCCGTCGGCGGACACGATCTCGACGGCCGCGGAGGCTGCCGGCATCGCGACGACGCCGCCGAACGACCCCGACATCGAGGCCGAGCTCAAGCGCAATTTCAAGCTCGCCGGCAATCTCGGCGCGACCGGGACTCCCTTGTTCGTGGTCGGCGACAAAGTGATGAACGGCGCCGTCGGCTATGAGACGCTGAAGAAGGCGATCGACGAAGCGCGCGTGAAGGCCTGAGCGCAGAGCCTCCCGCAAATGGGCCAATCCGCCGTTCGTCATTCGGTAGACCGACGCCTGTCGATCTCTTCGTTGACTCTCGCTGCTTCCCCCGCCCAGTCTGGCGCTTCGAGGGGAGGCCTTTCATGCACAAATGGCTGGTGGGTACGGTGATGGCGGCTGCGGCGTTCGGAGTCGGGACGGCGAGCGCGCAGACCGCGAGCGACGATCCTTATATCTGGCTGGAACAAGTGTCCTCGCCCAAGGCGATGTCCTGGGTCGAACAGCATAATGCCCGCTCGACGGCGATTCTCCAGGCCGACCCGCGATATCAAACTTACTATGACGAGGCGCTCGCCATCGCCCAGGCCAAGGATCGGATTCCGGTCGGCAACTTCATCGGCGGCAAGGTCTATAATTTCTGGCAGGATGCGGACCATGTGCGCGGCATCTGGCGGCGCACCAGCCTCGAAAGCTACGAAAGCGGTAGTCCCGAATGGGAGACGGTGCTCGACCTCGATGCGGTCGCGGCGGCGGAGAAAGCCAATTGGGTGTGGAAGGGTGCGCAATGCGCCCGCCCGGCCGAGCGGCGCTGCCTCATCAACCTGTCCGACGGTGGCGAGGACGCGGTCACCGTCCGTGAATTCGACCTGCAGGACAAAGCGTTCGTCAAGGACGGATTCGAGCTTCCCAAGGGCAAGCAGGACGTATCGTGGCAGGACGAGAACACGCTGCTCGTCGGCCGGGAGTGGGAGCCGGGCGAGCTAACCGAATCCGGCTATCCCTATGTGGTCAAGCGGCTGAAGCGCGGCCAGCCGCTGTCCGCCGCCACCGAACTGTTCCGCGGCACGAAGAAAGATGTTTCCGCCGGTGCCGGTGTGCTTCGCGATGCCAAGAATCGAACGCTGCCGATCATCGTCGAAGGCACCGACTTCTTCCATTCCAAGACCTTCCTGATTGGCGCCAAGGGCGTTCGGCCGATCGCGATGCCCGCGAAGGCAAGCTTCGTAGATCTCATCGACGGTCGCGCGATCATTCAGTCGCAAGAGGCGTGGTCGCCAGCCGGGACCGGCAAGAATTATCCGGCGGGCACGCTCCTGTCGGTCGATCTGGCGCAGCTTCGCGCCGACCCCGCGCATCTGAAGCCCACCCTCATCTATGCGCCGGGGCCGCGCGAGGCGCTGCAGGGCGCGACGGCGGCCAAGGGCGTGCTGCTGGTCTCGATCCTCGACAATGTCCGCGGACGAACCCTGCTGTTCACGCCGGGACCGAACGGCACCTGGACGCGGTCCCAGCTGGACCTGCCTGAAAACTCCAGCATCGGCATCGCCGACGCGAGTCACATGGATAACCAGGCACTGCTGACCGTCACCAATTTCCTCACGCCGCCATCCCTGTGGATTGCGGATGCCGCCAAAGGCACGGCGAAGGAAATCATGCGCCAGCCGGCGAAGTTCGACGCGTCGGGCCTCGTCGCCGAGCAGCGCGAGGCCGTATCCAGCGACGGGACGAAGATTCCCTATTTCCTCGTTCATCGCCGCGACATGAAGCTCGACGGCACCAACCCCACCCTGCTCTATGCCTATGGCGGGTTCGAGGTCAGCATGACCCCGAGCTATTCCGCGACCACCGGCAAGCTGTGGCTCGAAAAGGGCGGGGTTTACGCGCTCGCGAACATCCGCGGCGGCGGCGAGTTCGGGCCGGCGTGGCACGAGGCGGGGCTCGGGACCAAGCGGCAGATCATCTACGACGATTTCGCAGCGGTCGCGAAGGACCTCATCGCGACCAAGGTGACGAGTCCGCGGCGGCTCGGAATCCGCGGCGGATCCAACGGCGGCCTGCTGATGGGCGTCGAGTTCACCCAGCACCCCGAGCTGTGGAACGCGGTGGACATCGAAGTGCCGCTGCTCGACATGATCCGCATGTCCAAGATCGCGGCCGGTGCCTCATGGCAGGGCGAGTATGGCCAGATCGACGATCCGGCGGTCCGCGCGTTCTGGGAGAAGACGTCGCCTTACCAGAACCTCGATCGCGACGGGAAATATCCCGTGCCCTTCATCTTCACCACGACCAAGGACGATCGCGTCGGCCCGCAGCATGCGCGGAAATTCGCCGCGCGGATGGAAGAATATGGCCTCCCCTTCCTCTACTATGAAAACACCGAGGGTGGACACGCGGCGGGCGCGAATTTGAAGCAGGCGGCGCACACCAGCGCGCTGGAGATGATCTATCTGACACGCCGGCTGATGGACCCGGAGGATCCGCCGGCGCCGGCGGTCGGATCGACGATCGCGAAGTAGGTCAGGCGTTCGGGGGCGCTTCGGCGCCCTTGAACCCTTGCGCCACGACATACCATTCGGACGAGTCCTTGCGGCTCGCGGGCGGCTTGGCGTGCTTCACCGTGGAGAAATTGCGCTTGAGCTCGGCCACCAGCTGATTGTCGGCGCCGCCCGCCAGCACCTTGGCGAGGAACGCGCCGCCCGGCCGAAGTACCTCCTTCGCGAAATCCAGGCCCGCTTCGACCAGCGCCATGGTGCGCAGATGATCGGTTTGCTGATGCCCGACGGTGTTCGCCGCCATGTCCGACAGCACGAGGTCGACTTCGTCGCCGAGCGCCGCCTTCAGGCGCTCCGGTGCGGCCTCATCCATGAAGTCCATCTGCAGGATCGTGACTCCTTCAATGGGGTCGGTCGGCAGAAGGTCGATGCCGACGACCGCCGCTTGCGGCGATTTGCGCCGCACGACCTGGCTCCATCCACCAGGCGCGATGCCGAGGTCGACCACAGATTTGACACCTTTCAGGAGACCGAAACGCTCGTCGAGCTCGAGCAGCTTGTACGCGGCGCGGCTGCGGTAATTCTCTGCCTTCGCGCGCTTCACATAAGGGTCGTTGAGCTGCCGCTCGAGCCAGCGCGTCGAGGAGACTTTGCGGCCCTTTGCGGTGCGGAGGCGCTTCAACCACATCCTCCCCACGATTTCGTGGGGAGTGAAACCGCACGAAGTGTAGTGGAGGGGTCTTTTTGCGCCCGAGGAGACCCCTCCACCAGCTTCGCTGGTTCCCCTCCCCGGCAAATGCCGGGGAGGATGATCAAAGCTGCCATCCATCCCTCGCCATCAGCGAACGCAGGATGCCCTCGCGGATGCCGCGGTCAGCGACTCCGAGGTTCTTCGCGGGCCAGATTTCGATGATCGCTTCGAGGATCGCGCAGCCGGCGACGACCATGTCGGCGCGGTCCGCGCCGATGCACGGCAAGGCGGAGCGCTCCGTAAAGTCCATGGCCGCGATCATGGAGCTGATCTTCTGCATCGCCTCGATTGGCACCTGCACTCCATCGACCACCCGCCGGTCGTAAGCGGGCAAGGCCAGATGGACGCTCGCGAGCGTGGTCACGGTGCCGCTGGTGCCAAGCAGGCGAATGCCTTCGCGGCTCTCGGGTAGCATCGACGCAAAGCGCGCGAATGCATGGCGCGCACGTTCGCGCATGCGCTTGTAGGCGCCGATGCGATCGTCGCGTTCCGGCGCTTCCTCGCCCTCGCTCTCGGTCAGCGACACGACGCCCCATGGTGCACTCCACCAGGCGCGGATGCGCGGGCTTCCCTGCTCCTGATCGACCAGCACCAGCTCGGTCGAGCCACCGCCGATGTCGAAAATCAGCGCGGGCCCGTCGCCAGGCTCGAGCAATTTGTGGCAGCCGAGTACCGCGAGGCGCGCTTCCTCCTGCGGCTCGATAATGTCGAGCACGATCCCCGTTTCGTCCCGCACCCGCCGCGCGAATTCGTGGCCGTTGCTTGCACGGCGGCAAGCCTCGGTGGCGACGGAGCGCGAGAGCGAGACGTTGCGCCGCCTCAGTTTCTCCGCGCACACGGACAAAGCGCCAACCGCGCGATCCATCGCGCCGTCGGACAAAGCACCGGTATGCGCGAGGCCCTCGCCCAGGCGGACGATGCGCGAGAATGCGTCGATGACCGTGAACCCGTCGTCGGTCGGCCGGGCAATCAGCAGGCGGCAATTGTTGGTGCCGAGATCGATGGCGGCATAGGCTGGAGGAACGACGGATACACGCCTGCGGCCGGTTGCAGCCTCCGGCTCCAGCAGACCAACGCGCGCCCCCACGTCCGCACGTGATCGCAGTTCTTCCGCCATTCGAATCCATTCCGCGCCCGCCCCCGCAGGCACCAGGTCGTGACCATCTTTCAGCCAAAGTTTAACAGCGCACGGAGACCGGGTGCAACCCGACGATTGCCTACAAAAAGGCTTGCTGCGAACGACTCGCCCAGGTGCAGAGGCGACATCTTCAATCGCACATTGTCGTTCTGAAATGCCTGCACTATCTCTTTGTATCGGGAACCCAGTCATT
>DASSOB010000019.1:0-41853 GCA_035701045.1 Sphingomicrobium sp. | reverse complement strand
CTGCGACTCCGTTTCAGCACCGCCATCATGGGGGACAACCACCCCCTCCTGAACAGCCATTGGCGTATCGAAGAGCTGCTTCAACGCCTCGTCCAGGGCCGCGTCATCGACCAGTTTGCTTGGCCGTATTACGTCAGCATTACTCTCTCCCCGATGCGCCGCCCCCCTCGCCCTCCCGCTGATCGACGCCAACGGCACGGCGAATGGCGTTCCTAGCGGCATTCGCATTCTGCCACCTCGCCCGCTCATTTTGGCTCCCGATCGCCTGCCAGAAGTTGTCAAAAGGCCATCTTTCTCCGGCAAAATTAGCCAGGAAGGCGAGGGTGAATCGAAGGGCTAAAGTGCGTCGAACTGGCCCATGACTCGATTGATCCGCCGCCTCGTCCACGGCGGCCAAGGCGCGCTGCCGTAGGTCAGTCATCCCGAATCGACGCATAGTGAACAAACAGGGAACACAGGCTTCGAGAGGAAGCTGTCGTGACGCGCTGATCGTCGATTGAGAGGCCGATTTGGAGGCTCAAGCTTCACTGGCGATGATTGGATTTCGGCGAGCACTCGCTTACGTTTTTCCACGCTGCTCGGTTGGATCGACGGAGAAGGGATTGGGCAACCGGGAATTGCAAAAGCTGCGCGCGCGGCGAGAATTGCAGGAGAAACGCGCCCAGGAAATCACTGAGAATCTGGCGCGAGCCCTCGGTGTTTCCGCTGACGAACTAGACCAGGTTGAGTACCTCATCGTTCCTCAAAGGGACGGTGACGGCACGATTCTGGGCTTCATCATCTACTTCTGGGATGGCGCCACTCCGGAGTTTCTCGCCAAGGTCAGCGGCCTGGTGAACGGCCGCTGGGTTCGCATCGGACCGATATTGTGATCGCGGTTGAGAGGCTCCGATCAATCCAATTGCCCCAAAAGCCACGGACACAGACAGCGGAGAAGCCATCCCCTCAAATGGGGGCAATTGCACAACAGCCGCAATTTTCATCATACTAGACACGCTCGGCGGCGGACACGCGGTGGCGTGAGAAACCATCGCGTGACCTCATAGGACGACGCGTGGATGAGGCGAGCTTGGAACGTCCCACGTGTACGTGCGGAACGCTGTGGGGGTCGAATTCGAAAGAATTGCTGCATTCGTCGATGATGTTCGCGCGGCAGCGGCGGTATCCGAACTCCAATCAATTCTAGCGAAAATCTCCGGGGAGCTTGGCTTTTCGCACTTCGCTTTGGCGCATCACGTCGATTTGCGAAGAGCCTCAACGCCCGCGATCCGCATCCACAATTACCCCGCTGAACTGGAGCAATACCACGATGATCAACAGCTCGGATCGCGCGATCCGGTGCATCGCGCGTGTCAGCGAACCGCCATTGGATTCACTTGGTCTGAGCTTCCGCGCATGGTCCAACTCACCCCGCGCGACCTTCGCGTTCTGGATGCCGCGGCTCGCCGAGGCATCGGCGAAGGCTTCACTGTACCTGCGCACGTGCCGGGAGAACTCAGCGGTTCTTGCTCATTTGCGACTGCAAGCGGTGTGCGTTTGCGGGCCGACAATCTCGCCATGGCCCAATTGGTCGGTGCCTTTGCCTTCCAAGCTGCTCGCCAATTCTTGAGAGCTATAACCCCAAACACCGCCCCATCTCTCCACATCTCCGATCGTGAACGCGAATGCCTTATTTGGATTGCGCGCGGTAAGACCGACTGGGAGATCGGCTCAATTCTCGGGATCAGCGTGGAGACTGTCCGACAGTATGTGAAACACGCCCGCGCCAGGTTCGATGTGGTGAGCAGGTCGCAGCTCGTGGCGCACGCGCTGCTCGCTGGAACAATCAGCTTCCCTGAAATTGCTGAGCGCTAGTCCGCGTTTGCAAGCGAACGAGGCTCGTGTAGCTTGGCATCGCCAGCGTGCCGGATCGCCACAAGGGACGGCTTAACGCCGTCCCTTTTCGACGGGCGATCTCAGTCGGCCGGGTTCCAGATGAGAGCAAATGCGTCCTCCTCAGCACCCAAGGCGCGCCCGAGGTTCGCATAGAGCCGGCGCGGGCCAAACTCGGGAGCTGCGAGCGAGAGGCTCACATAGTCGCGTCCTGAAGCCTCGGAACGGCGCATCCACCCGGCGCCGATCTCGACCTCGCCGGAGAAGACGCGATAGTCAGGCTGAGCGTCGCTGGTCTTGCGCTCATTGGGCTGAATCAGGATATCGGCCTTGATGCTGAGCGTTTTCAGCTGGCCCTTGAAGCTGCCGTCCTGAGCCTTGGTGACGGTTCCGATTGCAGGCATTTCTTCGTTCCTTCGTATCGTCGCCCGAAGGGATTTTCCGGCGACACGCGCGTGCGAAATGGACGGAGACAAGGTGCGCCTGAACCGGATGGCCGAAGCGCAGCGGAGGACCGGAGCGGAGCGCTTATTTGGAGCGCAGTGGCCGCGAGGAGCCGCGTTCAGCGACGGGGAAATTAGGGCGTGAGCGAAGGTTTCGGGCGCTCCGACCGGCCATAGATCAGCGTGTTGGAGAGGCGGAATTCCTGTCGACAGAAACCAAGAAAGAGGTGCCGAAACTCGGCTCGGCCCTACGCCGCGGCGCTGCGCTCGAGCATCTGAATACGCTCCATGCAGATCGTCTGAACCACGCGCCCAAGTTCCTCAATGCAAGCGGCCAGCCAGGCGAGCTCTTCAGCAGAAATGCGATAGTGCTTGGAATAGCGCGCCTTCACGTACGCGGCCTTCAGTTTCTCGAACATAGCGCGGTCGCGGCGCGTATCCATCGGCCAGACGTACGCTAATCGACGGTCTAGACGCTCGGCTTGAGTGCGCAGGAACCCTAGGTTGTGAACGTGCGGCGTATAGAAGGTGCAGACGAGTAGGACGCAGTGATAAAGGTTCTCGGTCGCCTGATGAAACTCGAAGGCTGCATGTTTCAGTAGGCCTTCACCGACTGCGTACTTAGCGAGCTTTTCGCGACCTGCAGCTGCCGGAAACCACTCCTCGAAGTACTCGCGCGCCATCGCGAGGGCCTGGTCAGGCGTCTTCGGCTTCGGCTCGGCGAGTTCGCTGTCGTCACTCTGGTAGATCGCGATTCCGTCGCGCGCGACGTCCATGAAGAAGAACCGCCCATGCGCGAGGCCGTCGTTCACCTCATGCAGCGTGTGCACGATGAAGTTGACCGGCGTCTTGAGCGTTTTCGTGATCGCAAGCTCGCGGTTGAGCCGCTCCTCGGCCTTGACCCAATATTCGACGCGATCGGTCAGACGCTTGTCGTTGACGATGATCAGCAGGTCGAAGTCGGATTGGTAACCCTTTGCGGTATGCGGCTCATCCACCCAACCTCCACGTGCGTATGATCCGTAGAGGATGATCTTGAGGATGCGGCCCTTCTTCTTCCAGTCCTGGGTCGCGAGCGATCGAGCCTCGTCGAACTCCTCGAAGAGGATCTGCACCACGCGCTCCAGCTCGCGCTGCTTAGCTGCCGGCAGATGGTCGAGGTCGGTGCGCATGTGGGTTTGATCCTAAGGCCTGGGATGCTTCCTGCAAGGCGAGTAGCGGCCGGAGGGCCTGCCCTCCGGCCGCCAATATCTTCGTCAGGACCATCGCTCCCACCAGCTGAGCGGATGGCCGTCCATCTGCTTGCAGAGCTTGTAGATGGCCCTCGCCATGTGCCGCTCGACCTGTTTTATTGAGAGGCCTGTGCGGCGGGCGATCTCGGCATAGGACATCTCGTCCAGCCGATGGGCGAGGAAGATTTCGCGCTGCTTACGCGGCATGTGGGCAACGGCGTCCTCGAGCCTGCGCAGCAGGTCCGCATCGACATTGTCGGACATGATTGCTGTCCTTCCGTGAAGGATAGCGGGCGGCGGGAAGTGCCGCCCGCATGAAGGTCAGGCGGCTTCCGCCACCGGCTGAGGCTCGACAGCGACTTCGCTCGCTCCGGTCGGCTCATCCGTGCCATTGAGTGGGCTGACTGCGTCCGTTGCAGGTGCGAACAGGCACTCGATCGCGGCCGCTCGGGTGACGGTCTGGACGCCGCCACGCGTCGTGTAGGCGCTCGGCGGGAAAATCATCCAGCGGGGGACGAACCGCTCGATCTTCGCGCGTCCGTTGGTGCCGTTCAGGCAATCGGCAATGATCTGCCGCTTCACCTTGCCGGTGGCGTTCGCATTCGCTTCCGCAATTTGCTGCCCCCCCACCTCGCCAAGCATGGCGTCCAGAACCTCGCGATCCTTAATTAGATCGAGCAGCGCTCCGTCCACGGCGAAGCTGTCGGCCATGTCGATCTCAAGTTGCCGTCCGAGTACCTCGATGAATGGCGTAGCCGCTTCAAGCGCCTCGCCCATCACGATCACGAGCGCGTCTAGGATCGTCTCGTCGGGACACCCAAGCAGCTGTGCCAGCAGTCCCGACACACCGGTTTCTCCGTCATAGCCGTGAACGACGGTCGGGGTTTCGGGATCGAAGCCGAGGCGGTTGAGAATATCCCGGCGGTAGAGATCGAACACCGCCTCGGAGGGATTCGTCTCGACGCTTTCGGCAATGGCATCGGTCATCGCCCGCTGCGGCTCGACGCGGACGCTCAAAAGGTTCGATCCGACGATCGCGTGCGCCAGCAGCACGCGCAGGGCAAGCATCGGCTTGGATACCAGCCTCGCACGGACAACCGCATGGCGATGGAGATCGATATAGTTCTGCATCGAGGCAGTGACTTCTGGACGCTTCGGCTTCTCGCCAGCTTCGGCCTGTTCCTGCCGCCGCGCCTCCCTGCGCGAGACATAGCCCTCATGGATGGTGACGTCGCCGCGATGGCTGACGGCAATGAACACCTTGCCGCGGTTCTTCTTGGACCGGCGCTCATGCTCCCACGTGTTGAAATAGGAACCGGGTTCGAGCACGATCACCTCGCTCCAGCCCGCCTCGCGATAGCTGGCGGCCTTCGCCTCGATGGCCGCGTTCTGTGCAGCCCAGAAAGCCTCGGCGGACGCGAAATAGCTGTCCTCGCCGAACAGATCGGTGACCAGCTCGCCTTCATACGTCGATAGGTCGAACATCGCCGCGCTGGTGGGGATGGAGGCACCGCCGAACAGCCATGCCTTGAGCTGCGAGCCGGTCGGTGCCCACGCCTGCGGATCATCGAGCAGCGCCAGCCATTCCTTCTGCTGCGCTTTGCTCGCCAGTGTCAGGTGCTTCACTGTCACGGCGTCGATCTTCTCGTCGCGATAGAGATGCCGGATGCGCGGCAGCAGGTTGCCCAGTGCCAAAGTCCGCTTCACTTGAAGCTCGGTGAGACCGAAGGTCAGTGCGATATCTTCGGGAGAGCGGCCTTCCTTCATAAGGTGGGTGAAGCTCTCCCAACGGGTGACCTCGTCGGGGTCGAGCCGCGCGACATTCTCGATCAGCGAAGCTTCGAGCGCCGCTGCGTCGTCCGCATCGTCAAGCACCGCGCAGGGCAGCGGATCGCACTCTCCGCCGTTCTCCTCGGCGACGGCAAGCGCCGCGTGGTATCGCCTTTTGCCGGCGACGATCTCGAACGTGTCGGGCGAACCTCCTTCGACAGGCTCAGGACAGGGTTTGGGCCGCACCATCAACGGGACGAGGATTCCCCGGGCCCTGACGGACGGCAGGATGTTGGCGATGTCGACCTTGGCCTTACCGCGCATGTTGGCGGCGGAGACGGTCAGGTTAGCGATATCGATGTGCTTGAGTTCCATTGGTCCTTTCTCCTTTCAGACACCGCACCGGCCGCGGAAGGCGGGGTGGGCGGCAAAGAGCGGACCGGCAGGCCCGCCAGTGAAGGCGGGCCGCACCGTCAGGCCGGAACAAAGTGGAGGACCTGAGCGACAGCTCAGGTTGCGGCGCGTCGAGGCGGGCCTAGAGGGGAGCGACGCCCATCACGCCGCCAGGCCGGAATCGGCTCATTCGCTCAATTGGAATCATGAGGCTCGTTGTAGACCTCGAGCGGCCAAGGTCCTTGGTACTGAGCGATCAAACCCTCGGCCGGAGCGGGCATACCGGCGATCGCTGCAACTTGACCGAGACAACGGCTCAGATGTCCGCGCAAAATTTCCAGGGCGTCGAAGTATGCCTGCCGGACATCTGGAGGACGATGGAGATCACCAAAGCGCGGATGGGACGGCAAATCAGGATCTCGCCGAAGGAACTCCTCGAAGGTCATGAACTGGCGAATGCCCGCGGCCATCGCGTCCAGCATTAGGCAGAGGGGACCGTCTTGCAGGTCGGAAAGCTCGACCTGCTTGTCAACAATCATCTGTCTAATTTCACGAAGTGACGCCAGGGCATTGTCGATACAGCCATCGCAGCATTCCCCGGCCGATAAAACACGACGATCCCGCAAACGAATTACGACCTCGCGCGCGATTTTGCGCTCGCGGTCCTTTGGGCTGACGGCGATGCTCACAAAGGGGAGATTGAGAGTCACATCCCCGACGCGGCCGCTTACCTGGCGCCGAGCTCGTGCGAGCAAGGTGGTTAGATCAAATCTAAAGGGGAAGTTGCCGCTTCTCATGAGCTCACGATAGCAGTCGTCAGAGCGCGACGAGAGTTGGAAAATGCCGCGCCGTGCTCAGCCGCTGTGGTGAAGACAGCAAAATCTACGCGTCGTCCGAAAGGGTGATGGAGGCCGCCAGTGCCGCGCCAATCGGTCCTGAGCGGCGTTCGAGAAAATAGCGAACGCGGTCGTCCCGCGAGTCGTCGAATTGCTGACCGACCCGACATGTAAGGAGCAGGTCGGCCGCCCATTCCTCCAACGGCCAATTGCTATTAGCCCCTGCACATTTGAGCGCGTCGAAGGTTGGAGATGCTCCCTCCGCAAGTCGGCTCAGAAGGTCGTGAACCTCGTCCGAGTCCATAACTCGGCACCCGACCGAAACCTCATTGGGCCGAATCCGCTTTTGGAGCGGATAATGCACTGAAAACGGCACCTCGTGGGGGTTGTAGAGAAGGTAGTAGACGGCTTTCCCAAACTCCCGATTCAGATCTTCAATCAGCTTAAGCTGCCTGCTGCCGGCGTGAACTGCGCCATAAATCGAGTGTTCGGTGAACTCGAAGTCCCGATGAAGGGAGGCTGCTGCTTGTTGGCCTTCTCTCCGGAGAAACGCATTCATGCCGTGGAGAAAGCCAACCTCATCATCATCATCGACATCGTTGTTGAGCGGGTAGAGGCGCTTTGACTGCAAGAGCCCGATTTTCTTCGCGATCAGGCGATCGCGCCGATAGACAAAAACCAGGATGGCAATATCGGCTGCTTCCCATCGGCGGTGCTCGAAGACATCCCAATCCCACCGCGGGCTGCCCAACCTGCGCAAGCCTCCAATGTTATGCGTATCCATCCGTACAATGGCGCCCGATGGAAGAAGGGTCGGGGCGCTGTCCGGTATAAGCGCCTCGATCAGGCCGTCATCGAGCGATGTCTCACGAATATTGGGAAGGTTAGCGAGGCGCTCGCAAACGCGTCGGTTCGCTTCGGCGAAGACTCCTCGGAACCATGCGACGACGTCGTCTGGAATGACCGGCCAAACGTCCAAAGGCTCCCCCAATTGCTTTCGGCTTCCGATTAGAGCGAGCACACGAAGGCCGGTTCAAGTTCCTATAGGTCCGCGAACTGATGACCAGTCAGCCAGACACTGCGCGGAAAACCTAACGTTCGACCAAGCGTGCCGTCTGAGGGTCGTAGATGTAGTCCGTTATCGTCCCGTCCTTGATCCGATCAACCGCCTCATCGATCGCGAAGATCGGAACGAGAAACCACTCGCGCGCACGAATCGGTCGATCGAACCGGTCGCGTACCTCGATGTCGAGGCGGGCTGGTTCAAATACGCGATGGATCAAATGCTCGAGCCTGCTCCGGTTGATGTTGAACAGCTCATAGGTCGCGACGATTTCGACATCAGCCATGAGGAAGGTCGGCTGGAGACGTGCGCCAGCGATCCGCTGAGCGACATCAAGGTTGGTGACGCCAATCTTGTGAACCAGATCACGGTTCTCGACGACCAGCGGATGGTCCGACTTGCTCCGCAACACGTAGATCGTGCCGGAAGCCTGGTCTCCCTCCTCCTCCTCGCCGGAGAACAGTGGGCCGGCCACGGGCTCAGTGATCCGCCGCCCGGCTTCATCCTTGTTAAGCGCTCGCTGGAGCGATCGCATTAGCATGTTGCTCTGAGTGCCGTTGTCGAAGATCACTCGGAGTCGCGCATCCGTCCGTCCCTGCGCATTCGTGAACAGTTCGCCCACTTCGGCCACGTAGGCTTTCTGTCCTCCGACGATAAACCAGCTGCCTTGCTTGATCTCGGCCTTCAGCTCGAACTCGCGGGTTTGGCGAACGCCGGCATCAAGGTCGTGCTGAATCTCCTCGAAAAGAGGTTTGAAGCCTTCGAAGTCTTCACATCTCTCGCGGTTAGCAATCTCCTCTGCCGCCCGCTTTTCGACACTCGACCGAACGTGCCGGAGCTCAGTGATTTCGCGCGCGCCGGCCGCGCCTTCTAGCTCCGCCAGCAGCTCGTCCACGTCCATGTCTTCGACCGGGACCTCGGAGGTAGGTGGCCCTTCGCCAAGCAGCCCTTGCCGATCGAGCGGTTGGAGGAGCGAACGGCATTCTTGCAGGGATCTCAGTCGGTCGAGCCGGAGCGCATACAGCCGCTCGAAGATGTCCCGCTCCTCCCCATGCTGGGGAGCGCGACCATGTTCATCAACAAAGCGCTGAATCTCCTCGAACCCGGCAACGATCCGCTCCTCCCGGGGCGAGCGGCCATCGCTCTTCTTGGGCTGCGCGAACTCGTCCAGCTCAGACCGGAGTTCATCAAGGTCGAGATCACTCATAGCGACCTTCGTCCTTGTAGCGGACGAACGCAGCAGCGCCTTCTGCCATGCGCTTCTCCCAGGCATCCGTTGAGCTAATCGAGGGTAGGCGCCCCCGCTCCTTCTTGAACCTGAAGGCGCGAACAGCGAGTTCCTTCGCCTCCTCGGGTGTAAGACTCGTCCGCTTGGCCGCAATCGCCGCGGCGACTTGCTTTAGACTCTCCTCGCTCATCGTTTTGGCCAGAATCGCGTAAGCCTCTCCGAACGGATTGATCCGATCGATCAGGTCGATGTCGAGTTCGCGAACATCCATTGCGAAGCGCCGAACTCCGTCAATCAGCGCAGTGTTGGCGCTCTGCTGCCCATCGCCGTCGCCAATCGCGACCTTCTTGCCTTGCTGCGTCAGCGTGAGCGCGGCGATAGCGTGTTGTCGGACCGCCTCGTGATCCTCTTCGTCGAGTTCCGGGTACTTGTCCTTGATGATCTTGCCGAGCCGCACCTGCGTCAGTTCCTCAGGCACCATATCTTCGTCGAACAAGCCGCGCTCTATCGCCACCTTGTCCTGGACGAAGGTGGCGATGACTTCGTTCAAGTCCTCACGGCATATCCGCGCCGCTTCCTCGCTCTTAGGCTCAACCAGACCTTTGATTTCGATCTGATAGACGCCGCGCTCTTCGTTGAAACCGACGTTGCACTTCTCCGGATCGTAGCCGTCCTCGCCGTAGTTGAAGCCCTCAGTGGGGCCGCTGGTTGGAGTCTTCGGCTTGAACTCGAAACGCGGTGCAAGCACCTGCTCCATGAGAAGGCTGGCCGCGATTGCCTTCAGCGTGTCGTTCACGGCCTCAGTGACGGCTGATTCCGACGCGTCCGGCTCGGCAATGAGATTGGTGAAGCGTGCGCGGGCCTTGCCCGGCGCGTCGCGTGTCGCCCGGCCGATGATCTGCACAATTTCCGTGAGGCTCGCCCGATAACCGACTGTCAGCGCATGTTCGCACCACACCCAGTCGAAGCCCTCTTTGGCCATGCCAAGGGCGATGATGATGTCCACATGGTCACGATTGTTCTTCTGCGCCGGATCTTTCAGGGATGCTGCAACGCGGTCCCGCTTCGAAGGATCGTCATCGACCAGATCAGCGATGCGGAGGATTCGTCCCTCAGGTGTTTTGACGAGCTGGAATCCGGTGGCTGGGTCCGTCCCTTCCCACTCACCCAGCTCTTCGAGGATGTGTTCGACCTCCTTGATTTTGTCCTTCGTGCTTTCCCGCGAATTGACGCTGGGAATGTGGACGATCGTTTTCTCGGCCGCATCGAGAACCTTCAAAATATCGTCCACGTAAGGGCCAGAGTAGAAGAAGTAGCCAATATCCAGCTCCTTCAGATACGTGTAGCCGTTCAGCTGCTCATAGTACGTGTAGGTAACCGTATCGAACTTCGCCTCATCCTGAGGCGCCAGAACGGCGTCAGCGTCTCCACGGAAGTAAGAGCCAGTCATCGCCACGATGTGTGCGCGATCTCGTGCAATGAACTGGCCAAGCTGCGCTCCGAGCTTGTTGCTCGGATCGATGGAGACGTGATGAAATTCGTCCACCGCAATCAGGCGATCATCGAACGCCTCGACGCCGAATTTGTCTACCGCGAAGCGGAATGTGGCGTGGGTGCAGATCAGAACGTTGTCGCCACTTTCGAGGAACGCCGCGACTGAGTTGACCTTTCCGCCGTTGTCCGAACCGGGGGCATCGCACAGGTTCCACTTCGGCTGGACGTGCCAGTCAGCCCAGAATCCGAACTGGCTCAGCGGCTCGTCGTGGAAGCTCGCACCGATCGTCTTTTCCGGCACGACGATGATCGCCTGCTTCACGCCTTGGTTGGCCAGCTTGTCGAGCGCGACGAACATCAGTGCACGGCTCTTGCCGGAGGCGGGAGGTGCCTTGATCAACAGGTATTGCTCGCCTCGCCTCTCGTAGGCGCGCTCCTGCATCGGGCGCATGCCGAGGGCATTTGCCTTCGTCGAGTTGCCCGTTTGAGCGTAAGAGACTGATACGGACGGAACTGTGATCTTGTCGCTGGTCACGCGCTTACCCTTGCTAGGCGCTCCTTGGCACCGACCCCCGAGGTCAGTTTCGTATAGAGATCGAAGAGCCTTTCGAGGCGCTCAGTGTCGTTACGGAAGCGACGGCCGATGTAGATACGCTCTACGACCTCATCGTTGTTTTCATGCGCCTGTCGTAGATCGTCCGGCATTTTCTCGGGGTCATAGAGATCAGCGATAGTGGCCGGGAAATGAGCCTCCCGCGCCAGCAGAATATCCTGTGCGCAGCGGATTAGATCAGCCTTGTTCTTGTCCGTGAGAGTGGGGACTGGAAAGGTGTTCCAGCCAAGAGTGTTTGAGTAGCGGATGTCAGTCTTGAGCTTGCCGCAGACCGTCGAAACCCAGACTGCATGCATCCGAGAGGAGATGAGCGCAACGATCGACATGTCGTCCGCTGGCGCTTGAAAATGGGGGGCCAACACGAGACTGCCCTCGTCCAAAAGACCACATGTGATGAAGTCTCGGCCCTCAGACATAATTTGAGGCACAAAGACCTTCTTCCCCAAAAAATGTCGATCCTCGGGGAACATGAAAGGCCGGTCGGCGAACTGTCTGGTCGCGCCCTTCTTGCTCTCGGCTCTGAACTTAGCCACTTGATCGAGCAGCGGTGCCGCAAACTCCGCGATGGCATCGTCGCGCAAATCGTCTCTTGTTAGCTTCAGGACCCATCGAGTGTTTCCGCGTATGAAATCTGCACCACCGACGGCCTGATGAAACACGCGCCTTAGCTGAGGACATCTTTCGATCGCTAAATCGTAGCCCGCCTGGTCAAGGAAAAATGCCCCATCGTCAGTGGGGGCGCTGCCTCTATCAAGACTCAATAGTCCTGAAATGTGCTTGCTATGCGCAGTAACGAAAACGTTCTTCGACGGAACGAGGTATGGATTTATATTGGATACCTCGTTGGCAAGGGCCTCGCCGGCCACAGTCTCGACGAAGATCATTTTATTCTGGGTAGTTGTCGGCCCGATCCCGACGATCACTACGGTAACGGCTGCGTTGTAGCTCGCAAGGTTTGCCCACCTGAAGCTTGTATACGCGAACGCGATCTCACGGCCCGTGTTGAAAATTATGGGCCACAGAACAGCGACTTGCTGCCCCTGACAGATAGAGTTTGTTGCAACGAACGCCGCCTTGGACTTGGTCACGACGCCAAACTCGGCGGCCTTCACAAACCAGCCGCTGACATAATCTAGCAGCGCGAAGCTGTCCGAATGCCTTGAAAGCACGGCGGCAAGATCGTCCTTTTGATCCTGCGTCTGCGCTCTGGTTCCCAGATAAGGCGGATTGCCGCAGATAAAGGTTTCCCCTCCCACGTTCTCGAAATCGATCTGCGCTTGGTCGAGCGGAGAGTTGAACAGGTCATCAGCGATGTGCTTCACGCCCGTCCCGGTAGGGGGACATATGCCCAGCCAGTCCAGTCGAAGGGCGTTGCCGCATGTGATCCAGTTCTCGCTGTTGAGCGGCAGGAACTCAGCAAGCGCCAGCTTTTGCCCACGATAGAGGACGTCGCACTGAAATTCGGCGATAATGAGCGCCAACCGGGCCACCTCGGCTGGGAAGTCGCGTAACTCGATCCCTCGGAAGTTCGTGAGCGGAATGTCGGACGCGCGTTCGCCTTCACCGCGGCGCCGATTAATCTCTGCCTCGATCGCGCGCATTTCTTTGTAAGCGATCACGAGGAAATTCCCGCTCCCGCACGCAGGGTCGAAGACCCGGATTCTCGACATCCGATTGCGAAGATTGAGCAGCTTGCGAACATTATCGCCCGCCTCTTCCAACTGCTGTCGAAGCTCATCGAGAAAGAGCGGATTCAGCACCTTCAGGATGTTCGGGACGCTGGTGTAGTGCAGCCCCAGCGCACCCCGCTCCTCATCATCGGCAACGGCTTGGATCATTGAACCAAAGATGTCCGGATTGATCTTAGTCCAGTCGAGACTGCCAATGTGGAGGAGATATGATCGGCCGATCCGGCTGAAGCGTGGCACCTCGGTACTACCGGAGAACAGTTCACCGTTCACATAGGGGAATGGATCAGCCCAGCGCGCAATACCCGCTACCGCTCGATCGGCGCGCTTGGTGTTCATCGTTCGGAACAGTTCGCGGATAATCTCGTGCGTGTTTGACGAATCACGCTCGCTCATCCGCTCGATCGTCTCGCTGAAGCGGTGATTGCGCGGGAAGATGTCCGTATCCTCGGCGAAGAAGCAGAAAATCAGCCGCGCCATGAAATGATTCATGTCGGGGCGACGTTCGCTCGTTCCCCACTCCGGGTTATCCTTCAATAGCTGCACGTAGAGACGATTGAGGCGGCTCGTCGCGCGGATATCGAACGAACTTTCCCGGACCTGCTTGATGGTCGTGATGCCCGCGAGCGGCAGGAAAAACCCGAAGTGGTCGGGAAACTCCTGATAACCGCAGGCAACGGTCTCGCCCGTCTCTAGGTCTTCAGCCTCGAAATCCTCGCCGTCCGTTGCGAGGGCGAACTTCGCCCTAGCCTTGCTAGTGGCGGAGCTGGCGCGAAGTGCATTCAGGCCACTCCCAACCTCACCACGCTTGGTGACGAGAATATGGATGTTGGCGTGCTGGAGAACTCCACCGAGATCGGACTTGTTTGACGCGCCACTGCGGAGCTTTTTGAGGGTCGTCTCCTTGTTTCCGAACGCTTGGAGGAAGGCATAGGGGAACTCACCCGGATCGAACGGGATCGAAGCTAGTTCCGAAACAGCTTCCTCGATCTCGACGGCATTCATGCGGATCTACTCTGGCCAACTCACGGAAGGTATTGCGCAAGGGGCGGAAGCTGCCGCATCTGACCTTTCCGGACTTCACGGCTGGACCCCCGCCCATCAGGAATGGGTAGTCGGCACGGCTGCGAGACTCAATGGCGATCAGAGGCACGAACGGAACTGAAACAATGAGGGGCGAAAGGCCCTTCGGGCGCTTCACCTGAGTCGAAGGCGACGCGTCGCCGACGTCCTGGACGCCCTGGAAATTATCCGCAGGTGTCCGCCGAGGCTTATTCGACTGATATTCGACGATCCCGCCAGCTTGGATTGCTAAGTATATGAAATCGTTGGTGACCCCTACGGGACTCGAACCCGTGTTTTCGCCGTGAGAGGGCGACGTCCTGGACCGCTAGACGAAGGGGCCCCGCATTCGCGAAGAGCGCGCCATATGTGGACTGATGACTGGCTAGTCAATCAGCCGGTGCTCAGTCGTCGTTTTCGCGCTCGCTCAAAAAACGCATCAACTCGGCCAGGGTCGATTCCATCTGGTCCTGCATCTGGCTGACCAGCTCGTTCTCGCGCATCCCGACATGGTCGAGCGGCTTGGAATAGCTGTCGGAAAAGGCCTGCAGGTCCGACCGGTCGAACACACCCTTGGACACCAGCTTGGCGAGAATGACGAGTAGCCCGTTGGTGTTGGCGATCGTCCCAGCAACCAGCGCCTCGTCGACCATCGAAAGCCTCTTGTCGGAGTCGGCCTCTCCGTCCTGCTCGTCCGCGGGAATCATCGTCCCTTAATTTGTGCGGGTGCGGAGAATTGGGCAAGCCTCGACCAGGATTTCGCTTTCTCCGCTAACGACCGGGTGTTTGCGGCGCTCGATGACGGAAGATCGATAAGCGTCAGCGATTCAGGGGGCACTCCGACGAGCCGGCGCCCGATCGCGGACGCGGTCGAGCCGTTGAACGCGATTGCGGCGAGGTTGGGGAAATCGTGCAGCAGATGCGCGATCCGGTTGTGCTCGGCCTCGCGGATCGCCTGGTCGAGGCTGCCGCTGCGCGTCGCCGAGGCAATGACGTCCCACAGGCCGATGCCACGCGCCGCCAGCCGCTCCAGCCGATCGTCATAGGCCAGCGACTGAAGCTCCTCGCCGATGGCGCGGCCCAGCAGACGCCAGAATTGATTGGTCGGATGCGCATAATAACGCCCCGCCGCCAGCGAGGCGTCGCCCGGCAGGCTACCGAGCACGAACAACCGCGTATCCGCCGTCGCGATCGGCGGCAAACCGGCTTTGACGCTCAACCGGAAACTCCTACAGCGCGCGCGTGGACCCTCGCGATCTTCGCATCGCCCTCTTTTCGGGCAATTACAATTACGTCCGCGACGGCGCCAATCAGGCGCTGAACCGGCTGGTCGGCTATCTGCTGAGCCAGGGTGTGCAGGTGCGTGTCTATGCGCCGACGGTGGAGAAACCCGCCTTTCCGGCGACGGGCGACCTGGTCAGCATTCCCGCCGTTCCGATCCCGGGGCGCTCCGAATATCGTTTTCCGCTCGCGCTTCCCGCGCGGGTCCGCCGCGATCTCGCCGAGTTCGCGCCCAATGTCGTCCACATCGCCAGTCCCGATATCGTTGGGCACCGCGCCGTCACCTGGGCCCGCCGCAACCGGATCGCGGCGGTCGCCTCCGTCCACACCCGCTTCGACACTTATTGCGCTTATTACGGCATCCAGTTTCTGGAGCCCGTCGCGCGCGCCATCATGCGCCGGCTGTATCGCCGCTGCGAAGTGGTCATGGCCCCGGCCGAATCGACCGCCGCCATCCTCCGCGCGCAGCGCATGAACCGCGACATCGCGATCTGGTCGCGCGGAATCGACCGCGAACAGTTCAATCCCGGACGGCGCGACATGGACTGGCGCCGCGCGCAAGGCATCGGCGACGACGAAATGGTCGTCGCCTTCCTCGGCCGGATCGTCATGGAAAAGGGGCTCGATGTCTTCGCCGACGCGGTCCACGCCTTTGCCGAGTCTGGTCTCAAGCACCGTGTGCTGGTCATCGGCGAAGGGCCGGCGCGTCCATGGTTCGAACAGCAATTGCCGCGGGCGATCTTCCTTGGCCAGGTCACCGGAAACGATCTCGCCCGCGCGCTCGCCAGCGCCGATGTCCTGTTCAACCCGTCGATCACCGAAGCGTTCGGCAATGTGACCCTGGAGGCGATGGCCTGCGCGCTCCCGGTCGTCGCGGCCGAATCGAGCGGGACGACCAACCTGGTGCGCGACGGAGTGACGGGCACGCTGTGCGACCCGAGCGACGTCGGCGAATTCGCCCAGGCGCTGGAAGCCTATGCCCGCGACCCGGGCTTGAGGCGTCGCCACGGCGAAGCCGGGCTGGCGGTCGCCCGGACGATGGACTGGGACACGATCAACGCCGCCGTGATCCGCGCGTACATGCACGCGATCCAGAAGCGCGAGCGTTTGACGAGGATAACGAGGCGGTGATTACTCATTCCTTCCTGCGAGTACAGCTCGCGGGGAGGAATGTCCTACTTCCTCACCCGCTCGATCTTCTGCGCGGCATCGTCGAGGATCGCCGCGACTTCGAGAAACAGTTCCTCGTCGAAGCCTTCGGCTTTCAGCCGGTGGCCGAGCGCCGTCATCAGGTTCCTCACCGCGCGGCCGATCGCCGGGCCCGCCATGTTCTCGCCGCGCGGGGCGAGGTCGCGGAGCCGCTCGAACAGGCCCTCGACTTCCTCGCTCCGCTCTTCGAGATGCGCGCAGCCCTCGTCGGTCGCCTGGAAGGGCTTGCGCGCGCCCTCGACCGGGGCTTCCTCGATCAGGTTCATGTCCTGAAGCAGCGTCAGCGTCGGATAGACCACGCCAGGGCTCGGCGCATATTCGCCGCCGGTCAGTTCCTCGATCGCGCGGATGAGGTCGTAGCCGTGCCGCGGCTCGTCTGCGATCAACTTCAACAGCACGAGCCTCAGTTCGCCCGACTCGAACATCCTTTTCGCCCTGCGGCCACGCCGTCCACCACCGCCCCATCCTTCGTCGCCGAAGTCGAAGCTGAACGGCCCCCAATTGCCCTGCCATCCGCGGCCACCGCGCATGGCCATCAGCCCTTCGGGCAGGTTGATTTCGAAACGTCCGCGCGGTCCGCAACCATGCCTGTGTCCCATCGTTATTCTCCTTTTAGATGCGTCGCAGATATATCTTAGCTGCATCTTATGCAAGAGACAGGTGCATTTTCCCCGGCCGACTCTATCCTGCGCCCCCAGATGGCTGACCTGTTTGCCGACCAGGAAGTCCCGACTCGCGCACCCGACGCGCCTCAGGAAAATGCGCCCCTTGCGGACCGGCTCCGGCCGCGCTCGCTCACCGAGGTCGTCGGGCAGGAGCATCTGACCGGCCCCGACGGCGCGATCGGTCGGATGGTCGCGGCGGGCCGGCTCGCCTCGATGATCCTGTGGGGGCCGCCCGGCACCGGCAAGACGAGCATCGCGCGGCTGCTGGCCGATGCAGTGGGCCTGCGCTTCGTGGCGGTTTCCGCCGTCTTTTCCGGCGTTGCCGATCTCAAGAAAATTTTCGCCGAGGCGCGGACCGCCGCGCGCGCGGGGCAGCGCACCTTGTTGTTCGTGGATGAAATCCACCGCTTCAACCGCGCGCAACAGGACGGGTTCTTGCCTTATGTCGAGGACGGCACCGTGACGCTCGTCGGGGCGACGACCGAGAACCCCAGCTTCGAGATCAACGCCGCCCTCCTCTCGCGCTGCCAGGTGCTGATCCTGCGCCGCCTCGACCATGACGCGCTGGAGGAGCTGGTCCGCCGCGCGGAGGACCTGGAGGGCCGCTCGCTCCCCGTCACCCCGGAAGCGCGCGAGGCGCTGATCGCCAGCGCCGACGGCGACGGCCGCTTCCTGCTCAACCAGGCCGAAACCCTCTTCTCGGTCGAGCTCGCGCAGCCGCTCGATCCCGCCGCATTGTCCGAACTGCTGCACCGCAGGGTGCCGGTGTACGACAAGGATCGCGAAGGGCATTATAATTTGATCAGCGCGCTCCATAAGAGCATCCGCGGATCGGCCCCGCAGGCGGCGCTTTATTATCTGGCGCGGATGCTCGTCGCCGGCGAGGAGCCGCTCTATCTGCTCCGCCGCCTGACCCGCGCGGCGGTCGAAGACATCGGCCTCGCCGACCCGAACGCGCTGACTCAATGCCTCGCGGCGAAGGAGATGTACGATTTCCTTGGGTCTCCCGAAGGCGAGATCGGGATCGTGCAGGCGTGCCTCTACCTAGCCACCGCGCCCAAATCGAACGCGGCCTACAGCGCGCAGAAAAAGGCCTGGGGCTCGGCGAAGGAGACCGGCTCGCTGATGCCGCCGATGCATATTCTCAATGCGCCGACGAAACTCATGAAGAACGTCGGCTACGGCAAAGGCTATGCCTACGACCACAGCGCCGACGAAGCCTTCTCCGGCCAGAATTATTGGCCCGAGGAGATGACGCCGCAGACCTTCTACGAGCCCACCGACCGAGGCTTCGAAGCGCGGGTCAAGGAACGCCTCGACTATTGGGAAAAGCGGCGCAAGGAACTGCAACAGGTTAAAGGCGACGCCGATCAGGGCTAGAGTCCGTCCGCCGAACAAGGGAGCAAGGGCAGCATGTATCAGGTCGATTCCGGGGCGTACTGGCAGGCGCAGCTGATGAACTGGGGACCGAGGGTCGTGATCGCGATCCTCATTCTGGTCGCGACGTGGATCGTCGCCCGCGCGGTCAAATGGGTGCTCCAGAAAGCGATCGACCGCAGCCCCGCGCTCAACAAGCACGTCACCGGAACGCCCGAGGAAACGGTCGGCCACCAACTCGGCGTCATCGCCAAGCTGATCATCTGGCTCGTCGGCATCATGGCCGCTCTCAGGTTCCTCGGCGTCGGGCAGATCCTGTCCCCGATCAACGACCTGGTCGTTCAGATCTTCGCCTTCCTGCCCAAGCTGATCGGGGCGGGCCTCATCTTCTTCGTCGGCCTGATCGTCGCCCGGATCGTCAAGCGGCTGGTCGAAACCGTGCTGATTGCCGCCAACATCGACGCCTTGATGGCGCGGATCGGGATCGGGTCGACGCAAGGAACGGTGCGCGCCTCGCCCGACGCGGTGCCCCCTGGAACCGCGCCCGGCGCGACCCGCGCCAGCCTCGCCAGGGCCGCCGGCGTGCTGGTCTATGCGCTGATCATCATCCCGGTCGCGATCGCCGCGCTGCAGGTGCTCGAGATCGACGCAATCTCCGGGCCCGCCACGGCCATGCTGAACGATATTCTCGCGGCGATTCCGCGCGTGCTCGCGGCGGCGCTGTGGATCGGCATCGCGTTCATCGCCGGACGCTTCTTGAAGACGATCATCGAGGCGATCCTGCCGTCGACCGGATTCGACGATGCGATCCAGTCCACCGGCGTTATCCCGGCGAGCGCCTTCCCGTCGCGGATCGTCGCCAACATCGCAATGATCGCGGTGATCCTTGCCGCCTCGATCGAGGCCGCCAAGCAATTGGGCGGCGGGACGATCGCCATCTTCCTCGCCCAGGTGACCGAGCTCGGCGGCAAGGTGATTTTCGGCACCTTGATTATCGTCGTCGGGATTTTCCTCGCGCGGATCATCGCCAAGCTCGTCGGAAGCGGTACGGGCGAAGGCGGCTACGCCCAGACGCTCGTGCGCTATGCGATCATCGCCTTGTTCACCGCCATCGGCCTCACCTTCATGGGGCTGGCCGACCAGATCGTGATGCTGGCGTTCGGGCTGATCCTCGGCTCGGCGGCGATCGCGACCGCGCTAGCCTTCGGCCTCGGCGGGCGCGATGCCGCGGCACGCATCCTCGAGCGCTGGGCCGACGAAGCCGGTCCGCCCGCCCGGCCCCCGCAGCCGAGGCGCCTGCGCGGCGGCGGCCAGCCCGACGACGACCGGCTCGTATGACCTTCGACGAAGCCGTCGCCTTCGCGCTTGGCCTGCCCGACACGGCCCTGGGCAAGAGCTACGGCAAGCCGGCGGTGAAGGTCGCGTCGAACGGCCGCGCGTTCCTGTTCCCGAGCCATGAGCCGGACACGAGCTTCGGCGTCGCGATCGATCTCGACACGATCGAGATCCTGAAAGAGACCGACCCCGCAACCTTCTGGCAGACGCCGCACTACATCGGCTGGGAAGGCGTACTGATCCGCTACGACAGCAAGGACGAGGACCGGGTGCGCGAGATGATCGCGCGTTCGCGGGATTTCGTCGCGGCCAAGCCGAAGGCGCGGGCGCGAAAGCGGCCCAGGCCCAGCTCCCGGGGGTAGGAGGGATATTTCACGCGAAGGCGCGAAGGCGCGAAGGCGCGAAGAAAAGGGGGATGGTTCACGCAGAGACGCGGAGAAGTCCCGTCTCGGGGGGAGCGGCAGCCTTCAATCTCGGGAGCAGAAGCTTCCTCGTGCCAATCGGATGGATACTGCCAACAACGCTTCTCCGGCGTCTCTGTGTCTCTCAGTTTCTCACCACTCCGTCTGTGAGTGAAAAATCCTTCGCGCCTTTGCGCCTTTGCGTGAAACCATTTTCTTTACTGGGGCCCGCTTTAGTCCAATGTGGCCGTTGATGACCGAACGCTTCCATTCGTACGTCGCGATCGACTGGTCGGGCGCGAAGGGCGCGCGCCAAAAAGGCATCGCGGTTGCGGCCTGCGTTGCCGGCAACAAAGCGCCGGAACTCGTAAGACCCGGACACCGGTGGTCGCGCCAGGACGTGCTCGATTGGATCAAGCAGGATTTACCCGATGAGTCGCTCGTCGGGCTCGACCTTTCACCGGGACTGCCGTTCGATGCGGTCGACGGATATTTTCCGGGCTGGGATCGCTCGCCGCAGAATGCGCGCCATCTCTGGCGGCTGATCGATGAGGTCTCGAACGACGATCCTCACCTAGGCGTCAGCAGTTTCGTGAAACATCCCGAGGCGCGTCGGCATTTCAGACACGGAAAAGATGACTGTGGCGATCTCTTCCCGGGCGGTGCGGGACGGATGCGTGTCACCGAGGAACGTCAGCGCGACCACAAACTGTCGCCATCGAGTTGCTTCAACCTCGTCGGCGCTGCTCAAGTTGGGAAATCCAGCCTCACTGGCATGCGGGTCTTGAATCGGCTTGAGGGAATATTGCCGGTTTGGCCTTTCGACGCATTGCCCGAACACGGCTCGGTCATTGTCGAAATTTACACGAGCCTCGCGGCCCGCGCGGCAGGGATTCCGCCGGGGCGCAGTAAGATGATGGATGGCCCCGCCCTGGACGCCGCACTCCGGAAGCTAGGAGTCGATGATCACGCTCCGTTACCGCAATATACTGACCACGCCACCGATGCGATTCTCACGGCAGCCTGGCTGCGAGACAATGCGCATCGATCCGAGCTTTGGCATCCTGCTGGTCTTGAGGATGTCGCCTCAACCGAAGGCTGGACCTTCGGCGTGCTCTAGGCAACGCGTTTCGAGACTATCTGAGCATGCGTTGCAATGCTTGACAAATAGGAACCTATTTGGTTCACGCTGGGGATGGGCGATTCGGACATCGGTGGCGCGCGCGGGCGGCGCATCCAGAAGCGGGCGCCTCGCGGCTGGCTGCAGGCGAAGCCCAAAAGGCGGGCGTTCACGGAGGCCCGGCGAAAACGGTTCCTCAGTCATTTCGCGGCGAGCTGCAACGTCCGGGCCGCGGCCCGGGCGGTCGGCATTTCCGAGAGCTGCGTCGACGCCTGGCGCAGGAAGAATCCGCAATTCAACGCAGCGTGGAAGGAGGCGCTCCAGCTCGGTTACGCGCGGCTGGAGGCGGAGCTGGTTTTGGAGGCGCGCAAGACGCTGACCGTGCGGCCATGCAAGGATGCGGTGGTGCGGGTCGGGACGATGAGCGCCGAAACCGCGCTCAAGGTGCTCGAAGCCTATCGCCGAAGCCAGGGGCGAGACCTCGGGACGGTGTGGCCGCACCCCTATGACGTCGCGGCGGTGCGGCGGCGGCTCGAAACCAAGATGCAGCTGCTCGGGCTGCTCGACGATGATCCGCCGGGCGACAGGGTCGTCCGGGACTCCACGCGCGAATGACCGAAGATGAGGCGCTCGGCGCGCTGATCAGACGGCTCGCGCGCTGCACGGCGGCCGAACAAGCCAAAATCGTCGACAGCCTCAGCGAAACCGACCGCCGGGCGCTAGCCGAGAACTGGCCGTCGCAGGCGCATGGCGGCCAGGCGGAGCCGGCGGGCGACTGGCGCACATGGCTGCTGATGGCGGGGCGCGGATTCGGCAAGACCCGGACCGGTGCGGAATGGGTGCTGGCACAAGCGCGGGTGCAGCCGAACGCGCGAATCGCGCTGGTCGGCGGAAGCATCGACGAGGTCGCCAAGGTGATGGTCGAGGGCGAGAGCGGAATCCTCGCCTCGGCGCGCCTGCAGGAACGGCTGGTGTGGCGGCCGAGCACAGGCAAGCTCAATCTGCCCGGGGACGGGCTGGCGATCGCCTATTCGGGGGCCAATCCCGGCCGATTGCGGGGACCGCAACATCATTTTGCCTGGGCCGACGAGATCGCCAAATGGGCGCGCGCCGAGGAAAGCTGGGACAATCTTCAGCTGGGACTGAGGATCGGGGACCGGGCGCGGTCGGTGGTCACGACGACGCCCGCGCCGGTGCCGCTGCTGAGGCGCCTGATCGCCGACCCGACGACCGCGGCGAGCGGCGGGCGGACGTTCGACAATCCCCATCTCCCGGCCGCGTTCCTCAAGGCGATGAAGGCGGCCTACGGCGGGACGAGGCTCGGCCGGCAGGAGCTCGACGGGCTGCTGCTCGGGGAAGCTCAGGGCGCGCTCTGGACCCGCGACATGATCGAACAATGCCGCTGCCCGATGCCGGATCGGGACGAATTGACCCGAGTGATCGTCGCGGTCGATCCGCCGGCGAGCGCGTCGGGCGACGCCTGTGGGATCGTCGTCTGCGGGCGGCTCGGCGATGGGCGCGCGGCGGTGCTCGCGGACTTGAGTTCGGGCGGGCTGAGGCCGCGCGGCTGGGCCCGTCGGGTTGCCGCCGCCGCGGAGGCCTGGGCCGCCGACCGGGTTATCGCCGAGGCTAACAACGGCGGCGACATGGTCGAGGCGGTGCTTCGGACCGTCGATCCGGGTCTTCCCATCCGCCTCGTCCACGCGGTGCGCGGCAAGGGCGCGCGGGCCGAGCCGGTCGCGGCTTTGTTCGAGGCGCGGCGCTGCCTGTTCGCCGGCTGCTTCCCGGAACTGGAGGACGAGCTTTCGGCGATGACCGCCGAGGGGCATTTGGGGCGATCGCCCGACCGCGCGGACGCGATGGTCTGGGCGATGACCGAGCTGGTGCTGAGGGCGCCGGCCGAGCCGCGATTGCGGACGCTGTGAGGCGCGGCGTGAAGGCTGGACCTTCGGCGTGCTATAACCCAAAGGCGGCGGCCGGGCCGGATTAGCTCAGTTGGTAGAGCAGCGGTTTTGTAAACCGAAGGTCGCGGGTTCGAATCCTGCATCCGGCACCAGTCTCGCGCGCAGACCATCCGGTGGATGGTCGAGCACGAGACTCGACGCGCAGCTTGTCCGGGGGACAAGCGAGCATGGCCCTCACGAGCGGAGCGAGTGGCGCGCCTGGAGCCATGCCCGGGTCCCCCCGCATGACAGAAGTTTAACCGCGCTTTCACGCAACGGCCGCATCCCGTCCGCCGTTTCCGGATCAAACCCCTAGCGCATGTCCGCTCGCCATATTCCGGAAAGGAGCAAGCTTATGAAACGGATCTTCCCCGTGGCCGCGCTGGCGGCACTGATCGCCGTCCCCGCCACGGCATCGCTGCCGGCGGTCTCCGTGCCGCTCGGTCCTGTCCAGCAGTTCGTCGGCCGAACCGACACGCTCTATCTGCAGACGCGCGGAAACTGGTACCGCGCGGAGATGGCGCGCCCGTGCTGGCAGCTCGAGCCCGACACGAACAGGCTAAGAATCGCTCTGGGCTCGAGCGGCCGATTCGACGGCAGCTCCACCATCCAGGCGAACAATGAAGTCTGTCCGGTCGCCTTCGTTACCCCAAGCGACGGCCCACCCCTGGCGCTGCTGCTCAACCCGAACGGGTAGCAGCCGAGTCGCGAAGTTGTGCACCGAGTCGTGCACCGATTCGCCCACAGATTTGTGGTTTGGCCGACACGAATCCGCTGGACGGACCCCGTCGCGCTGCTATGGTCAATCCGTGCTTCGGGAGTCGAAAGACAAGCGAAGCATGGAACCCCGGCAGCTTCGGTTGCCGGGGTTTACTCGTTTATGGGGCTCTCATTCCTCCCCGGAACGGGGAGGGGGACCATCCAGAGCCGAAGGCGAAGGATGGTGGAGGGGGCCCGGCGTTGGAGCAGCTCGGCCGTCGGCCCCCTCCACCACGCCGCTTCGCGTCGCGGTTCCCCTCCCCGTTCCGGGGAGGATTTAGAGGTCTTCCGCCCTCGCCTTCGCCAGCTCCAACCGCTTCGACCGGTCCGGCAGCGGGTATTTGTTGCCGTTGGCGCAGTTGAACAGCAACACGCGCTCGTCCTTGCCGACCAGGCCGCGGTCGAGCGCCTGGCGCCAGGCGCCGAGCACCGCGCCGCCTTCCGGGCAGAGTAGGAAACCGTCGTCGCGTGCGGCATCCTCGACCGCTTGCAGAATCGCCTCCTCGGGCACCGCGATCGCCGCCCCGCCGCTTTCGCGCACCGCGCGCAGGATCAGGAAATCGCCGACCGCCTTGGGCACGCGGATGCCGGTCGCGACCGTCGCCGCATTCTCCCAGCGCTCCGCGAACTCCTCGCCTTTTTCGAACGCGCGGACCATCGGCGCGCAGCCCGCCGCCTGGACGGCGTACATCCGCGGCCGCTCGGGGCCGATCAGCCCGGCCGCTTCCAGCTCGGCGAACGCCTTCCACATGCCGATGAGGCCGGTTCCGCCGCCGGTCGGATAGAAGATCGCGTCGGGAACCTTCCAGCCGAGCTGCTCGGTGAGCTCGAAACCCATCACTTTCTTGCCTTCGAGGCGATAAGGCTCCTTCAGGGTCGAGCAGTCGAACCACAACCCCTCGGCCGCGCCTTTCCCCACCAGCGCGCCGCATTCGTCGATCTGCCCGTCGGCGACATAGACCCGAGCGCCGTAAGCGGCCGTCTCGGTAACGTTGATTTCCGGAGTCTCGGCGGGGCAGACGATGATCGTCTCGATCCCCGCCCGCGCGCCGTAGGCGGCGAGCGCCGCACCGGCATTGCCGTTGGTCGGCATCGCCATTCGCTCGATCCCGAATTCGTGCGCCATCGTCACCGCCATCGCCAGCCCGCGCGCCTTGAACGAGCCGGTCGGAAGCCGGCCCTCGTCCTTTACCATCAGGTTCGATGCGCCCGCCCGCGCGGCCGTCCGCGACAGCGGGACGATCGGAGTCTCGGGCTCGCCGAGGCTGACCGGCTCGCCCGTGTTCGGCAAGAGCTCGGCCCATTTCCACATGCCGGGTTCGCGGCCTGCGAGGCTTTCGCGGCTCATCGTCCGCTGCGCCGCCTCGGTATCGTAACGGACGAGGAGCGGCTTGCCCGCGCTGCTGAGATTGTGGACCTGGCCGGCTTCGTAGCGCTCGCCGGTCAGCGAGCATTCCAGATGCGTGACGTTCATATGTTCAACAGTCCCTGTGGTGTGCGTTATGGTGGCGCTCGGCCTGGATGGTGCAATGGTCGATGCGGAACCGCTCGTGGAGCATGATCCGGGCGCGCTCAAGCAAAGCATCGGGATAGTCGGCGCCGGCGGTGACGATGTGCGCGGTCAGCGCCGTCTCGGTCGTGCTCAGCGGCCAGACGTGGAGGTCGTGGATCGCGTCGACGCCGTCCAGCTCGCCGAGCGCGGCCTCGACCTGGTCGACGTCGATTCCCGAAGGGACGCCGGCTAGCGACATCCAGACGGATTCCTTGAGGAGCCCGATGCTGCCCCAGAGGATGACGACCGCGACCGCGAGGCTCATCACCGGGTCCACCCACAGCTGGCCGGTCAACAGGATGAGCAAGCCGGAAAAGACGACGGCGACCGAGACCGCTGCGTCGGCAGCCATGTGCAGGAAGGCGCCGCGGATGTTGATGTCGTGGTGCCCGCGCGAAAACAGCCAGGCGGTGGCGCCATTGATGACGACTCCGGCGGCGGCGACGATCATGACGATGCCGCCCTCGGTCGGCGCCGGATGATAGAGGCGCCGTATGGCCTCGGTACCGATCGCGCCCACGGCGACCATCAGGAACAAGGCATTGGCGAGCGCCGCGAGGATCGACGCTTTCTTGAGCCCGTAAGTGAAGCGCGGCGACGAACCGCGCAGCGCCAGCGCGCCGCCCGCCCAGGCGACGACCAGCCCGAGCACGTCCGAAAGATTGTGCCCCGCGTCCGACAGCAGCGCCATCGAGTTGGCGGCGAAACCGAAAATCGCCTCAATGACCACGAAGCCGAGATTGAGCGCGATGCCGATCGCAAAGGCGCGGCTGAAGTCCTGAGGGGCGTGGGAGTGGCCGTGCACGATCGCTGACTAGCCGAGCCGGTGCCGAGTTCAAACTGGCGGTCAGTCCAATTTCAATCTGACGAACCCCATCGCGCCTGTCGGGTGGCTTCCGCCATATTCCTTCCTGAGGTCGCCGGGGATGAAGTTGACGGAGAACAGCCCGCCAACGCCGAGCGAGACATGATCGGCAATCTTGAAGTCGCGGACGGTTCCGAGCGACAGCTTGCCCACCCGATAGGCGGGGCCATGGCCGCCCACCGCTTCGACCAGCTCGCGATTCTGGGTCCATTCGCCGCGGCCGAACACGGTCCAGCCCGCGTGCTTCACCGACGCTTCGGCGGCCACCGCATCGTCGTTGAAGCTCTCGCCATGGTGGTCGACGGACTTGCGGCCCCAGGCGAGGGTTCCCGCGAACTTCCAGCCGGGAGCGAGCTCATGTGCATAGAGCGCGCTCGCGGACCACCTTTTCTGGTCCACGCCTGGTTCGAGCTGCTCCGGGCTCTTGAAATGACCCCAGCTGCCCTGCAGCGCGAGCGTGTCGGTCGGGTTCCACGAAAGGCGAACCGCGGTCGAATCGAGCGGCCCCGTCTCGATATTCCAGCGATGCTGGTCGGGCTCGCGAGCGTTGAAGCGGCTCGCCTCGATCTTCACCCGATTGAGGACGAGCCCCGCCGTGACCACCCCGAACGTGATATGCGTCGAGTCGAGCCAGTGGTGAGTGATCGGCGCCTCGGGCGAATCCATGATCGATTCACGATGCATGAACGGCGGCGGCCCGAAGGCCGGTTCACCGGGTAGGCCGGCATAAATGAACGCGCTGCTTTTGGCGCCGATGTTCTGCGAAGCGGAAGCCGACAATTCCATGAAGAAATCGTGCGGGTGCTGCCGGTCGATCAGCCTGTCGTGGCCGTTCGCGGTTTCACCGCTCGCCAGCAGCAGCGGATAGCCACGCTTGCCCATGATCGGGTCGGGGCTGACCATCGCTCTCAACTGCAGCGACCCGTTGCCGAGCGGCCGCCGCGCCATGCCCATCAGCATTCCGCTCGCGAATGCCTTGTCGTCGCCGCGCGGGCCGGACTGGTGATCGTACACCAGGTTCAGCGTGCCATGCGCCATCAGCATCCAGTCTCCCGACATGAGCATCGGGCCGCTCATCGCTTCCGATGCGTCCGGCTGCCATGATGTCCCGGAAGATTCGCGCTCGCCGGGGTAGATCCCGAGGACACCAGTCATCTCATGGCCGGCATGTTCGGCCTGGGGCATGACCATCTCCGTTTGCGAATAGGCCATGTGCGATCGATCGGGCTCCGGATGCGTTTGCGCGGACTCTTCCGGCTTCCGGTTCGGTTGCTCCGGCTTTGGCGCTTCGGGCGGCATTTGCATGCCTGGCATGTGATGCTGCCGCGCCGACACGGGCGCGAACAGGCTCGCAAGCGCAAGCGCGCTCGCGGAGGCGAGAATGATAGTCTTCACAAATTGTCTCCGATGAAGCGAGGCGCCGCGCTCGGGCGGCGCCTCGCCTTCACTCACTCGCTATGATGATCCCGCGGCTGGTCCTTGGGCGCGTGCATGTCATGCCCGGCCTTGCCCATGTCGTCGCAGCAGCACTTTTCCTTCATGGCTGCGTGCTGCTCGTGGTTCATCGGCATCGCCTGGCCCTGCGGCATCGGCGCTGGGGCGGGCTGTGCGGCGGCGGCAACGGCCGCCGCGATCAACGTCATCATGATTCAATCCTCCTGGGTTCGAACGAATGGTTGAGCTCTCAGGAGTCCTTCGGAGGCGGAGTGGCCGGGTGGGGATGGAGGCCGTCCGGAGTCGTGGCGGCGGTGGGGGTTACCGGCGTGCAGGCGGTCGGCACCGGCGTATCGAGGGCGGAATGGGCCGCCGGGAGCGCCGCGGAGCAGGCCATCGTGCATTGCGTGATCCCATGGCCGGGGCCGCGCTTCGGCGCCTGCGGGTCGCAATGGCCGATCGCCATGCTCGCCATTGCATCCGGCGGGTGACCGGCAGCTTGCGCCGGCGTCATGCCGAGCGGCATCAGCAGCACGGCGATCAGAAGCAGGAGCTTTGCAAGGACGGTCCGCACCGCCGGAGCATAGCCCGTCACATCCACGGCATCCAGAGCGCCATCGCGACCATCATCAAATTCTCGGTCAGCGAGACGAAGCCGAGCGGCACGTTGCTCGACCCGCCGACGCAGGCGCATTTCAGCTCTCGCCGGTCGATATAGACCGCCTTGAAGACCGAAACCGCCCCGATCGTGCCGATGAACAGCGCCACCGGTACCGAAATCCACTTGAGCGCGCCCGAGATCATCAGGACGCCGGCGAGCCCTTCGGCATAAGGATAGACGTAGCTGTACGGCACCCACCGCTTCGCCAGCAGGTCGTAGTTGAGGAACATGGCCGAGAACGTATCGACATTCTGGAGCTTGAGCAGGGCGAGCACGACCATCGACAAAGCGATGAACCACTGGAGCGTCAGCCAAGTGAACAACGTGCCCGTGACCGCGTAAGTGGCGGCGACGGCCGACAGCGCGGTCAGCGTGAACAGGACGACGACCGGGCGATAGCTCGTCGCATCCGGATCGGAGACGCGCTTTCCGAGAAAGCGCCGCAAATCCTCGTAGCCGCCCACCCGCTGGCCGCCGATGAAGGTCTGCGGCGTGGTGGAGACGCCATGCTTCGCCATGAACGCGTCGGTTTCGGCGCGGGTCGTGAGGCGATGATCCTCGACGTCATAGCCGCTGCGGCGCAGCAGGTCTTTCGCCTTGAGACCCCACGGGCAGACATGCTCGGGCATGACCATCCGGTAAAGCACGGCCTTGCGCGCGGCTCCTGGATGATTGGAAAGGTCCGTCATTTGTTGCTCCTCGAAGAACCGGTCGGCGGCTATATGGGGTCCGTACCATGGTACGGTATCAAGAGGCGCCGCCCGCACGAGGGAGAAGAAGGAGGCCGCAGGGAAAGGCGGGTCAGCCACCTCTCCTTCTTGTTTTCCGCGGCATTTGCGACACGTCCGCGCGCATTCGGCGAAGAGTCGCGTCCGTCCGTCGGAGACGGAGGCCAGGTCGTCGCTTATTCATCTTGCGATAATATATCATCCGCTTTAGCGCGTCTGGACTTTCGACCCACAGGGGAATCATGATCCGCACGCTTATTCCCGCCACGGCACTCGCGGCGTTGCTTCCCGTTTCGCCCGCGCGCGCTCAGGCGACCTCGGAAGCCGGAACCTCGCCCGCCGTTGCGAGCGAGTATTCGGATTCGGGCGGAGCGGATGACGCGCTGAACGCCGCTCCGCCGGTTCCGGGCGATGCAAAGGCCGCGCATCCGGACACCGACCAGTCGATCGTCATCACCGGGGTCCGCCGGCCCGCCGGCGACATTCTCGGCGGCGTCTCGGTTATCGACAAGGAGATGCTCCAGCACGAAGCCCGCCCGAGCCTCGGCGAAACGCTCCAGAGCCAGCCGGGCGTCAGCGCCTCCAGCTTCGGGCCGACCGCGTCGCGGCCGATCCTGCGCGGGCTGTCCGGCGAGCGGGTCCGAATCCTCGTCGACGGGATCGGCACGCTCGACCTCTCCTCGTCCGATCCCGACCACCAGGTGACGATCAACCCGCTCACCGCCGAACGGATCGAAGTTCTGCGCGGCCCGTCGGCGCTCCTGTTCGGCTCGTCCGCGATCGGCGGAGTCGTCAACGTCTTCGACAGCCGGATCCCCCGCAGCGTGCCGACCGGGCCTGTCAGGCTGGATGCGCTCGCGGAATTCGGAAGCGCCGCGGACGAGCGGTCCGGCAATCTCTCCGTCGATGTGCCGATCGGCGGCAATTTCGTCGTCCATGCGGACGGTGCTTATTCGAAATACGATGATCTGAGGATCGGCGGTTTCGTCCTGTCGAAGCCGCTGCGCGAACAGGCGCTCGCCAGCCCCGATCCCGACGTTCGCGCGCTCGCCGATCTCAAGGGCAAGCTGCCCAACACGGGCGGCCGAATCGCGGACATCGCAGCCGGCATCGCTTATGTGAACGGCGACACCAACGTCGGCGTGTCGGTCAGCCGCCACAGCTTCAACTACGGCGTCCCGATCCGTTTCTCGTTCGATCCCGCCGAGCCGGCCGAGCAGCCGACCATTGACGGCCGCCAGACCCGCGCCGACCTGCGCGCCAACGTCCCGGTCGGCGGATTCTTCAAGCTGTTCGAATTCCGCGGCGGCATTTCGAAATACCACCACGACGAGCTGACACCTGAGGGCGACGTGGATTCGAGCTTCTCCACCCACGGCGGCGAGCTGCGCGCCGATGTCGTCCAGAACGACCGCGACGGCTGGGGCGGCACCAGCGGAGTCCAATATCTTCACACGAACGTCCGTCTTAGCGGCGAGGAGAAATATCTTCCCGACAGCATCAACCGGCAGCTCGGCTTCTTCACGCTTCAGTCGCTGGTGAGGGGGCCGGTCCGCTTCGAGGGTGGGCTTCGGATCGAATCCGCCCGCCTCCGCGCCGATGCCGACCCGCAGATCGCCGCGAACGGCGGGGCAATCGGCCAGGTGCCGCTGTCGGCCAGCTTCACACCGATTTCGGCGTCGCTCGGCGCCAATTACGAGTTCGCGGCCGGCTGGCGCGCAGGCCTCTCTCTGTCTCACAGCGAGCGAGCGCCCGCGATCGACGAATTGTTCGCGAACGGGCCGCACGGCGGCAGCGAGACGTTCGAAATCGGCGATCCCGGCCTCCGCAAGGAAGTGAGCAACGGCGCCGAGCTCAGCCTTCACGGGACCAAGGGGCCCGTCCATATCCAGGGCAGCATCTACTACAGCCGCTTCACCAACTTCATCTTCCAGGCGCCGACGGGCGAGGTTCGCGACGGCCTGCCGGTCTTCACCTATCGCGAAGCCAAGGCAGACTATTACGGGTTCGAGCTCGGCGCCGACTCGCGCTTCGGCCGTGCACTCGGGATCGACTGGGGTGGCGAACTGGTCGCCGACGCCGTCAGGGCAACGATTGAAGGGTTCGGACCGGCGCCGCAAATCCCGCCCTTCCGGCTGCTCGCGGCGCTGACCGGATCGCGCGGCCAGGTCGACGGGCGCCTGGAGGTGGAGCGAGTCTCGGCGCAGCACCGCACCGCGCCCGTCGAGACTCCGACTCCCGGCTATACGATGGTCAACGCTTCGCTCGACTGGCACCCCTTCGCCGCGAACCCGGACCTCACCCTGTCGCTGCAGGGCAATAATTTGTTCGACGTGGATGCGCGGCGGCACACCAGCCTGCTCAAGGATTTCGCCCCGCTCGCCGGCCGCGACATTCGCCTGAGCGCGCGGATGAGCTTCTAAAAGAACCCCGCACCGCGCTACTATGGCGCGATGCTCTACCTCATCATCAAGGCTGCGATCTCCGGCGTGATCGTCGCCATCGTATCGCAGATCGCCAAACGCTATCCCGGTTTCGGCGCATTGATCGCTTCTCTTCCGCTGATTTCGGTGCTCGGCATGATCTGGCTGTGGCGCGACAAGCCCGACGTTCCGAACATGGCCGCGCACGTCGAAGCGACCTTCTGGTTCGTGCTTCCGTCGCTGCCGATGTTCCTGTTGATTCCCGTGTTGTTGCGCCACGGCTTCGGCTTCTGGCCGTCGCTGGCGATTGGCTGCACGCTGACGATCGCACTCTACCTGATGATGACCTGGCTTGGGCCGAGGTTCGGACTGAAACTTTGAATGAAAGCGGCCCGGCGGAAGGGAATGCCGGGCCGCTCGCGGTTGCGCGCCTGGGGAGCAAAGCGCGCGGGGGATTGGGCCGTTCCGTCATGCCGGGGGCATGGCGGGTTAGGCCCAAGACTCAGATATCGATTCCGGCGGCGATCGCCTCGAGCTTGCGGATGCGCTCTTTCAGGTCCGCCATCTCGATCCGTCCGCTGGCGGGCGGAAGGCCGCGGTCGCCGGCGATGTGGGCCAGCTCCATCTTCTTGAGCTCGAGCCAGCCGTTCCACCCTTTGAGGGCCGCGATGCTCGCTCCGGCAAGGCCGACGATCACGCTCACGGCAATCACTCCAACGGTCAGCGGGTCCATCACTTCTCCTCCTGCCGGAGCGCTTCGATCTCGCGCGCCAGCTCATCGTTCTGCGTGTTGATATGGTGGTCGATCGCCATCAGCCGGCGGTCGGTCTCGTCGAGCTCGGTGCGCATCGCGTGAACCGTCGGCTTGCGCTTCACGACCTCGTCCATCCGGTCGAAATCGCTCATTCGCCGCTCGCCGGTCATCGAGCGTTTCTTCTGGATCGCGAGGAAGATGCCGACGACCGCATAAGCGATGAGCGCGGTGGTGAAATTCACCGGCGTCAGCAGCGGAACCGCGATCCAGGCGATGCGGATGAAGGTCGGGTCGATCCCCCACTTCTTGCCGAGCGTCGAGCAGACTCCGGCAACCTTCGCGTCGTGGCGGTCGAGCGAATAGGGATAATATTTGCGCGCCATTTCCATCATTCCCTTCCTTTAGTGCACGCGCGCTTTCAGCGCGGCTTTCATGGCTTCCAGTTCGGCGTCGATCGCTTCCGACGCCCTCAATTGGTCGATCTCGTCCTCGAGGCTGCCGATGCCGAGCGCCTCGCAGCGTCCCTCGGCGAAGTCGGCGCGGCGTTCGAGCAGCTCGAACTTCGAGAATGCGTCAAGCGTGCGGCTGCCGTGCATGATCTCGCGCGCTCTCGCGCGGGTCACCGCGCTTTCGAACCGCGCCGCGATCGCATTCTGCCGCGCCCGGGCCTCGCTCAGCTTCGACTGGAGCTTGGCGATGTCGGCTTCGTAGCCGCGAAGCACCTGCTCCATCTCGTCGAGCTCGCCGTGCAAGCTTTCGGCCATTTCGGCGGCCTTCTGCTTTTCGACCAGCGCCGCTTTGGCGAGATCGTCGCGGCCCTTGCTCAGCGCCAGCCCGGCCTTGTCGGTCCAGCTCGACTGGATGTCGTCGAGGCGAGTGACCGCGCGCCGCATCTCCTTGATATCGGCGATCGAGCGGGCGGCCGTCGCGCGGACTTCGACCAACGTCTCTTCCATTTCGAGGATGATCATGCGGATCATCCGCGCCGGGTCTTCGGCCCGGTCGAGAAGGTCGGTCATGTTCGCCGCGAAAATGTCGCGGGCCCGGCTGAACACTGGACCGCTGAGCCATCCGGCGACCGGCGCGAACCGGCTGCTCTGGGACTCGGGCTCGACCTCGATCAACCGAGGCGTGCGGACCGGCACCTTCGCTTCGAGGACTTCGAGTTCAGCCATTGACGCTGACCTTCGCAATGTTGGCCGCCGCGTGGACGGGACCAACCGCTGCGCCAACCGCGACCGTGCTCATCGCGAGCGCCGCGACGATGGCGATCAGGGTGCGGGTGAAAGGCGACTGCGACGACATTTGAATTCTCCTTTTGCCGGCCCGTGTTTTTGATTGCGGGCCGATGAACAAGACTAATCAAGGAGCGTGCCAATCGCGGAAAACTGCGGAAAACATCTTGAATGGGGCCGGCGTGGGAGATTCTCCCAACCAACTATTGGTGGGATTTGCCAACGATCCTCCCTGAGCTTGCTCGGGGAGGGGAACCCATGCAGCGAAGACTGCATGGTGGAGGGGTCCTTCCCGGGAACATTCGCCACCGTCCCGGCGCTCATGTGCCGACGACTGGAACGGAGTGCGAAGCATGATCGGGAAGCTGTTGGGAGCATGGCTCGGCGGGAAAGCCGCGGGGAAAAACGAACGCGCGAAAGGCGCCATCCTCGGTTACGGCGCCGCCGCGCTGGCGAAGCGGAGCGTTCCGCTCCTGGCCGGTGCCGCCCTAGCCGGCTGGGGATGGAAGAAATGGCGCGAGCACAGGCGCTCGCAGCCATCTTATCCTTCCGAGGCGACTCCGGACCGCTCATCCTGAGTAGGGGCTGAGCACGCGAAGCGTGTCGAAGACCCGTATCGAAGGACGGTCCTTCGAGACGCCGCTTCGACAAGCTCAGCGGCTCCTCAGGATGAGCGGCTACTTAGCTGCTCCGCCCTCCTGAGCCTCACCCTCAGGCGGGTTCTCGAAATAAGGCTCCACCTTGCCGTTGAGCTTCAGCGTCATCGGCTGCCCGTAGCGGTCGCGGCTCCGCCCGGCCGCGACCCGGATCCAGCCTTCGGAAATGCAATATTCGACGACGCTGGTCTTTTCCTGGCCGTTGAACTTGATCCCCACGCCGCGGCCGAGCAGCGCCTCATCGAAATGCTCGCTCCTCGGATCGAGCGATAGGCGATCGGGCGGTGTGTCGGATGCGGTGTCGGCCATGGCCGCGCCCTAGCCTTCCACGCCTTTCAGCGTCAACGAAGAGCGCTCGGAAGTAGAATGTAAAGTGGCCTTGACTTTTCCTGTTGCCGCGTACGTCAGACCAGACTAAGCGGCTCAGCCGAATGAGCGACAAGGACCCTTCGAGGCTCAAGCCCAACCGGCCGAAGCTCGCGCTGCACGTGCCCGAGCCGGCGTTCCGGCCCGGCGACACGCCCGATTTCTCCAGGCTCGACATTCCGGCTGCGGGAAGCGCTCCGAGGCCCGATGTCGCCGCGCCTACCGCCGACACGCATCCGCTAACGACCGCGTTGGTGCGCGTGCTGGGCGACGACAATGAGGCGGTCGGTCCGTGGGACCCCAAGCTCGATCCCGACACGCTGCGTAAAATGCTGCGCGACATGGTCATGGTGCGCATCTTCGACGACCGCATGTACCGCGCTCAGCGTCAGGGGAAGACCAGCTTCTACATGAAGTGCACCGGCGAGGAGGCGATCGCCGTCGCCGCGCAAAACGCGCTCGACCGCGAGGACATGCACTTCCCGACCTACCGCCAGCAGGGGCTGCTCATCGCGCGCGGCTATCCGCTGACGGAGATGATGAACCAGATCTATTCCAACCCGGGCGACAAGCTGCGCGGGCGCCAGCTGCCGATCATGTATTCGGACATCGCCCACGGCTTCTTCTCCATCTCGGGCAATCTCGCCACGCAATTCCCTCAGGCGGTCGGCTGGGCGATGGGCGCGGCGATCAAGGGCGACAGCCGGATCGCCATGGGCTGGGTCGGCGACGGCGCGACGGCGGAAGGCGATTTCCACAGCGCGATGACCTTCGCAGCCGTCTACAACGCGCCGGTCGTGCTCGCGGTGGTCAACAACCAATGGGCGATCTCCAGCTTCTCCGGAATCGCCGGCGCCGAGCGCGCGACCTTCGCGCAGCGCGCGGTCGGCTACGGAATCGCGGGTCTCAGGGTCGACGGCAACGACGCGCTCGCCGTTTACGCCGCGACCAAGTGGGCAGCCGAACGCGCGCGGACGAACGGCGGCCCGACGCTGATCGAGTTCTTCACCTATCGCGCCGAGGGCCATTCGACCTCCGACGATCCGTCCGGCTACCGCCCGTCGGGCGAAGGCAAGGCCTGGCCGCTTGGCGATCCGATCGAACGGCTGAAGGCGCATCTGGTCGCGCTCGGCGAATGGGACGAGGAGCGCCATGCGGCCATGTCCGCCGAATGCGACGCCGAGGTCCGCGCGGCACAGAAGGAATCCGAAAAAATCGGAATCCTGCCCCAGCAGGGCAAGGACAATATCGAGAGCATGTTCGACGACGTCTATGCCGACGTGCCGTGGCATCTCGCCGAGCAGCGCGACGCGGCGCTGAGCGAGAGCCGCGACTGATGGCGGTGATGAACATGATCCAGGCGCTGAACGACGCCCACAAGGTCATGATGGCCCGCGACGAGGACGTCGTCGTGTTCGGCGAGGACGCGGGCTATTTCGGCGGCGTCTTCCGCGTCACGGAGGGGCTTCAGAAGCAGTTCGGCAAGACCCGCGTCTTCGACAGTCCGATCAGCGAAGGCGGGATCGTCGCGACCGCGGTCGGAATGGCGACCTATGGCCTCAAGCCCGTCGTCGAGATTCAGTTCGCCGACTACATCTATCCGGGCTACGACCAGATCGTCAGCGAGGTCGCGAAAATCCGCTACCGCACCGCGGCCGAATGGACGATGCCGCTGGTCATCCGAACGCCCTACGGCGGCGGCATCTTCGGCGGCCAGACCCACAGCCAGTCGCCGGAAAGCCTGTTCACGCATATCGCCGGGCTGAAGGTCGTCATCCCCTCGACGCCCCATGACGCCAAGGGGCTCCTCATCGCCGCGATCGAGGACCCGGACCCGGTCATCTTCTTCGAGCCCAAGCGGATCTACAACGGACCGTTCGACGGCCACCACGACAAGCCGGTGAAGCCCTGGTCCAAGCATCCCGCGAGCGAGGTGCCCGAGGGTCATTACACCGTCCCGCTCGGCAAGGCCTCGGTCGTGCGCGAGGGCGCGGACCTGACGATCCTCGCCTGGGGCACGATGGTCCATGTCGCGCTCGCCGCCGTGGAGGAACAGGGCCTCGACGCCGAGGTCATCGATCTCCGAACACTCGTCCCGCTCGACATCGAGGCAATCGAAGCATCGGTTCGAAAGACCGGCCGCTGCCTCGTCGTCCACGAAGCGCCGCGCACGAGCGGCTTCGGCGCCGAGCTGGTGAGCCTCGTCCAGGAGCGCTGCTTCTATCATCTCGAAGCGCCGGTCGAGCGCGTGACCGGCTGGGACACGCCCTACCCGCACGCCTACGAATGGGCCTATTTCCCCGGCCCCAAGCGCATGAAGCGCGCCCTTGAGAAAGTGATGGCGGACTGATGGCTCGCTACGAATTCAAGCTGCCCGACATCGGCGAGGGCATCGCCGAGGCGGAGATCGTCGCCTGGCACGTGAAGGTCGGCGACACGATCGCCGAGGACCAGCAGATCGCCGACCTGATGACCGACAAGGCGACGGTCGAGATGGAATCGCCCGTCGCGGGCAAGGTGCTGGAACTCGCGGGCGAAGTCGGCGACCAGGTGCCGATCGGCTCGGTGCTGGCGGTGATCGAGACCGAAGGCGTCGACCGCGCGGCGGAGCCGGTCGAGGACAGCATCGAGGAGCGCCCGCTCGCCGACGGAGCAGTTCAAGCCACGCCGGAGCAGGCGGAGGAGCTTCCCGTTACCAAGGTTGAAGAACCTCAACCCACACCCGTTCGTGCTGAGCGGAGGGCGGAGCCCGAAGTCGAAGCGCGCCAGGCACAAACGTCTGAGGAACGCCCTTCGACTTCGCTCAGGACGAACGAAGGTGGGCACAAGGCATTGGCCTCACCCGCTGTCCGCGCCCGGGCGCGCGACCTCGGCATCGACCTCGCCCAGGTGAAGACCGCGAGCGACCGGATCCGCCACTCCGACCTGGACGCCTATTTGCTCTACAACGGCGGCACGGTCCCGAGCCGCCCGGCGGGAGCGACGCGCAAGGACGAGACGGTCAAGGTCGTCGGCCTCCGCCGCAAGATCGCCGAGAACATGGCGGAAGCGAACCGCCGCATCCAGCACTTCACCCTCGTCGAGGAATATGACGTCACCGCGCTCGAAGAGACGCGCGCGATGATGAACCAGGATCGCGGCGCGAACACCAAGCTGACCCTTCTGCCGTTCCTGATCACGGCGCTCACCCGCGGCCTCGCCGAATGGCCGATGCTCAACGCGACCTTCGACGACGAAGCGATGGTGATCACCCGTCACGGATCGGTGCAGATGGGCGTCGCGACCCAGACTCCGAACGGGCTGATGGTCGCGACCATCCGCGACGCGCAATCGCGCTCGGTGTGGGAGCTCGCGTCGGAAATCGTCCGCCTTTCGGATGCGGCTCGAAGCGGGAAAGCGACGCGGGAGGAGCTGAGCGGCGCAACCTTCACCATCTCTTCGCTGGGGCCGATGGGCGGAATCACTTCGACCCCCGTGGTCAACCCGCCTCAGGTCGCGATCGTCGCCGTCAACAAGATCGAGGACAAGCTCGTGCCGGTCGACGGCGACATCGAGATCCGCAAGCGCATGAACCTCTCACTGAGCTGCGACCACCGCGTCGTCGACGGCTGGGACGCGGCGAGCTTCATGCAGACGCTCAAGACCTACATCGAAAACCCGCTGCGGCTGCTGTCAGCCTAGCGGGCGTCTCCGGCTCTCCAGCCTCCAAGCTTCGCATCGACGCTGATCGATCCGGGTCCCGCGAACACGAAGTACAGGAAGACGAAGCAGTATAGGATCGCCGCGTCGCCCATGTTGTTCACGGGCCAGAAGTTTTGCGGCGCGTGGGCGTAGAAATAGGCGACCGCCATCGTGCCCGAGGCGACGAAAGCGGCGACACGAGTGAAGAGCCCCAGCGCCACCAGAACACCCGTGATCAGCTCGATGATCCCGGCGACCGCGCCGAGATTGTCGAGCGCCCAGCCGCTCCCCGCGCGCTCGCCGGCAGGAAAGTGGAGGAACTTCTGCGTTCCATGCGCCAGGAACAGAAGTCCGGTGATGATGCGCAGGATGCTGAGCATCGCTGGCGAGTAAGTCGTCAGCCCTCGTGCATACATGGTGACTGCTCCTCTCGTCGTTCATCGTCGCAGGGACGAGCATTGGGCTGTGACATGAAGCAAGGACAGCGGCAATGCGTGCGCGCCAGCCGCCGATCACCGGCTGAAGCGGACCTCGCCGACGAGCGCTCGAGGATCGCCGCCATCGGCACTGCTGCCGACGTAGCTGAGACCGAAGCGCGCCGGCCCGCGCGCGATTTCCCCGCCGATTTTCCAGTCCCATTTCCCGCCGCGCTCCACCTCGTCGAAGGGGCCGCGCTCGTATCCGCCGCCGGCGATCAGGCTGAGCGGGGCGCCCGGCACGTCGTAAGCCGCTTCGACCGACACATATGCGTTGCCGCCGCGCCGTCCGGCGGCGTCGCGCAAGGCGCGCTGGCGCGGCGCATAGCTAAAGCCGAGTCTTGCGCTCGCGCGGCCATGATTGAGCGACACCGCAGCCGCCGCCTCCGAATAGCCTTCGCCGGGCGATGAGGGATAAAGGTAGCGGGTCGCCGACAGGTCGACGCTGATCCACGGCGCAAGCTCGCGCTCATACCCCGCCGTGAGGTCGATTTCCGAATCTGCGAGCCTGCGGCCGAGCGTCGATGCCCAGGCGGTCGCATAAAAGCCGGAACGTTCGAGCGTCGCCGACGCCTGCACAGCGGCGCGTCCGTCCGACAGCGAAACCCCGCGATAGCGATAATCGCTGACGACGCCCGCGTCGCCCGACAGTTCCGCCGCCACGGCGGACGCCGGCCATGACAGCGCGACGGCAAAGGCAGCCAAAAGGCGCACGAAATCACGCCGCGGCGGAGAAGCGGCTGTCGCGAAGCAAGGGCGTGACCTGCTCCGCCGGAACCGCGGGCGAGAAATAATGGCCCTGCATCTCCTTGCAGCCGGCGGCTTCGAGGAAGGTGCAATGGTCCGCGGTTTCGATTCCCTCGGCAGCCACGGTCAGCCCCATCGCCCAGCCGAGCGCGAGGATGGCGCTGACGATGATCCCCGAGTCCGGCCCGTCGGACAGGTGCTGCACGAAGCTGCCGTCGATCTTGATCTTGTCGACATGGAAGCGCCGCAGATAAGCGAGCGACGAATAGCCCGTCCCGAAATCGTCGAGCACGATCTTGAAGCCGGCGTTGCGCAGATCGGCGAGGATCGGACCGACCAGCTCGTCGTCGTCGAGCAGAACGCGCTCGGTCACCTCCAGCTGAATCCTCGCTGGCTCCGCGCGCGTTTGCCGGACGATGCGCATCAGCTTGCCGACGAAATCCGGCGCGCGGAACTGCACCGGCGACAGGTTCACGGCGACGAACAGGTTCGGCCACAGCCGCGATGCCGCGCACGCCTCCCGAAGCACCCATTCGCCGAGCGGGATCATGAGGCCGGTTTCCTCGGCGATCGGGACGAATTCGGCCGGAGGTATCGGCCCGCGCTCGGGGTGGTTCCAGCGCAGCAGGGCCTCGACCCCGACGATCGCTCCGTCGCGGTTGACCTGCGGCTGGTAGTGGAGCGCGAGGCCGCTGCCCGTCTTCACCGCCCGGCGCAGGTCCTCCTCGATGGTTCCGCGAAGCCTGACCCGCTCGTCCATTTCGGGGTTGAAAAGCACGTAAGCGTTACGGCCGCCCTCTTTCGCGGAGTAGAGCGCGATGTCCGCCTTGCGCACGAGCTCGAGCGGGTCCGTGCCCGCCCCCGCGGTGGCGATTCCGATGCTCGCGCCGACATGGGCCTGCGCTCCGGCGAGATCGAAGGCGCGCTTCACGACCTCCAGAATGCGGCCCGCGAGAGGCTCCACGTCCGCGAGCGCGGCGCCCTCGACGAGGATGGCGAATTCGTCGCCGCCGAGCCTCGCAATGGTATCGCAGGGGCGGGTCAGCGAGGTGAGACGCTGTCCGAACTGGCGGATCAGCATGTCGCCGGCAGGATGGCCCAGCGTGTCGTTGACGTTTTTGAAGCGGTCGAGGTCGAGGAGCAGCACGGCGACCCGCGCCTCGCGGCGGCTGAGCGCAAGCTTGAGCCGGTCCTCGAACAGCGCGCGGTTCGGCAGCGCCGTGAGAGCGTCGTGAAATGCGAGGTGCTCGGCCTCGGCACGGCTTGCCTCGAGCTCCCTCCTGCTCCCGTGGATTCGCATCAGGAGCAGGATGATCATCGTTCCGACGATCAGCAGCGCGACGGACAGGACGGGGATCATCCGCTCGGCGACCTGCTTGCCGGGCTCGAACGGCGTCCAGCTGATATAGCCGAGAGTCCGGCCGGCGGCGTCCCGAAGCGGAAACGACGCCTCCGTGACAGGCGCGGCGCTGAATCGCGGGCCGTCGATCGAATAGGCCTCCGACAGATTGGAGAGGAAGCTCCGGTCGAGATAGCGGACCGCGACGTGAACATATTCGCTGCCGCGCGGCTGCCTGATGTTGCCCGTCTCGGACAGGAAGGGCTTGAGGCTGACGAAGGCTGGGCGGCCGTCGACGATGGCCATCGCCGAGGCTCCGACCGTGCGCTCGCCGCCCTGATCCGAGGTCAATCGTTTGGTCGCCAGCGTGGCACGCAGTTCGTCGGCGAGGGACAGCGCGGGTCCCGCAACGTGGCCGAAGGACGCGAGCGGCACCCGGCGGCCATCCTGCATCGCGTAGATCGGCCTGTCCCGAGCATCGAGCAGATAGACTTCGTCAATGTGGTAATAAGTGTGGAACCACACGCCGAGATTGTTGTCGATCCATTCGAGATCGAGCGGAACGTGGCGGGTCCGGACGAGCGCGTCGTCCCAATAGGTCGACGCCTCCTGGTCGATCCGGACCCTGCGGACGCTTTCCTCGATCGCGACCCGCACGCGCTGGTTCTGCCGGGCGAGCGCGATCGTGTCGGTCGCGCTGGTCGAGAATTGCAGGACCCCGCCGATGACCGCGGCGAGCAGGATCAGGATGACGGCCGCGGGGAATGCGACCGCGCGAATCGCGCCGCGCGCCTGTTGCGGAATGTTCGTGCCCGAGCCCTTCATCGGGCGCGGGCCTAATCGGACATGGTTTATGTCCGCGTTGACCAAAGCGCCGGATCGGATGAAATCCGCCGCGGCTGTTCAGCGCCTCAGTTCCCCGGCACGGCTATTTCTTCCCCAGCTCGCGCCAGCTCTTCTCGTGGACCTCGACGCCGAACTTCTTCGCCGCCTTCTTGATGCGGTCCCAGGCCTCGTCCTTCTCCTTCTCCGACACGCCCTCGACCTGGTCGAAACGGGCGATCGCGTTGCGGACGTGGCTCGCGTCCTCGATCGGCTCCTTGCGCTCCTTGGGAAAGGCGTACTGGCTGTCCTTCAGCTTCTCGCGGTCCT
>DASSOB010000018.1:0-70806 GCA_035701045.1 Sphingomicrobium sp. | reverse complement strand
CGGCGTGGGGCGAGGGGTTCGGGGCGGAAGGGCAGGCGGTCGGCGAGCTGTGCTTCAACACCTCCATGACCGGCTACCAGGAGGTGATGACCGACCCCAGCTACGCCAAGCAGGTGATCGCCTTCACTTTCCCGCACATCGGCAATGTCGGTGCCAACGACGAGGACGTCGAGGCGGCCGAAGCGCATGCGCTCGGCTGCCTGGTGCGCGAGGTGGTGACGGAGCCGTCGAATTACCGCGCGAACCAGGGCTTTGCCGACTGGATGCGCAAATGGGGCCGGATCGGGATCGCCGGCGTCGACACGCGCGCGCTGACGAAGCTGGTGCGCGAGGAAGGGCCGCCGACCATCGCCATCGCGCACCGCGCGGACGGGCAATTCGACCTCGAGGCGTTGCAGAAAATGGCGGGGGAGTGGCCGGGGCTCGAGGGCATGGACCTGGCGAAGGACGTCAGCCGGCTCCAGGTCGAGCGCTGGACCGGCGGGAAATGGGCCTGGGGGAAGGGGTATGAGCTGGGGGACAGTCCCCAGACGGGGACTGTCCCCGACCGGCGCCCCCACGTCGTCGCGGTGGATTACGGCAACAAGCGCAACATCTTCCGCAATCTCGTCGAGGCGGGCGTCCGGGTGACGGTGGTGCCGGCGAGCGCGACCTTCGAGGAGATCATGGCGCACGAGCCGGACGGCTTCTTCCTGTCGAACGGGCCGGGCGATCCGGCGGCGACGGGCGAATATGCGGTGCCGGTGATCCGCAAGATGCTGGAGACCAAGAAGCCCTTGTTCGGCATCTGCCTCGGCCACCAGATGCTGGCGCTCGCGGTCGGCGGGAAGACGAGCAAGATGTTCCAGGGCCACCGCGGCGCCAACCACCCGGTCAAGCGCCTGTCGGACGGCCGGGTCGAGATCACCAGCATGAACCACGGCTTCGCGGTCGAGCGGGAGGGGCTGCCGGACAATGTGCGCGAGACTCACGTGTCGCTGTTCGACAACAGCAATTGCGGGATCGAGCTGACGGATCGGCCGGCGTTCAGCGTGCAATATCACCCGGAAGCGAGCCCGGGGCCGCAGGACAGCTTCTATCTGTTCGAGAAGTTCGTGGGGGCGATGCGGTGAGAAGTCTCTTCGCCTCAGTTTTCGCGGCAGCACTTGCCGGTTGTGCTCCACATGTTGCGAGCGTGAGCCCGACGATGGCCGAACGCGCCGAAGCAGATCGTATCGAACGCGCGTGCGGCTTACCTCATGGGACGATAGTCGCACGGCCCCGGCATTCAGTGTGGGTCAGACCTAGCCCCACAGAGGCTTATGAAAAAGTCGATTGCGCGTTAGCTGAGCTACGAAAGAGCGCCGTCTACCAATACCCGCCGATGAGCTTCATCGGCAATGAGTACGACGGGAAGAAACAGTGAGCAGGGCGTCCAAGCCTCTTACCGAAGCAACAATCGCGCTCTCGTTGACCCTCTCCGCCTGTGCCACGCCGGCGCGGATGCATACGGAGGCGCAGCTCAACCGAGTCGCGACGGGCTGCGGGCTGGCGCTGGGCGAGATCATCCAGGACGAGAGCGAGAAAAGGCTGCTGCTGACGATCCGCCAGGATGCCAGCGCCGAGCAGCGCGTCTGCGTGACCAGATGGGCGAAGCGCAACGGGCTGAAGCCGGTGTTCGTCACCATGCGGTTCCCGGAGGGGTGATGGTGCGTGGCGCCACTTTCCCCTCCCCCTCGGAAGGGGGGGAGGGAAGAGCCGCGATAGCGGCGAAGGGAGAGGGGACTGTGCCTTGTTGTCTCTCGGCCCCCTCTCCCCGCTCGTGCTTCGCACGAGTCGACCCTCTCCCCCTGAAGGGGGTGAGGGGGTTAGGGGGCTCGGCCGAGTGCGATCAGGATCGCATTCAGCACCTCGTCGAGGTTTGTCATGACATCGGCGTTGGTGAAGCGCAGAACGCTGTAGCCGCGCGCTTCGAGCACTTTCGTGCGAGCCGCGTCGTAGGCTTCCTGCCCGGCATGGGTGTCGCCGTCGACCTCGATGACCAGCCGGTTGCTGCGGCTGACGAAGTCGACGATGTACGGCGCGAGGACGGCCTGCTTCTGAAACTTGACGCCGAGGCGGTTGGCCCGGAGGCGGTACCAGAGCCGGCGTTCGGGCTCGGTGAGCCTTTTCCGCAGTTCCTTTGCGCGATTTCTGGTTTCGACGTGCCGCTTCATTGTTCGGCCCCCTCTCCCCGCTCGTGCTGCGCACGAGTCGACCCTCTCCCCCTGAAGGGGGCGAGGGGATTGGTTCGGCACGGCTCCACTCAAATCATCGGAAGCTCCTCAGTCAATGCCTAGACGCACCGACATTTCCTCCATCCTCATCATTGGCGCGGGGCCGATCGTGATCGGGCAGGCGGCGGAGTTCGATTATTCGGGGAGTCAGGCCGTCAAGGCGCTGAAAGAAGAGGGTTATCGGGTTATCGTCGTCAATTCGAACCCGGCGACGATCATGACCGATCCGGAGCTTGCCGATGCGACCTACATCGAGCCGATCACGCCGGCGATCGTCGCCAAGATCTGCGAGAAGGAGCGGCCGGACGCGCTGCTTCCGACGATGGGCGGGCAGACGGCGCTGAATACCGCGTTGGCGCTTTACAAGGACGGGACGCTCGACCGGCTCGGGATCGAGCTGATTGGGGCCAACGCGGAAGCGATCGAGAAGGCCGAGGACCGGCTGAAGTTCCGCGAGGCGATGGACAAGATCGGGCTCGAAAGTCCACGCTCGATGATCGCCCACACGCTCGACGAGGCGCTGGCGGCGCTCGACAGCGTCGGACTGCCGGCGATCATCCGTCCAAGCTTCACGCTCGGCGGGACGGGCGGGGGCATCGCCTACAATCGCGACGAGTTCGTGCAGATCGTTTCGGGCGGGCTGGAGGCGAGCCCGACGACCGAGGTGCTGATCGAGGAATCGGTGCTCGGCTGGAAGGAATTTGAGATGGAGGTCGTGCGCGACCGCGCCGACAATGCGATCATCGTCTGCTCGATCGAGAATGTCGATCCGATGGGCGTGCATACGGGCGACAGCATCACCGTCGCGCCGGCGCTGACCCTGACCGACAAGGAATATCAGCGGATGCGCTCGGCGAGCATCGCGGTGCTGCGGGAAATTGGCGTCGAAACAGGGGGTTCCAACGTCCAGTTCGCGGTCGATCCGAAGACCGGACGGATGGTCGTAATCGAGATGAACCCGCGCGTGTCGCGATCGTCGGCGCTGGCGTCGAAGGCGACGGGCTTTCCGATCGCCAAGGTCGCCGCGCGGCTGGCGGTCGGCTACACGCTCGACGAGATCGCCAACGACATCACCGGCGGCGCGACTCCCGCGAGCTTCGAGCCGACGATCGACTATGTCGTGACGAAGATCCCGCGCTTCGCCTTCGAGAAGTTCAAGGGCGCGGACGCGATCCTGACGACCTCGATGAAATCGGTCGGCGAGGTGATGGCGATCGGGCGGAGCTTCGCCGAAAGCCTGCAGAAAGCGCTTCGCGGGCTGGAAACAGGACTTTGCGGGCTCGACCGGGTGCGCGAGCTCGAAAATGCCGATCCGGCGGAGATCGAGCACGTGCTGGCGCGGCCGACGCCCGACCGGCTGCTGGTCGCCGCCGAAGCGCTCCGCCAGGGCTTTACGGTCGAGCGGATCAACGAAATCGCCGGCTTCGATCCGTGGTTTCTCAAGCGGTTGGAAGAAATCGTTCGCGCCGAGGAAGACATTCGCGTGAACGGCCTTCCGAGCGATGCGCGGGGAATGCGGCGGCTGAAGGCCATGGGCTTCTCGGATGCACGGCTTGCCCAGTTGGCGCTCCGCTCGGCGCATGTCGAACGCGAGATGAGCGAGGCGGTCGCCGCGGCCGGATCGGGCGTCGTGCACAGCGCGATCCGGGCGATGACCGGCGGCGTTACCGAGGGCGAGGTGCGCGAGCATCGGTTGAAGCTCGGTGTCCGTCCGGTGTTCAAGCGGATCGACAGCTGCGCCGCGGAGTTCGACGCTACTACGCCGTATCTCTATTCGACCTACGAGGCGCCTTTGTTCGGTGAGCCCGTGGACGAGGCCCAGGTCAGCGACCGGCGCAAGATCATGATCCTCGGCGGCGGGCCGAACCGGATCGGGCAGGGGATCGAATTCGACTATTGCTGCTGCCACGCCGCCTTCGCGCTCGGGCGCGACCGCAACGGCCAGGCTGGCGCCGGTTTCGAAGTCATCATGGTCAATTGCAATCCGGAGACGGTGTCGACCGACCCCGACACGTCGGACCGGCTCTATTTCGAGCCGCTGACGACCGAGGACGTGCTCGAAATCGTCCGGCGGGAGCAGGAGAAAGGCGAGCTTCTGGGCGTGATCGTCCAGCTGGGCGGCCAGACTCCGCTGAAGCTCGCGGCCGAGCTCCAGGCGGCGGGGGTGCCGATCCTCGGCACGTCGCCAGACAGCATAGACCTCGCCGAGGACCGCGAACGCTTCGCGGCGCTGGTGCAGCAGCTGAACCTCAAGCAGCCGGCGAACGGCATCGCACGCAGCCGCGACGAGGCGCTGCGGGTCGCGGAGAAGATCGGCTATCCGGTCCTCTTGAGGCCGTCCTACGTGCTCGGCGGGCGCGGGATGGAGGTGGTCGACGGGCCGCAGCAGCTCGACCATTATATCGCCACCGCGGTTCAGGTGTCGGGCCGGAGCCCGGTGCTGATCGACCGCTATCTCCGCGATGCCATCGAGGTGGATGTGGACGCCATTTGCGACGGGACGGACGTCGCGGTGTGCGGCGTGCTCCAGCATATCGAGGAAGCGGGCGTGCATTCGGGCGACAGCGCCTGCGCGATCCCGCCGCACAGCCTTGAGCCGAGGATTATCGAGGAGATCGAGCGGCAGGCGCGCGAGCTGGCGCTGGCGCTCAAGGTGCTCGGCCTGATGAACATTCAGTTCGCGGTGAAGGACGGCGAGGTGTATCTGATCGAGGTCAACCCGCGCGCGAGCCGCACGGTGCCATTCGTGGCGAAGGCGATCGGCAAACCAGTCGCCAAGTTCGCGGCGCGGGTCATGGCGGGAGAGGCGCTGAGCAGCCTCGGCCCAATCGCGCACAATCTCGATTATATCGCGGTCAAGGGGCCGGTTTTCCCGTTCGCGCGCTTCCCCGGGACCGATCCCGTGCTTGGACCAGAAATGAAAAGTACTGGTGAAGTGATGGGAATCGATAGAGATTTCGATATAGCTTTCGCCAAGGCTATGCTCGGCGCGGGCATGATCCTGCCGCAAAGCGGGACGGCGTTCGTGTCGGTCAAGGACGCCGACAAGGACAATATCGTCCCCGCCGTCGAGAAAATGGTCGAGCTCGGCTTCAGGATCATCGCCACTGGCGGCACCGCCGCGCACCTGCAAGCGAAGGGGCTTCCGGTCGAGACGGTGAACAAGGTGGCGCAGGGGCGGCCGCACATCGTCGACAAGCTTCTGGACGGCGATGTGGACCTGGTGTTCAACACCACGGAAGGCTGGCAATCGCTGAAGGACAGCCACTCGATCAGGGCGACCGCGCTGCAGCGCAAGGTGCCCTATTTCACCACTGCCGCGGCGAGCCTCGCCGCGGCGCGGTCGATCGAGGCGGTGCGGGGCCATGCGCTTGAAGTCGCATCGCTCCAATCCTATTATTCGGCAGCTTAAGAGACAGGCTTTAATCGACAATTCTGCGACCGGGCTCCGCGTGCTCCTGCAGCGCGCTCCGGCAGAGCATTGAAAAGGGTTTTGAGACATGGCGACTGCCGAAAAGGTGCCGATGCTGGCCGAGGGCCATCGCAAGCTGAACGATGAGCTTCGGCGGCTTCGCATCGAGGAGCGGCCGGCCATCGTCGAGGCGATCGAGGCGGCGCGCGCGCACGGCGACCTCTCCGAGAACGCCGAATATCATGCCGCCAAGGAGCGGCAGGGCCATGTCGAGGCGACGATCGCCGATCTCGAGGACCAGCTCAGCCGGGCGATGGTGATCGACCCGTCGACTCTGTCGGGCGACAAGATCGTCTTCGGCGCGACCGTCACCTTGATCGACGAGGACGAGAAGAAGGTGAAATACCAGCTCGTCGGCCAGAACGAGGCGGACGCGAAGGTCGGGCGGATCAGCTTCAATTCGCCGCTCGGCCGGGCGCTCATCGGCCGGCAGGCCGGCGACGAGGTCGAGGTGACGACGCCGTCGGGCGACCGTTATTACGAGGTCAAGAAGATCGAGTTCGTCTGAGCACTTCGGTGGATCGCATCACCCGAAGCGCGACGAACGTCATCGCCGCGATTACCGCGCTGGCGTGGCTGGCTGCGCTCGTCTTCGGCCGCAATGACTGGGCCGCGCTCACGCTCGGCTTCATTCCCGCCCGCCTCAGCGGAATCCCGGCGCCCTGGCCCGCGGTGCCGGCGTTCCTGACGCCCCTGACCGCGACTCTGGTCCACTCCGGCCTGGTCCATCTCGGCTTCAACCTGCTGATATTCGTCTGGTGCGGGGCCGCGGTGGAGCGCGTGATCGGGAAAACCGGGCTGGTCGTCCTTTACGTCATCGGCGCTTATGCCGCGGCGCTCGCGCAATGGGCGCTCGATCCGATGGGCGTAGTGCCGATGATCGGCGCCAGTGGCGCCATCAGCGCGGTCATCGGTGCGTTCGCGCTGAGCTTCGGCAGGGCGAAACAGGTCACGAACTCGGTCACGCTCAACCGGTGGATCAATGCATTGTGGCTGCTTGTCGCCTGGGTCGTGCTCCAAGTGATGATGGGCGTGCTCGCCGGCAGCCAGGGCTATTTACTGGCAACCCCGGCGCACGTCGGCGGATTCGCGCTCGGTTTGCTGCTCCAGCGGCCGCTGCTGCTGTGGCGGTACCGGAAGGCCTAGGTCTTGGCTGACGCCTTCGGGCGGGAAATGCCCTCCATGTCGGGCTCCAGCAGGCGGTGGAGGTGGACGACGACATATTTCATCTCGGCGTCGTCGACGCTGCGCTGGGCGGCGGCGCGCCAGGCTTCTTCGGCTGCCGTGTAATTGTCGTAGACGCCGACGACGTCGATGCTGTCGAGGTCGAAGTCGAGGGTACGGGGATCATTGACCCGCCCGCCGAAGACCAGGTGAAGCTTGCTCATGCCCTTCCGCTAACCGATTCCGGAACCGGCGTCAGCGCTTGTCGTGGTTTCGGGCGGCGCCCAGCGCCGCTTCGGCCGAGGTCTTCGCCGCGTCGGTAACACCCTCGAACAGGCTGCGGATCGTCTCTTCGCCTTTCTGCCGCGTGAGGCCGAGCTCCTCGAGCCGCTGCGAACCGGAGTCGCGGGCAGCGCGCGCGGCGACACGGGCGGTATCCTTGACGCGCCTGGCGGTCGGCCGGATCAGGCGCGATTCCGTCTCGCTCCTGGGGAGAAGCGCGGCAATCAGCGCTCCGGCGGCAAGCCCGCCGGCAAGCGCGAGGAGCGGGGCCTCACCGAGCGTCCCGGCTGCCCGTTCGCGGGCACTTTCATAAGCTTCGATCGCGCGCTGGCGAGGGCTTGTGCTTTCGTCTTGCTCCAGGTCCGAGTCCCGGCCGCTGTCCTGGTCGATCATGCGGTTTCCTCCGTCTGCTGTTTGTGAGGCGCCTTCCGGCGCTTGCGTGACTTTTTCCTGGTACCGTCGACGAGCTTGCCCGCGAAATCCATCAACGGCTCGCGCGCGAAAAAGGCGACGAGGCCAGCGATGACCGCGCCGGTCGCGACCGGCCGGCGCGAGACGGCGTCGACGGCGTCCTCGGCGAGCGAGGCGCCCTTGTCCTTCGCCTTGTCCCACACTTCCTCGATCAGGCGGTGCGGCTCGAACTGGCGCGAGACCTCGTTCAGCGTTCCAATGAGCTTCCCGCGCGCGCGGTCGACCTCGAACTCGGCGGCCCTGAACCGTTCGTCGCTCATTGCGCCTTGTCCACATCGCGAAGGGCGAACCACACCAGCAGCCAGGCGATCCCGGCCGCGATGAGCATCGAGACGACCGCGCCGCCGAGCGGGCCGAGCCAGCGCGCGAGCGCGATTGCGATTCCGACGAACACAGTGACGATTCCGGCGAAGGCGATCATCGCCGCCGCCGCGAACAGCACGGCCGCGCGGCCGTACGCTTCGACGATTTCCAGCGCGCGGACCTTGAGCAGCGCCAGCTCCGCCCGCCCGTAATCGAGCGCGTCGTCGAGGAGCTGTTCGATCAGCTCCCCGATCGAGCGGTCGGGGCCGGGCGGCGAATTCCGCTCAGGCGGCTTCAGCATCAGGCCTCGTCATCCTCATCATCGTTCCGCGCGAGCCCGCTCTTCAACAGCCGGGCAATGGCGAAACCGACGATGGCCGCACCGGCGAGCGCGACGCCCGGACTGTTGCGCACGAAATTGCGTGTATCCTCGATCAGCTCGTCGGGATCTTTCTCGGCGATCGTATTCGAAACATTCTCGATCGCTCCGGCGGCGCGGCGCGCATAGTCGCCATAATCGGCACCGAGCCGTTCATCGATTCCGGGAGCGGTGTCGCCGACCATCTTCGAAACATTGGCGAGCGCATCGGACGTCCGGTCGAGTCCCTGGCTGACAAGGCCGCGGGCCTTGTCGCCAGCCTGGTTCGCGAGTTTCTCGCGGCCGCTGCGGAATCGCTCGGCGATCCCGCCTTCCGCGCTGCCGCTGCCGATTATCGACCGTTCCGCTTTCCCTTTCGGGGCGGGAACCTTGCGCTTCACCACCATAGCCGAGCCCTTCGCGATTACGGTTTCACCGTCGCCGTTGTCCGCGGCGTCTTCAATCACCCTGTCCGTTCCTTCCGGCAATTCGGCGGTGCGATCGTCTTTTTGTACCGTCATTGGGGCCAGTCCTCCTTTACCGCTTCAACCTTGGTCCCGCTCGCTTCGTTCCGGCGTGCGGAAGCGAAAGTTGCACGCCCGAACGCGGCGCTTATTAGGCCTGTCGTACGCTCATATTGTTACGCCCGCGCACAAAGGAAAGCCATGACCGCGATTACCGATGTCCATGCCCGGCAAATCCTCGACAGCCGGGGTAATCCGACGGTCGAGGTGGACGTCACTCTGGAAGACGGGAGCATGGGCCGCGCCGCGGTCCCCTCGGGCGCCTCGACCGGCGCGCATGAGGCGGTGGAGCTGCGCGACGGGGACAAGAGCCGCTGGGGCGGCAAGGGCGTCGAACGGGCGGTCCAGTCGGTCAACGGGAAGATCGCCGAGACGGTGGCCGGCATGGAAGCCGAGGACCAGGCCGCACTCGACGCGGCGATGATCGCGCTCGATGGGACCGAGAACAAGAGCCGGCTCGGGGCCAATGCGATCCTCGGCGTCAGCCTGGCAACTGCGAAAGCAGCCGCGGATGCGCTGTCGTTGCCGCTCTACCGTTATGTCGGCGGCGTGGACGCGAACCTGCTGCCGGTGCCGATGATGAACATTTTGAACGGCGGCGTGCATGCCGACAACGGCATCGATTTCCAGGAATTCATGATCATGCCGGTCGGCGCGCCTAATTTCGCGGAGGCGCTGCGCTGCGGCGCGGAGATTTTTCACGCGCTCAAAGGCAAGCTTCACCAGGCGGGGCTGTCGACCTCGGTCGGCGACGAAGGCGGATTCGCGCCCAAGATCGACAGCGCGCGCGAGGCGCTCGATTTCATCGGTGAGGCCGTAGCCGCCGCAGGATACGAGCTGGGCGACGACGTGCTTCTCGCGCTCGACTGCGCGGCGAGCGAATATTTCCGCGACGGCGTTTACCGGATGGAAGGTGAGGGGAAGGCGCTCTCCCCCGCCGAGAATGCCGATTTTCTCGCCGAACTGGCCTCGGCTTACCCGATCGCGTCGATCGAGGACGGAATGGCGGAGGACGATGCGACCGGGTGGAAGGCGCTTACCGACAAGCTCGGCGGCCGGGTCCAGCTGGTCGGCGACGATGCCTTCGTGACCAATGTCACGCGGCTGCAGTGGGGAATCGATCACGGGATCGCCAATTCGATCCTGATCAAGGTCAACCAGATCGGCACGCTGACGGAGACGATCGACGCCGTGAGGCTGGCGCAGACCAACGGCTATACCGCCGTGATGTCGCACCGCTCAGGCGAGACCGAGGATTCGACCATCGCCGACCTCGCCGTCGCGCTCTCCTGCGGGCAGATCAAGACTGGCAGCCTCGCGCGGTCGGACCGCACGGCCAAGTACAACCAGCTGCTGCGGATCGAAGAGGAACTGGGCGACACGGCGAAATATGCCGGGCGTGGGGCGGTGAGGGCTTATCGGCCTTAGCCCCTCTCCCCTTGCGGGAAAGGGTGCCGAGCGTAGCGAGGCGGGTGGGGGCGTGGACATCACGCGCCGCCCCCTCACCCTCCCACTGCTTCGCAGCGGGCCCCTCCCTCTCCCGCAAGGGGGAGAGGGGCTTTCTTCCACAAATTTATCCGCGAATTATCCACCAAATCATTCTTTTCGCTTGCGTTTGGGACTCGCTCGTGATTCTTTCATGACGTCATGGGCGGCGGGCGCATTTTCGGACTCATTCGGCGTGCTGCGGTGCCTGCGCTGGCGCTGATCGTCGTCGGCACTTTCGCTGGTCATGCGATTGCGGGGCCCAACGGCATTCTTGCCTGGGGCGGCTATCATCGGGCGCTCAGCCAGCGCCAAGTGGAGCTTGCCCAACTCGAACAAGAAAAGGCCCGGCTCGAGCATCGCTCGCAGCTCCTCAATCCCGAGAAGGCCGATCCCGACATGGCCGACGAGCTGGTGCGCAAGGACCTGGGACTGGTCCGCCCGGACGAGGTGATCGTCCCGCTCAACTGAGGGGCAGTTGCCGCTTCTCGAACCGCCTCCTATAGGCTGGCGCGCTTCCAGATTGAGAGAGAGAAAAGTGGCGCGCTCCGCCAAGAAATCCATCGTTACGCCCGTTGCCCAGGCTCCCGACGTCCCCAAACCGCCGCAGCCCAAGCGCTACAAGGCGTCGAAGGACGAATTGCTCGGCCTGTACAAGCAGATGCTGCTCATCCGCCGCTTCGAAGAGCGAGCGGGCCAGCTTTACGGACTCGGGCTGATTGGCGGCTTTTGCCACCTGTACATCGGCCAGGAGGCGGTGGCGGTCGGGCTGCAGTCGGCGATGAACGACAAGCTGGACAGCGTCATCACCGGCTATCGCGATCATGGCCACATGCTCGCCTACGGGATCGATCCGAAGATCATCATGGCCGAGCTGACCGGCCGCGAAGCGGGGATTTCCAAGGGCAAGGGCGGCTCGATGCACATGTTCAGCGTCGAGCATAAGTTCTACGGCGGCCACGGGATCGTCGGCGCTCAGGTGCCGCTCGGCACGGGGCTCGCCTTCGCCCACAAATATCGCGAGGACGGCGGCGTCTGCCTCACCTACATGGGCGACGGCGCGGTCAACCAGGGGCAGGTTTCCGAAGCCTTCAACATGGCCAAGCTGTGGAACCTGCCGGCCATCTACGCGATCGAGAACAACAAATATGCGATGGGGACGAGCGTCAACCGCTCGCACGCCGAGCCTTTGCTCTACCGCCACGGCGAGAGCTTCCGCATTCCCGGCTTCCAGGTCGACGGCATGGACGTGTTGGCGGTGCGCGGCGCGGCCGACGTCGCGCTGAAATGGGTGCGCGGCGGCAAGGGGCCGATCATCATCGAGTTCCTGACCTATCGCTATCGCGGCCATTCGATGTCGGACCCGGCCAAGTACCGGACTCGCGAGGAAGTGCAGGAGGTGCGCGAGACTCGCGACCCGATCACCCACGTCGAGCGCGAGCTGGAGAAGATGGGGGTCAAGGAAGAAGAGCTCAAAGCAATCGACAAGGAGATTAAGGACATCGTGGTCGGAGCTGCGAAGTTCGCCGAAGAAGCGCCGGAGCCCGATCCGTCCGAACTCTACACCGACGTGCTGGTGGGGGCCTACTGATGGCCACAGAGCTGAAAATGCCGGCCCTGTCCCCGACGATGGAGGAAGGGACTCTCGCCAAGTGGCTCGTCAAGGAAGGCGACGAGGTGAAGTCCGGCGACATCCTCGCCGAGATCGAGACCGACAAAGCGACGATGGAATTCGAGGCGGTCGACGAGGGCAAGATCGCGAAAATCCTGGTGCCCGAGGGGACCGACGGGGTGAAGGTTGGCCAGGCGATTGCCTTGCTGGCGGCGGACGGAGAGGAGGTCAATGCGCCTGCGGCCGAGCCTGTATCCGATACCAAGGAGCAGCCCAAGGCGGCCTCCGCCGAAACACCCTCGATCCCGCAGCCCGAATCGCAGCAGGATGAAGCCACGCCGACTCCGCACGTGTTCGAGACCGCGGCGCGTGACCTCGTCGCCGACGTGACCAAGACCCACGACGATCCCGAGGTGCCGGAGGGCACGCCGCTCGTCTCCATGACCGTGCGCGAGGCGCTGCGCGACGCCATGGCGGAGGAAATGCGCGCGGATGAGCGCGTGTTCATAATGGGCGAGGAAGTCGCGGAGTATCAGGGCGCCTACAAAGTCACGCAGGGCCTGCTCGACGAGTTCGGCGCCAGGCGCGTCGTCGATACGCCGATCACCGAATATGGTTTCGCGGGAGTCGGCACGGGCGCGGCGATGGGCGGCCTTCGCCCGATCGTCGAGTTCATGACCTTCAACTTCGCGATGCAGGCGATCGACCATATCGTGAACTCGGCCGCGAAGACCAATTACATGTCGGGCGGGCAGATGCGCTGCCCGATGGTGTTCCGCGGGCCGAACGGCGCCGCGGCGCGCGTGGCGGCGCAGCACAGCCAGAATTACGCCAGCTGGTACGCGCATGTGCCCGGCCTGGTGGTGATCGCGCCCTACACCGCCGCGGACGCCAAGGGGCTGCTGAAGGCGGCGATCCGCACCGAGGATCCGGTCGTCTTCCTCGAGAACGAATTGCTTTACGGCCAGCATTTCGACGTTCCCCAGATGGACGACTACGTCCTTCCGATCGGCAAGGCGCGGGTGGTGCGGCCGGGTAAGGACGTCACCGTCGTCAGTTACTCGATCGGCGTCGGCGTCGCGCTGGAAGCGGCGCAGGAGCTGATGGGGCAGGGGATCAACGCCGAGGTGATCGACCTTCGCACGCTCCGCCCGCTCGACAAGGCCACGGTGCTCGAAAGCCTGAAGCGGACGAACCGGATGGTGATCGTCGAGGAGGGCTGGCCGGTCTGTTCGATCGCTTCGGAACTCATCGCCATCGCGATGACCGAGGGCTTTGACGATCTCGACGCGCCGGTGCTGCGCGTGACGGACAAGGACGTTCCGCTGCCTTATGCCGCCAATCTCGAGAAGCTGGCGCTGATCAAGGCTTCCGAGGTGGTCGAGGCGGTGAAGGCCGTCTGCTATCGCTGAGAATATACGGCCAGCGCTTGGTGCCGACCGCGCGCTTGCGCTGAGTTATGTTCCCCCTGTTGTCCGTTCGTCTATCGAGGCGCTGTTCCTGATCGATGCGGCGATGGGCGATGTCGTGCGCACGACCCGCGAGCCGATGCTCGGCCCGATCCGTCTTGCGTGGTGGCGCGAGCGCCTGGAGGAGCTGGACGCGGGAGTCCCGGCCCCGCCCGAGCCGCGGCTGCAGGCAATCGAGCGCGAGCTCCTGCCGCGCGGCGTCAGCGGACGCGACCTCGCGGGCCTGGAACAGGGCTGGCTGCACCTGTTCGACCCGTTTCCGTGGACGATCGAGACCAGCGAGGCGATCTGGCTGCGCGGCAATCTGCTGTTCGGGCTGGGCGCGCGCGTGCTTGGCCAGGCCGGCGAGGCGATCCAGACGGCGGGCGGCCTCTGGGCGCTGGTCGATTCGGCGCGGCATTGCAGCGATCGGGAGTCGCGGCAGATGCTGATGGGTCAGGCGCGCTCGTTCGCGAGGCGGATCGGCGGAGCGCGGTTCGCGGCGCATCTTCGTCCGCTTTCGATGCTCGCGGCGCTCGCGGTGCGCGATTGCCGCCACGGCGAGCCGCTCGAGCGCGAGGGCACGGCCGGGCATGCCGCAGCGATGCTCCGCCATCGGCTCGGCGGACGGATTCCGCGACTGTAGTTGACACGAACCGCTTGGTTTCGGAGCATGAGCGCGTGCCGAATCTCCTCCGACAAAGGAGATTTGCCGATGCTTCGTTTCTTCGCCGGTGCCGCGGCGTGCTTCCTGCTGATGACCGGCGCCTTCCTCATCTGGCAGTCGCGCGCAGAGCAGGGCCCGGGGATCCCCGGCGCTCCGCCGGCGCGCACCTACAGTGCGTCGATGCTTCAGGCTCCGGAGGCCAGCACGAAAAGCCGCGAGGAACGGCGGTTCAGCCGCGCGGACAAGAACAAGAATGGCAAGATCGAATCCGAGGAGTTGCTCGGCCCGCGGCGGAAAGCGTTCGCCAAGCTGGATACGAACGGCAACGGTTCGCTGGCCTTCGAGGAATGGGCGCACACGACGATCGACAAGTTCAAGGGCGCGGACAAGGACCGCAACGGTCTCCTCACCGTCGCCGAATACGCCACCACCGCCCCGCCGCTACCGAAGCACAGGACGTGCAGCTGCAGCCAGACCTACGTCTCGCGGAACGCGAGCGACGACGATTAGCATTCCTCCCCATCGACAGATGGGGAGGGGAACCATCCGGAGGATGGTGGAGGGGTCAATGCCACCAAGACGAGACAAGAACGAGACAGTGCTGCGGGCTCGCGCCCTGAAACGCAGCATGACGCTCCCGGAAGGCATGCTTTGGCAAGTGCTTCGGCAGCGTCCGGACGGACTCAAATTCAGGTATCAGCACCCGATCGGCCGCTGCATCGTAGACTTCTATTGCCCCGCGACGCGGCTCGCCATTGGTGGATGGCGAGAGTCATTCGATGGGCGACAATCCCGAGCGGGATGTCCGTCGGGATCATTGGCTTCGCAGCCGGGGTCTGCGAGTCCTGCGATTCAACGCAACGGATGTGATCCGCGACTTACAGTCGGTGGTTACGGCGATTCTTCTTGCCTGCGGGCGGTAGTTACCCCTCCACCATGCTGCGCACGGTTCCCCTCCCCACCGCTTCGCGGCGGGGAGGAATTTCCTCCAGCCATTCGCCGAATGCCGCTCGGGCGCGGTCGCTGTAGGCTTTTTTGCGGTCGGCTTTGCGGGCTTGGCCCGGGGGCGGCGGCATGAGGCCGAAGTTGACGTTCATCGGCTGGAAGGTCTCGGCGTCGGCGCCGCCGGTGATGTGGCCGAGCAGCGCGCCCAGGGCGGATTCGACGGGCGGCGAAGGCAGCTGTTCGCCGCGCAGCTCGGCAGCGGCGAAGCGGGCAGCGAGGATCCCGACGCCGGCACTTTCGACATAGCCTTCACAGCCGGTGATCTGGCCGGCGAAACGGATGTTCGGCTTCGACCTGAGGCGCAGCTCGCGGTCGAGCAGCCGCGGCGAATTGATGAAGCTGTTGCGGTGGATTCCGCCAAGCCGGGCGAATTCGGCTTTCTCCAGGCCCGGGATGCTGCGGAATATCCGCACTTGCTCGCCATGCTTCAGCTTGGTCTGGAAGCCGACCATGTTCCACAAGGTGCCGAGCGCATTGTCCTGCCGGAGCTGGACGACCGCATAAGGCCAGCGACCGGTACGGGGATTGTCGAGGCCGACCGGCTTCATCGGGCCGTGGCGGAGGGTCTCGGGACCGCGCTCGGCCATGACCTCGATCGGCATGCAGCCCTCGAAATAAGGCGTGTCCTTCTCCCACTCGTGGAAGGGCATCTTTTCGCCTTCGATCAGCGCCGCGACAAAAGCTTCGTACTGCGGCTTGTCCAACGGACAGTTCACATAGTCTTTTCCGCCCTTGTCCCAGCGCGCGGCCATCCAGGCGACGTCCATGCCGATGCTGTCGCGGTGGACGATCGGAGCGATGGCGTCGAAGAAGGCCAGGGTGCCTTCACCGGTCTCCGTGGAAATAGCCTCGGCGAGCTTCGATCCGGTCAGTGGGCCGGTGGCGACGATCGTGGGGTGATCGGGCAGCGCGTCGACGCGCTCGCGCACGATCGCGATGTTCGGGTGCCCGGCGATTGCCCGCGTGACTTCCGCGGCGAAAGCATCGCGGTCGACCGCGAGTGCGGAACCGGCCGGAACCCGATGCGCGTCCGCTGCCCTCATGACGAGCGAATCCAGCGCGCGCATCTCCTGATGCAGCAGGCCGACGGCATTGTGCTCCGGATCGTCCGAACGGAAACTGTTCGAGCAGACCATTTCGGCGAGGCGGTCGGTCTGATGCGCCGGCGTCATGTCGCCGCCGCCGCGCATTTCGCTGAGGCGGACGCGGAAGCCCGCTTCCGCGAGCTGCCACGCGGCCTCTGATCCGGCGAGCCCGCCGCCGATGATCTGGATGTCGAAAGGCATCGTGCGCAATTAGTGGCCGAGCCGTGCGCCGTCACCCTGAACTTGTTTCAGGGTCCATTTTCGTGAAGTGCTGTGCCCGTCTCCGAAATGGATGCTGAAACGAGTTCAGCATGACGGAAGGTCAACCATGCACATCTTCACTATCGGCTACGAGGGCATGACCGCGCCGGAGTTCATCGGCGCGCTGAAGCGGGCCGGAGTGGAACGGGTGATCGACGTTCGCGCGCTGCCGTTGTCGCGCCGGCCAGGCTTTTCCAAGACGCCGCTCAGGGGCGCGCTCGGAGAGGCGGGGATCGAATATGTGCACCTGAAGGCACTGGGCACGCCGGCGGACGGACGTGCGGCCGCGCGGGCAGGTCGGCACGCCGATCTCCAGCGCATCTACTCGGGCCAGCTCGAGCTTCCGGAAGCCATCGCGCAGTCGGCGCAGATGCTGGACCTTGCCAAGGAGAAACCGAGCGCATTGTTGTGCATGGAGCGCGAGCCGGCGCATTGCCATCGCACACTGCTGCTCAACGCGGTCGCCGCCGACGCGGAAGTCACCCACCTCTACGCCTGAGGCGGCGCTGCCAAGGCTGGATAGTTCAATCGCCCTTCCTTTTCCCGCGCCGCCGCGGTCATCGTGGCGGGTTCAATCCGTCCGCCGCCCATGAGGTGGAAGACGGGGATGCCGCGCAGCAGCAGATAGTCGGCGACGATCCGCCGGTGGCAGCGCCACCAGACCGCTTCGGCGCACATGATCGCGGTCGGGACCTCGGCCGCCCCGGCGACCAGCTGGTCGAGCGCTTCGCCGAAGGCATCGGACAGCGCATAATCGGCGTAATTGTGGAAGCTCCGGTTTTCCCAATAGCCATTGATTTCCGGCGGCACCTCGCGCGAGCGGCCGCGAAGCCCGCCCAAATCGGGGATTCGGCCGTAGCCGATTTGCCGCGGCTCCAGCTCCGCCCCCAGCACGTCGAAATTATATTGGGGGTTGGTGCGGGAGCGCGGCACGCTGCGGATATCCGCGACCGCGCGGACGCCTCCCCCTCGCAGGATCTCCACGAACTCGGGAATGGACCGGGTCGAATGGCCGATGGTGAAGACTGGCGGCGGCTCAGACGTCGGGGAGCTCCGCCTGCATCACGTTGCCGAGCAGCGTCTCAATGTCCGGAATGGGCCGCGCGCTCATCTCCTTGTTCACCGTCACGACGATTCGCCGTTCGACTTCCTTGTGCAGGTTCTTCTTGAGCACGCCGAGCGACCTCGGCGGCGCGACGATGGCGAGCGCTTCGAAATCGTTGCGCAAGGCGCGCTTCTTCAGCTCCTCGGCCGCATCCTTGATCCAGCGATCCTCTTCCAGCTGGTGGACATCGGTGACCTCATAAGACGATCGGCGAGGAGAGAAGGACTGGAAGCTGGTCCCCGGCGCGTCTGAGTTGGCTTCGATATTCTCAGTGTTCTCACGCGTGCCATGCGTTTCGGTGCGCAGGTCGATCTGGCTCGGATCTCCATGATTGCGGAAGAGCAGCATCTTGCGACCGTCGGCAACCAGAACCAGCGCATCGTGGGGAAGGGGCATGAACGGTCCTCCTCTGTTTCATGAGAGAAACGCCAGGCGAGTCGCCTCGGTTGCGGCGGCTCGTCGCAGCTGAGCGGCCGTTCCGGCTATTCTTTGGGTTCCGGATCGGCCGGCTTGTCGAGTTCGCTCTCGCCGACCACGGCACCGTCCTCGGGCGCGGTCTCCCCATCGGATTCGATCTCGATCTCCTCTTCCTCGCTTTCCTCGATCTTGGCCACGCTGACGACATGCTCGTTATCGGCCACCCGGAAGATCGTGACGCCCTGCGTGTTCCGGCCCATCACGCGGATGTCGCCGACCGTGGTGCGGATCATCTTGCCCTGATTGGTGACAAGCATGAGCTGCTCGCCCTGATGGGCGGGGAATGAGGCGACGACGCAGCCGTTGCGCTCCGACGTGTCGATGTTGGTGATTCCCTGGCCGCCGCGGTTGGTCCGGCGATATTCGTAAGCCGAGGAGCGCTTGCCATAGCCGTTCTCGGTCACGGTCAGGATGAACTGCTCGAGCTGCGACAGCTCGTCGAGCCTCTCCGCCTTCAGCGGGCATTCACCCTCTTTCTCGCCCTTCCACGGCGCAAAACGGAGATAGGCCTCGCGCTCCTCCTGGCTGCGCATCGCGCCGCGGCGAAGGATCGACATGGAGATGACCGCGTCGCCCTGGAGCAGGCGGATTCCGCGAACGCCGGTCGAGGTGCGCGACTGGAATTCGCGGACATCGGTGGCCATGAAGCGGATCGCCTTGCCGTTTCGCGTGGCAAGCAGAACGTCATCGGCTTCGGTGAGCAGTGAAACGCCAATGAGCCGGTCCGTCAGGTCCGTCTGCTCCTCGCTATCGTCGGATTCGACGTCTTCGGCCGCGCCGGTGCCGAAGCGCATCGCGATCTTGCCGTTCGACGGAATGTTGGTGAAGGCCGCCATGCTGTTACGGCGCACGGTCCCATGCGCGGTGGCGAACATGATGTGCAGCCCGCCCCATTCGCTTTCGTCCTCGGGCAGGGGAAGAACCGTCGAAATCGTTTCGCCTTCCGCGAGCGGGAGGAGGTTGACCATCGGCCGCCCGCGCGTGTTCGGGCCGCCTTCGGGCAGACGCCATACCTTCTTCCGGTAAACCCGCCCCAGATTGGAGAAGAACAGCACCGGATTGTGGGTCGACGTGACGAAGAGCGTGGTGACGGCATCCTCTTCCTTGGTCGCCATGCCGGCGCGGCCCTTGCCGCCGCGCTTCTGCTCACGGAAGACCGACAGCGGCGTGCGTTTGATGTAGCCGTCCATGGTCACGGTCACGACCATGTCCTCGCGCTCGATCAGGTCCTCATCCTCGATCCCCTCGGCCGCGGCGGCGATCTCGGTCACGCGCGGGGTCGCGAACTCGGCTTCGACTTCGTCGAACTCCCCGCGCATCACCTCATAGAGACGCGCGCGGTTCGCAAGAATTTCAAGCAGTTCACCAATATTCTTCGCAAGCTCTTCGAGCTCGGCGGCGATTTCGTCGCGGCCGAGCGCCGTCAGCCGGTGAAGCCGAAGCTCCAGGATCGCCTTCACCTGGGTCTCGGAGAGCCTGTAGCTGCGCTCGTTCTTCTGGGGCTCCACGGCTTCGACTAGCGCGATGTACGGACGGATCTCCTCCATCGGCCAGTCGCGCCCGAGTAGTTTCTCGCGCGCCTCGGCCGGACTTGCGGAGCCGCGGATCAGCTTCACCACCTCGTCGAGATTGGTGACCGCGACGACGAGACCGAGCAGGATATGGGCCCGCTCGCGCGCCTTCAGCAGCTCGAACTTTGTCCGCCGGGTGATGACTTCCTCGCGGAAGCGGACGAAGCTTTCGATGATGTCGCGGAGGGTGAGGGTTTCCGGACGCCCGCCGCGGATCGCGAGCATGTTGGCCGGGAAGGAGGATTGCGCCGGCGTGTGCCGCCACAACTGGTTGAGAACGACTTCGGGCGTAGCGTCGCGTTTCAGGTCGATGACGATCCTGACGCCCGCGCGGCTGGACTCGTCGCGGATGTCGGAGACGCCTTCGATCCGCTTGTCCTTGGCCGCTTCGGCGATCTTCTCGACGAGACCCGATTTGCCAACCTGGTAGGGGATTTCGGTGAGCACGATCGAGCGGCGGTCGCCGCGACCCTCCTCGACCTTGTAGCGCGAGCGCATCATGATCGAGCCGCGGCCGGTCGAATAAGCGCTGCGGATTCCCGACTGGCCGAGGATCAGGGCGGCAGTCGGGAAGTCGGGGCCCTTCACATGCTCCATCAGCCCCTCGGTGCTGATCGCCGGATCGTCGATGTAAGCGCGGCAGGCCGCGAGCACCTCGCCGAGATTATGCGGCGGGATGTTGGTCGCCATGCCGACGGCGATTCCGCCGGCCCCGTTGACCAGCAGGTTCGGGAAGCGGGCGGGGAGGACCTGCGGCTCGCGCTCCGACGCATCGTAGTTCGGCTGGAAATCGACCGTGTCCTTGTCGATGTCGCCGAGCAGGAAGTTGCCGACCTTTGCCAGCCGCGCTTCCGTGTACCGCATCGCCGCGGGCGGGTCGGGGTCCACCGACCCGAAATTGCCCTGGCCGTCGATCAGCGGCACCCGCATCGACCAGTCCTGAGTCATCCGGGCGAGCGCGTCGTAAATCGAGGCATCGCCGTGCGGGTGATATTTACCCATGACGTCACCGACGATGCGGCTCGACTTGCGGTACGGGCGCCCGGCGACATAGCCCGCCTCCTGGCAGGCGAAGAGGATTCTCCGGTGGACCGGCTTCAAACCGTCGCGCACGTCGGGCAGCGCGCGGCTGACGATGACGCTCATCGCATAGTCGAGGTATGAGGTCTTCATTTCCTCGACGATGGAAATGGGGGCAATGCCTTCGCCGCCCGGAGGAGGCGGAATATCGCTATCGTTGCGGTCGTCGACCGGCGGTTCGGTGGCCAAGAATCAATCCTGTGCTTAGGGACGCAGACGGGGTGGCGTGAGAAAACCCGCCCCGGCGACCGAGGTAGTGCATTGTACCCGGGAGCGCCACCCCGCGCGCACGCGCGCGCGGAACCACGCGGGGGAAGATGGAAGCAGGTGGTTCAATCGCAGTTCAGTCCGCGAATCCTATCCGCTCTTGGCGCGCCAGCCTCCTGATACTAAGGCAGCGCCTTCATTTTCCATCAGCGTCATGCTCCCCGTCAGGAGACCTAGAATGAAATTCACGACCACGGCGTTTGCGCTGGTCCTCACCGCAACGGCGGGCTCGGCCTATGCCCAATATGGAACCCCGGCACCGCCGACCAGCCAACAGCCGACTCACATGGAGCAGCAGGATCAAGCGGACCAGTCCAAGAAGCCTTCCGTCCAACCATCATCGAAGGCACGAAAGGCACTGATCGAGCTGCAGAAAGCCGTCGATGCGAACGATACCGCCACGATTCCCGCGAAGCTCGCCGAGGCGAACGCGGTCGCGAACACGAAGGAAGACCATTATCTGATCGGCAACATGCGTCTCAAGGCGGCGGTTGCCGCCAAGGACAATGTGGCAATGGCGGCGGCAATCGATGCGATCGCGGCTTCCGGCTACGAATCGCCGGCCAAGGTCGCGCGGCTGTACATGGCCGTCGGAAGCCATTTCTACGAAGCCAAGCAGGCATCTCAGGCGATCGGGCTTTACCAGAAGGGCCTGGCGCTCGATCCGCAAAGCGCCGATTTGCTGATCAACCTCGGTGAAGCGCAGTCCGCCGCGGGGCAGAAAGGCGAGGCCGTGGCGACCTTCCAGCGCGCCATACAAATTCAGACTGCCGCCGGACAAAAGCCGCAAGAAGCGCTGTACAAGACCGCCCTCAGCATCGCTTATGACGCGAAATTGCCGTCTACCGGCGAACTCAGCCGGCAATGGGTGGCGGCCTATCCGACCGCGGACAGCTGGCGCAACGCAATCGCCATTTACCGGAACGAATCGCACCAGGACGTCGAGGGAACGCTGGACTTGCTTCGGCTGATGCAGGCAACGGGGTCGTTGACTACGCCGGGCGATTACCGGCTGTTCGCGGAGTCGGCGGCGGATCAGTCGAACTTCAACGAAGCCCAGGCCGTCCTCGATGCCGGCGTCGCCGCCAAGATCGTCAGCCCGTCCGACCCGAGCTTCCGTGACGACTTTGCCGGCATCAAGGCCAAGCCGAAGGCGACCGCGGCCGACCTCGAAGAAGCGCTCAAATCCTCGCCGAGCGCGATCAACGTCATCCGGATCGGCGACCGCTTCGCGGCCATGGGCAATTATTCGCGCGCAGCCGAAGTTTACCGGCAGGCGTTGGGACAGTCCGGGGTCGATGCGAACATCGCCAACCTCCACCTTGGAATGGCGCTTGCGCGAGGCGGCGACAAGGCCGGGGCGACGGCGGCGCTCAACGCGGTGACCGGCCCGAGGGGGGACATCGCCAAGTTCTGGCTCATCTACGTCAAGCAGCACGGCTGACCGGCAAATCAGCCAGAGATTGTGAGGGGCACCGGCGCTTGTCGGTGCCCTTTTTTTCGTCCGGGACCGAGCGCGCCTCCCTGTCTCATATCGGGGCGGTTAAGAAGAAGCTTCTTAGCGCGAATCTAACAGTCGCATACATGCCGAAGATGGTGCGTCTGGAGGACCAACAATCCCGTGCGTTTCGACGATCGTCTGCTGACCGTCCTCAATCAACCGGCGTTTAACCGTCACGATTCGGCGGTTCGCTGGCGGCAGCTGGTCGACCTCGTCGCGCGCGCGGGCGACGAAGCGGCCAGTCCGACGGTCGACAGGGCGCTCGACACGATCCGGTCCGATGCCGGGGACGTCGACCAGGATTTGCGCGCGGCGGCGGCCCGCGCGGTCGCCGCTTTGCCGTTGCCGCTCGGCCTTCTCGAATATTTCGCGTCGGACCTGCTGACGGTCGCGGCGCCGGTTCTCGCCGCTGCAACGCTCGACCCCCGGCAATGGCGATCGCTCCTCGCCGGCGCCGACGAGGAAACGAGGCAGTTCATCGAAACGCTTCACCCAGAGCTTCGGGGCGAAGTGTCAGCCAGACCGGAACGAGACGCCGACAGCGGCGAAGAAACGCCGCCGGCTGCGGCAATGGGCGCATCCCTGCACGACGTCGTCGCCCGGATCGAGCGGCGTCGCCGCATCCGCGAGCCGAAAATGGCCGGCGCCGAGACAGGCGAAACGGAAGGGGGTGCTTCGGCACTGTTCCGCTGGGAGTGCGATGCCGGCGGGAACATCGCCTGGGTCGAAGGAGCGCCGCGCGGCGCTCTGATCGGCCGCTCGATCGCTCGCGCGCAGAACGAGGCGAGCGGGGGAGTCGACCAGGAAGTCGCCCGGGCCTTCATGCTCCGCGCACCGTTCCGCGACGCCGGGCTGATCGTCCCGGGCGAGGGGCTGATCTCGGGCGAGTGGAAGATCAGCGGCGTTCCCGCGTTCGACCCAGCCGACGGGCGCTTTCGCGGCTATCGCGGCGTGGCCGTCCGCGAGCCGCCGCCGGAACCCGTCGCCGAGCAAGCGAATGACGTCCTCACCGACCCGGATTCGCTGCGCGAGCTGGTCCATGAGATCAAGACTCCGCTGAACGCGATCATCGGCTTCGCCGAAATCATCGAGGGCCAGTATCTCGGCCCCGCCGATGCGCCGTATCGCGAGCGCGCCTCGGAGATCGTTCGCCAGGCGCGGCTTCTGCTGACGGGGATCGACGATCTGGATTTCGCGGCGAAGGTCCATTCATCGGCCGGCGGCACCCGGCGAGTCGATGTCGCCGAGCTGATTGAGCGCATGGCGCCCGCGCTGCTGGAGCTCGGCGGCGAGCGCGGCGTGCTCCTCGAATTGCCGAGGCGCGGGCGGCATCAGACGGCGGCCATCGAACCACAGCTCGCCGACCGGCTGATCTACCGCCTCGCGGATGCGGTCGTCCGCGAAGCCGAAGGCGGGGAGCGGCTGAACCTGTCGATCGAGCTCAGCGGCGCGCATTGCCGCGTGTCGATCGGCCGGCCGGCGAAGCTCGCCGAGCTGAGCGACGCGCAATTGTTCGGCGGCGGCGGGCCGACGTTCGAACAGGGTTTTTCGCTGCGTCTCGTCCGCGGGCTGGCGCGGATCGCCGGCTCGGACCTCGTCTCTACGCGGAATTCGCTCGCACTGATCTTTCCCCGCGCCTGACTTGGCGCGCGGCGCGCCCGCGTCTATCTCGCACCCGCCGGGGAGGGCCTGTAGCTCAACGGTAGAGCCGGCCGCTCATAACGGCTAGGTTGCAGGTTCGAATCCTGCCGGGCCCACCATCGTCGCGCGCAGCCAATCCGGGGGATTGGCGAGCACGACGATCCGCTCTAGCGGCAGGTCATCGGGGAGTAGCGCAGTCTGGTAGCGCATCTGCTTTGGGAGCAGAGGGTCGCAGGTTCGAATCCTGTCTCCCCGACCATCCTGCGTCGCTCGCTGGCGCGAGCTATGCAGGATGTCCTTCGAAGCCCCGCGGGAGCGAAGTAGGACGGCCGGAAGCTACTGGTTCTGCGTCGCGTTCGCCTGGGCGTTGGCGTCCGAATCGCTGTTGTCGAGCCGGTTCTGGACCTTGTCGCTCGTGTTCTCGACGCTATTGCCGATGTCCGTGGCGACGTTTTCGGCGGTGTTCGAGACGTCGGCGACCGTGTTTTCGGCGGTGTTCTGGTCGTACTGGACGGTAACGGCGTTGCCGTCCTTGCTGACGTTGCAGGCGCCCAGCGCGAGTAGGGCCGGAACGGCGATCAGGATGCGCATCGTGATTCTCCCTTTTGGAAAGGGTCCAACGCGGATCGGCTGTTCCGGCTCCGAATTAACGCGCTCCGCTATTTCGCATCCGGTTCGACCGGGCCTGCAAGCACGGCGAGCATCGCCGTCCACGCCGCGACATTCTGGCGAAGCGTCTCGGGATCGATCTTGTCGAGCGTGTCGTCGGGCGTGTGGTGCACGTCGAAATAATAAGTGCCGTCCTGGCTGAGGCCGACCCCGGGCATTCCGGCCCGAAGCAGCGGCTCGATGTCCGATCCGTCGGCCTCATCGAGCGAGCCGGGGACGATTCCGAGCGGCGCGAGGGCGGCCTGGAGCATCCGCGCTTCGGCCTCGCGGCCCTTGCCGAGCTTGCTGTCGACCTTCCAGATCTTGTCCGAACCGAAATCGCTCTCGGCGAGCGCGTAATGCGGCTCGGCGCCATGCTTCTTCTGATAGTCGAAGCCGCCGAACAGGCCGATCTCCTCGGAGCCGAACCAGACGATGCGGATGGTGCGGAGCGGGCGTCCGGCGTCCATGATGCGCTTGGCGGCGGCGGTCGTGATCGCGAGGCCGGCGGCATCGTCGATCGCGCCGGTGCCGAGATCCCAGCTGTCGAGGTGGCCGCTGACCAGCACCGGCGGCAGGCTGGGATCGCGACCCGGCACTTCGGCGATGACGTTGCCGGACGGGGCCGGTCCGGATTTCGACACCAGCGTCAGGCGCATGGTGACCGGGCGGCCTCGCTTCAGGATGCGCTGCACCTGCTCGGCGTCGGGGATGCTGAGCGCGCCCGCGGGAATCGGCTTCACGCCGGGCGCGAACGTCTGCACGCCCGCGTGTGGATTGCGGTGATGGTCGGTGCCGATCGAGCGGATGACGATCGCGATCGCGCCCTTTGCGCTGGCGATGCTCGGTCCCTGGCGGCGCGGTCCGCCGAAGAAGCCGTAGCCGGAGCCGTCCTGCGTGCGTGGCATGGCATGGCTGACGAACACGATCTTGCCGCGGACGGCCGAATCGGGCGCTGACTGCAGTTCCGACAGCGTGTCGAATCCGACGACCTCACCGGAAATTCCCTGCGGGCCAGTCGAGGCACTGTTGCCCAGCGCGGTGATGGCCAGCGGCTGCGGGAAGGGAGCGAGGATCTCCGCATGTTCGGACCCACGCGACCAGGCGTCGATCGTGAAGGGTTCGATGCGGACGTTGGAGAAACCGAGCGCTTTCAGCTTCGCGACCGCCCAATCGCGCGCCCGCGCCTCCTGCGGCGATCCGGCGAGACGGGGGCCGATCTCGGTCGTCAACCCCTCGGCGATGTCCCAGGCAATGTCGTCGTGGAGCGCGGCATCGCGCAGCGAAGCGACCCGTTCCGGGACCAGCGGCATGGGCGCGGGAGCGGTCTGGGCGGGAACGGAGGCGGCGAGGAGCAGCGCGGCGAAAAGTGCTTTTGTCATGCCGCAACGCCTAGCAGGAGAGGGGAGCAAGTCACCCGGCCCTACCGATAAAAAACAGCCTTTGATCGATTAAAGAAGCCGCATCTGGTCGCCTTCGGGCGGGCGGAACATGTCCGTGCGGAGCGGGAATCTGGCTTGCCTCAGTCCATATTTCTTCGCCGCGATCTCAAAGCGAGTCTTCAGCAGCTCGGCCCAGGGACCGCTTCCGCGCATCCGGCTGAAGAAATTGGGATCGTTGTCGCGCCCGCCGCGGAGCGAGTGGATCGTCGCCATCACCTTGGCGGCGCGGTCGGGATAATGTTCTTCAAGCCAGGCGCGGAACAAGGGCGCGACTTCATGCGGAAGCCGCACCGGGAGGTAGAAGCCGCCGGGAGCTCCCGCCTCGACCGCCGCCTCGACGATATGCTCGAGCTCGTGATCGGTGATCTGCGGGATCACAGGTGCAATGGCGACGTAACAGGGGATTCCGGCATCGTTGAGCGCCTTCACGGCGGCAAGTCGCTTTCTCGGCTGCGGCGCTCGCGGCTCGAGGGTCCGCGCGACCTTGGGATCCAGCGACGTCACCGAAATCGCGACCGAGGCAATCCTGAGGTCCGCCGCTTCTTTCAGGAGATCGATGTCGCGGAGGACACGGTCGGACTTGGTCGTGATGGTGAACGGGTGACGGGTTTCGACCAATAGTTCGACGACGGAGCGGGTGATCCGCCAACGCTCCTCGATCGGCTGATAGGGATCGGTGTTGGTGCCCATGGCGATCGGGCGGCACTCGTAGCCCGGGCGCGACAGCGCCGCGTGAAGCAACTGGGCCGCGCCGGGCTTCACGAACAGGCGCGACTCGAAATCTATGCCGGGCGAAAGGTCATGGTAAGCGTGGGTCGGCCGCGCGAAGCAATAGATGCAGCCGTGCTCGCATCCGCGATAGGCGTTCACCGACCGGTCGAAGCCGATGTCCGGCGAGCTGTTGCGGGTGAGAATGGACTTTGGGTGTTCGATGGTCACCGTCGTGCGGCGCTTCGGCATTTCATCGAGGGCTTCGACCTGGTCGAGCCAGTCGCCGTCGGCGACGCGTTCCTTGAGGTTGAAGCGCGTCGGCGTGGGATTGCGGGTCGCCCCGCGTCCGTGGCTCGATTCGACCGGCATGATTTCCCGATATGCGCATCAGAAGAACAAAACAAGAACCACGAAGTCAGTGGGAGAGGCGCGTCATGCTTGCCGGGAAGGACGGCCAGCGGTGCTCGGCCATCGACTTCAGCGTTGCCGTGTCCTCATCGTTGAGCCCCTGATAAACCCACATGTTCCGCATGACGGAGGGGACGTAATAGCGAGTCTCCCAATAAGGGATGGACTCGATCCACAGCAGCGGATCGCCCTTGTCGTTGATGGATGCCCAGCGCGCGACCGGGAGCGGGCCGGCGTTGTAGGAAGCGATGACGCGCGGAAGCTGGCCCGCCGTCGCGGACGATCCGCGCATCGCTTCGATGAAGCCCTGGCCGAAAGCGAGATTGTAGCGCGGGTCCGTGAGGCTCGCGCGGGTGTAAGGCACGCCGGTGCTCTGCGACATCTGCTGAGCGGTCACCGGAAGCACCTGCATCAGGCCGACCGCGCCGGCGGTGCTGACAGCGGTGCGCCTGAAAGCGGATTCCTGGACGATGTGCCCGTAAGCGAGGGCGGGATCGACGCGCCATCCGTCGACCGGCGTCCAGGACGGATTGGGGTAGCGGTCGGCGGGATCCGAGCGCGCGCCGTACTGGCCGTTATTAGCGAGCCACAGCTGCGTCGCCGCGAGGTCGAGGCGCTTCGCGAGCTGGATTAGCGCATGATGTTCCGTGGGCTGGCCGATCAGCGCCTGATGCCGCAACATCTGGTCGGCGAGGCCGGGCTCGCCGATTTTCGCCAGCTCGATGGCCCGCTGGACGTTCGGATATTGATCGATCGGCGGATCGAAGCCGATGAACGGGTCCTGCGGCAACGTGGTTGACATGCCGAGCGTCTCGCGCGCGAGCAGGCCGTAGAAGCTCTCCGGTGCCTCCGGCGCCATCGCCGCCGCCTTGAGCAGGCGCTCGACCGAAGCGGGACGTCCCGCTGCCTGCTCGGCTCGGGCCGCCCAATAATAACCTGCATTTCGAAGCTCGCGCTGGCTGGCAAGCTGCGCAGTCTGCTGGAAGGCGCCGGACGCGGCATTGAAATCGCCGAGGCGCCAGGAAGCGAGCGCGGAAATCCAGGCCGCCTGACCGGCCCATTCGCCGGTCGCGCCCTGGCGCCACGTATCGGCCACACGGCGCGCGTCCATGTCGAGGCCGAGGACGTAATAGATGAACGCCACCCGAGTACCCGCTTCGGCGCGCGCTTCGGCCGAGAGCGCCGGCCCCTGAGTGACGAGCAGGGCTTCCGCGCCGCCCGCATCGTCGGCCTTGACCATCGGATCGAGCGCGGAACGAAGCTGGTCGGCGGCCGGCTCGCCCTGAACCGGCTTGGCCTTGTAGCGAACCGGCGACGAGCCGAGCCAGACGGTTTGCTTTTCCGGGACCACCAAAGGTTGCGTGGTCGCACCGCGCTTGATCGCCATCAGGCCCAGTTGATTCGCTTCAGGAAGCTCGGGTGCCTCGGCGATCAGCGCCTGGAGCGAGGCGAGATCAACGACCGGCGAGCCCTTGGCGGTGTAGAGCTCGGCCTGGGCGACTGGAGTGAGGACGTTCCGAGGCAAGGCAGCGATCCCGGCGCGCGCCGCGGACCAATCGCCGGCGTCGATCGCATCGAACACGGAACGCCAGTCCTTGAGTGCAGCGGTGTTCGTCGGTGCGGAAGACCAGGTCGGCGTCCGCGCAACGGGCTGCGCCGTGATTGGCTGCGTAGGGAGCGGCGCGAGCGGATCGGCGGCTGGCTGCGCAAGCAAGGGTGTCGCCCAGATAAGACTACCGCACGCAAGCCATCCCGTCTTCAACGCCCGTCCTCCATCAAAAGAAGAAGATCCCGCCATGCCAAAGACTTGTCTAAGGGTCGATTAACGAGATGGCGGGGGTGGAACGTGGCGACGGTGCGGACGCCTTCGACCTTGTGGATATGGCCGCGCGCGTCGATGAGGCGCTTGCCGAGAAGGGCCAGGCACGGCCCATCGCCGAACAGCAGCAGCCGCTTCGGCTGCGCGAGCGAAATGTGGCGGCGCGCGATCTCGGCGCAGGAATCGCGATCTTCTTTGCTGAGGCGGGCGCCCGGCGCGTGGAAGCACGAGAGGGAAGCGCTGTACGCTTCATCCGCATCGATCTTGATCGCCGCGAGCATCCGCCGGGTCAGCTCCCAAGCTTCGCCGCCGATCGGCTGGCCGGCGGCGGCATCTTCGAGCGCCGGAGAATCGCTCAGCAGCATGACCGCGGCATTCACCGGGCCATGCGGGAGGATTCGCCGGGCGCTCGGTCCCGCAAGAGGCAGTTCGACGCTGCTCGCCAGCCATTGTTGCAGCTCGCTCAGCGTTTCCTGGCTCGGCAGCGTGAGGTTCGAGGCGTTGGCTTGGAACAGTCCCCGTTCGGGGACAGTCCCGGGATCGGCGAGGGACCGTCCCCGAACGGGGACGGTCCCTGATGGGTTCGGAGGTTTCAGCCAGTTCCGAGGCTCTTCCTGGATGACCGCGTCGACTCCCGCATCGAGCCACCAGGCCAACGCGCTGCGTGCCTCGACTGCGCCGAGCGATTCCAGATACCCTCCCACACTTCTTCCTCCCTGCCATTGACGCCACGGTCAAGGAGTTGGCAGGGCAGATGAGTCGAATTGTGTTGCGGCCGCGACGAGATGCGGCGAACGGCGCGTAGCGGAACCGGAGAGGAGCGGATGAGCCAGAGCGAATCCATGGCTTATGACGTGGTGATCGTCGGCGCGGGGCCGGCGGGTCTGAGCGCGGCGATCCGCCTGAAGCAGCTCGCCAGTGCAGCGGGGCGCGAACTTTCGGTCTGCATTCTCGAAAAAGGGAGCGAGGTCGGCGCGCACATCCTCTCGGGGGCAGTGATCGACCCGAAGGCGCTCAACGAGCTGATCCCCGACTGGAAGGACAAGGGGTCGCCGCTGACTGTGCCGGTCACCGAAAATCACCATTGGGTGCTGACCCGGAAAGGGAAATTCGGGTTCCCGCATTTCGTCATGCCGCCGTTCATGAGCAACAAGGGCAAGTACACGCTGAGTCTCGGCAATCTCTGCCGCTGGCTGGCCGGGCAGGCGGAAGAGCTGGGGGTCGAAATCTTCCCCGGCTTTCCGGCGGCGGAAATCCTGTTCAACGAGGATGGATCGGTGAAAGGCGTCGCGACCGGTGACATGGGCATCGCCCGCGACGGCAGCCATCGCGCGGACTATCAGCCGGGGATCGAGCTTCACGCGCGCTACACCCTGTTCGCCGAGGGCGCTCGCGGCAGCCTGACCAAGCGCCTGACCGAATTGTTCGAGCTGCGCCAGGAGAGCGGCCCGCAGGTTTATGGATTGGGAGTCAAGGAATTATGGGACGTTCCTCCCGAGAAACATAAGCCCGGGAGAGTGATCCACACGCAAGGCTGGCCGCTCACCGACGCATGGGGCGGAGGATTCCTTTACCACCAGGAAAACAATCAGGTCGCGCTCGGCTTCATCGTCTCGCTCGATTATACGAATCCCTATCTCTCGCCCTTCGAGGAGATGCAGCGCTGGAAGACGCACCCGGCGATCCGCTCCGAGATCGAGGGCGGGCGGCGCGTGTCCTACGGCGCGAGGGCAATCAACGAAGGCGGCTATCAGGCAGTTCCGAAGCTGGTGTTTCCCGGCGGCGCGTTGATCGGCTGTTCGGCGGGGTTCGTGAACGTGCCGAGGATCAAAGGCACGCATACGGCGATGAAGTCCGCGATGGTGGCGGCCGAAGCGGCGTTCGAGGCGGTCGCGAACGGCCGTTCCGGCGACATGCTGGCAACCTATCCCACGGCGCTGCACAAAAGCTGGGTGGCGACCGAACTCTGGTCGGTCCGCAACGCGCAGCCGGCCGTCGCGCATTGGGGCGGAATGGTCGGTACGCTCTACGCCGGGATCGACATGTGGCTCAATTATCTGGGCATCGGTCTTCCCTGGACGCTGAAGCATAAGGCGGACCACACCACTCTTCGGCAGAAGGACCAGGCCGCTCCGATCGACTATCCCAAGCCCGACGGCGTACTTACGTTCGACCTCCTGTCATCGGTGTTCGTGTCGAACACCAATCATGAAGAGGACCAGCCGGTTCATCTGACACTCAAGGACGCTGATATACCCACGGCCGTGAACCTGCCGGTCTATGCCGGCCCCGAGCAGCGATACTGTCCGGCGGGCGTTTACGAATTTGTCGATGGCGAGAATGGCGAACCGAGGCTCCAGATCAACGCCCAGAATTGCGTCCATTGCAAGACGTGCGACATCAAGGATCCCACCCAGAACATCAACTGGGTCACGCCCGAAGGCGGAGGAGGCCCCAATTACCCCAATATGTAGATGGCTCGGTGCGGCGGCGGCCGTATTGTTGTCGGTTCCGGTTGCCGCCGGCGCGACGCGGCTGAGCGTCGGCGACCCGGCGCGAACCTATGTCGAGGCGCGCGCCGCGGCGATCAACGGCGATCATGCGCGCTCGGCCGAGTTGCTTGCCGGCCTCGCCGAGGCGGAGCCGGGACATACCGGGATCGCGCGGAGCGCCCTCGTCGAAGCGATTGGCGCCGGGCAGTTCGACCTGGCGCTGAGGCTCGCGCGAAGCCTTCCCGCGGCCAAGCTTCCGACCGACGCCCGGCTGCTGCTCGTGACGGATGAGGTCAAGCACCACAGGCTCCAGCAGGCATTGGGCTGGCTGAACGCCGGAGGCGAGCGTGGCGATCTCTCGTTCCTGGCTCCGTTCCTGACCGCATGGGACGCGGCGGATCGCGGGGATGCGCGCGCCGCGCTTGCAAGCATCGCCACGGTCTCTTCGAAGAGCCTGCTGGCGCCGCTCCGCGCCGAGGAGCAGGCGCTCATTCTGCTCAAATTTCGTCGAACGGCGGATGCTGAGCCTTTCGCCCGGCGGGCCATCGGCAATGCAGGAGCGCGTGAGACTCACGTCAGGTTAGCGCTCTCGGACGGCTTTCTTGCCGCAGGCGATCGAACGCGCGCTCTCGCCATGCTGGATGGCATGGAAGGCGACGCCGCCGCGGCGCGTCAGCGCGTGCTTTCGGGACGCCCGAGCGGCGTGGCGATCGACAATTCGGCCAAGGCCCTCAGCGCAATCCTGACCGCGTTCACCGCCGATCTTGCGCGCGTGCAACAGGCGGCGCCTCCAGTCGGGCTGGTTCAGGTCGCGCGCTACGCAGACCCGCATAACAGCAGCGCCGTCGCGCTCCTCGCTCTTCTTCTGGAAGCGCAAGACCGCGCCGACGACGGGCTGGCGCTGCTGAAGGCCATTCCGGCAAACGATCCGCTGATTTCGCAGGTCCGCGACGTGCAGGTGAGAATCCTCAACGAAAACAAGCGGGTCAACGAGGCTTATGCCATCGCCGCGGCGGCAGCGGCCGACAAGAACGCGGGTATGGCCGATTTTTCGCGGCTCGGCGATGTCTATGAGGCGATGAACCGGCATAACGATGCCGCCGATTCCTATGGCCGTGCCGCGGCACTTGCGAAGGCGCAGGGACTCAACAGCGAATTGTGGCCGCTGCTCCTGCTTCGCGCTGGCGCGCTCGAGGAAGGCAATCGCTGGCCCGAGGCGAAACAGGCACTCCAGCAGGCACTGGTCATTGCGCCCAATCAGCCTCTGCTGCTCAATTTTCTCGGCTATGCCCAGCTCGAGCGCGGCGAAAATATGGAATCGGCCGAAGCGATGATCCGCAAGGCGAGCGAGCTCGCGCCGGACAATGCGTCGATCACGGATTCGCTGGGCTGGGCGCAGTTCAAGCGCGGCAAGGTCGAGGAAGCGATCGCGACCCTGCAAAGCGCGGCCGAGAAGGACCCCGATCAGGCCGAAATCCAGGAGCATCTGGGGGATGCGCTCTATACGTCGGGACGGCGGATGGAAGCGCGCTTTGCCTGGAACGCGGCGCTGGTTACAGCCGAGGACGATGTTGCGACGCGGGTGAAGGCCAAGCTCGAGTCCGGCCTGACGACGGCAGACGCGGCGCCTTGAGCACGCAGCGCGAGATCGCGCCGGCCAAGCTCAATCTCGCACTGCATGTGCGCGGCAAGCTGCCCGACGGACGGCACGCGATCGAGACGATTTTTGCTTTCTGCACCGACGGCGACTGGCTGACAGCCGAGGGACAGTCCCTCGACGAGGGACTGTCCCTGACGGTGACCGGCCCCCACGGTGCCGAGCTTTCTTCTGGAGATGATAATCTCGTTCTCAAGGCCGCGCGCCTCCTTGCGGCGGCCGCGGGGGTTGAGGAAGGCGCGGCGCTCATGCTCGACAAGAGATTGCCTGTTGCCTCGGGGATCGGCGGCGGGTCGGCCGATGCCGCCGCGGCGCTTCGGCTGCTGACGTCATTGTGGCGCATCGATCCCGCCCATGCGTCCGCCGTCGCGCCCGCAATCGGCAGCGATGTCCCCGTCTGCCTGCTGAGCCTGCCAGCACGCGGCGAGGGCGCGGGCGACCAACTGGCGCCCGTCGAACTCGGCGAATTGTCGGGAACACCGGTGCTCCTGGTGAACCCCCGGATGCCGGTCTCGACAGCGGGGGTCTATGCGGGCTGGGACGGGGTGGACCGTGGGCCGCTCGGCGACTGGCGCGACGGGGGCAACGATCTCGAAGCGCCGGCGATTGCGCTCGTGCCACAAATTGAATCCATCCTCGCCTGGCTCGGCCTCCAGCCCGGCACGACGTTCGCCCGGATGTCGGGCTCGGGCGCGACCTGTTTCGCTTTGTTCGACAGCGAAGAGTCGCGCGATGTGGCATCGGAAGCGGTTCCGCGCGAATGGTGGCGCCTCGCGACCTTCCTGCGCTAGAGCGCAGGGTCATGGTCACCGGCCGGCCGATCCTCACCGCCGAAGCAATGCGCGCCGCCGAGCAGGCGGTGATCGACGGGGGCAGCAGCGTCGAGCAGCTGATGGAGCGGGCAGGGGAGGCGCTCGCCGAAGCCGTGTACCGCTTCGCCGGCCCGATCCCGGCACTCGTGCTCACCGGACCCGGCAACAACGGCGGCGACGGCTATGTCGCGGCGCGCCACCTCGCAAAACGCGGCGTGAAGGTGCGTGTGGCGTCTCTGGCCGAACCGAAGAGCGGGGCGGCGATCTGGGCGCGGTCGCAGTGGCAGGGAGATGTAGAGGCGCTGTCGAATGATACCGCGCGCGAGCCGTTGGTGATTGATGCCCTGTTCGGAACCGGCCTGAAGCGGGCGATCGATCCTGCTGTTTCAGAAGAACTTTCCCGTCTGTGCGAATCCGCGGTCGTCAGCATTGCATGCGATTTGCCCAGCGGAGTCGAAACGGACAGCGGCGTGGAGCTTGGCCTCGTCCCGCGCTTCGATATGACCGTCACCTTCGGTGCGCTGAAGCCCGCGCATCTGCTGCATTCGTCGATGCATAAATGCGGTCGGCTCGTGTTTGGAGATATCGGCATCGAGGCCGATCGAGACTGGCACGAAATCGCCGCTCCACAACTTCCGCCCCTCGATCCGGGCGGTCACAAATACGATCGCGGCCTGGTTCACGCGCTGGCGGGAGCAATGCCCGGCGCAATCGCGCTCGCAGCCAAAGCTGCTGCTCGGGCCGGAGCGGGTTACGTCCAGGTCAGCACCTCGCGTCCGATCGACGCTCTACCGTCGGCGATCGTGCAGATCGACAGCGCCCCAGTGAACGACGAGCGCATTGGCTGCCTGCTCGTTGGGCCGGGCCTCGGCGACCTGCCGCAGGTGCTGACTCTGGCGCTGACGTCCAAGGCTCCCAAGGTAATCGACGCCGACGCGATTACGCATCTCGGCGAACCCGAGCGGCTCAAAGGCCAGGGCGCAATCATCACGCCGCACGAAGGCGAGTTCCGCAAATTGTTCGGTGAGCTTCCCGGCTCGAAGCCGGAGCGCGCGCTGGAGGCGGCGCGAGGCACCGGGGCCGTCGTCGTGTACAAGGGCCCCGACACGCTCGTCGCCTCGCCCGATGGCAGACTCGGCTTTTCGCCAGGGGCGCCTCGCTGGCTGGCCACCGCCGGGACGGGGGATGTGCTTGCGGGAATCATCGCTGCCATGCGCGCGAGGGGGTTGCCGGCGTTCGAGGCCGCCTGCGCCGCCGTCTGGCTTCATGGCCGCGCCGCGGAGATCGCCGGTCCGCACATGATCGTCGACGATCTCGCGGCGGCGATCCCTCAGGCGCTGGATAGAGCTTGCCGAGACCATCTCTGAGCGGCATGGGTCGGACAGCGAAGGGGGGAGGGACCGCATCATGAATTCGAAACTGCTTGCCGGCCTGCTGGCGACCGGCGCGTGCCTGATTTCGTCGTCCGCCGCGGCGGACGAAGGCATGTGGACGTTCGACAATTTCCCGATTGCAACGGTCAACGCCAAATATGGCACGTCGATCGACCAGGCGTGGCTCGACCATGTCCGCGGCGCAGCGGTGCGCCTGTCGACGGGCTGCTCGGCTTCGGTCGTCACCGGTGAGGCGCTGGTGCTGACCAACAATCACTGCGTCGCCGGATGCGCGCAGGATCTGTCGAGCAAGGAAAACGACTATTTCACGCACGGCTATGTCGCGAAGGGGCGCGAGGAAGAGCACAAGTGCGCCGGAATGCAGGCCGAAATCCTGACATCGATCAGCGACGTCACGCCGCAGATGCAGGCGGCGGGCAAGGGGCTGACCGGCGAGGCGCTGGTGAAGGCGCGCACCGCGGCCTCGTCGACGATCGAGAAGCAGGCCTGCGGGGACGACCAGAAGTTCCGTTGCCAGGTTGTCGACCTTTACCACGGCGGCCAGTATAAGCTGTACAAATACCGGAAATTTTCCGATGTCCGGCTGGTTTTCTCGCCGGGTGTCCAGACCGCCTTTTTCGGCGGCGATCCCGACAATTTCAACTTCCCGCGCTACGACCTCGATAGCGCGTTCGTGCGGCTCTACGAGAACGGAAAGCCGGTTGTGACGCTGGACCATTTGAAGTGGAACGCGAGCGCTCCCAAGGCGGACGAGCCAGTGTTCATCGCGGGCAATCCGGGCGGGACCGACCGCCAGCTGACGGTCGCTCAGCTCGAGACCCAGCGCGATCTGCAAATCCCGATGACTCTCGTCCAGTTCTCGGAGCTCCGCGGGCGCCTGATTCGCTTCAGCGAAGAATCCGCCGAGCACAAGCGAATCGCGCAGGACCTGCTGTTCGGACTGGAGAATTCCTACAAGGTCTATTTCGGGCGGCTGTTCGCGCTGAACGGCGGCGATCTCCTGGCCAAAAAGCGCACCGACGAGACGGCGCTGAAATCGAAAGCAACGAGCCTGGGCCTCGGCGCCGAGCCCTGGACCACGATCGCCGGCGCGCAGAACGACCTGCGCGCCTTGTACCTGCCGTACCGGTTCGTCGAAAGCGGGCCGATCGGGTCGGACCTGTTCGATTACGCTCGAACCCTGGTCCGCGCGGCGGCGGAGCGGCAGAAGCCGTCGGCAGAACGTCTCCCTGGTTATTCTGACAGCCGGCTGCCGCTGCTCGAAAAGCAGGTGTTGGACGTAAAGCCCATCGAGCCGGCGCTCGAGCAGCAGTTGCTCGAATTCTGGCTGTCGAAGGCGAGGGAATATCTGACGGCGGACAACGCCTACACCCACCTGCTGCTCGGCCGCGACAGCCCGGAGGATCTGTCGGCCGCGCTGGCGCAGTCGAAGCTCGGCGACGCGGCGGTCAGGAAGGCGCTGTGGGACGGTGGCTGGTCGGCTATCCAGGCGTCCAACGACCCGATGATCCGCTACGTGCTCAGGATCGACCCCGAAGCGCGGAAGCTCAGGACCCAATGGGACAATCGCGTCACTGGACCGATCGCGGCGGCTTCGGAGAAGATCGCGAAGGCGCGCTTCGCCGCTTATGGCGACAAGGTCTATCCCGACGCGACCTTCACGCTCCGCTTGTCCTATGGGAAGATCGAGGGATGGACCTACAATGGAACGACGGTCCCGCCCTTCACTTACTTCAAGGGCCTTTACGAGCGCGCGACGGGCAAGCCGCCGTTCGACCTCGATCCGCGCTGGATCGCGGCGAAGAATTCCCTCAACCCCAACACAGTGTTCAACATTTCGACGTCCAACGACATCATCGGCGGCAATTCGGGCTCGCCGCTGATCAATGCCAAGGGCGAGGTGATCGGCGCGGTGTTCGACGGCAACATCCACAGCCTCGGCGGCAATTATGGCTACGATCCGGTGTTGAACCGGGCGGTGTCGGTCTCGACCGCGGCGGTGAGCGAGGCGCTGCGGAAAGTCTATCATGCCGATGCGCTCGCCAACGAGCTCGCGGGGAGCTGACACGGCGCTGGGCGAGAGAGGCGAGCGGGCGGAACTGATCGTCCGGATCGCCGCCCGCGGCGACGGGGTGACGGAAAGCGGGCGGCACGTGCCGTTCGGCGTGCCAGGCGACGCTCTGCTCGATGATGGCGCTCTGGCGCCGGGACCGCATCACCAGGAACCGCCATGCCGTCACTTTCCCGAATGCGGCGGATGCCAGCTCCAGCATGCGGACGACGAGGCGTATCGCGACTATCTTGTCTCGCGGATCGAGATGACCCTGGCGCAGCATGAGCTGACCACCGAAATCCGGGCGCCGCACCTGTCGCCGCCAAGGAGCCGCCGTCGGGCCACGCTCCGGGCACTGAACGTGGGCAAAGGGGTCGTGCTCGGCTTCAACGCCGCGAAGTCGCACCACATAATGGACATGCGCGAATGCCACATCCTGCGGCCGGAGCTGTTCGCCTTGGTGCAGCCGCTACGGGAGCTGCTTGGCGCGCTTCTGCAGCCCCGAAAGGGAGCCGAGGTGCAATTCGCGTTGGTGAACCAAGGAGTCGATTTGCTCCTGCGCGGTGTTGGCGCGGAAGGCCTGCAAGCCATTGAAGCGCTGACGTCATTCGCCGCCGGCCACAGCCTTGCGCGCCTGAGTATCGACCAGGGAACCGGCGCGGAGACAATGTATGAACCGATTCCAGCGACGATCGCGCTGTCCGGGGTTCCTGTCGTGTTTCCGGTCGGCGCTTTCCTCCAGGCGACAGAGGACGGCGAAATCGCGCTGATCGAGACGGTCAGGGAGGCTGTCGGAAATTCGAAGAATGTCGCCGACCTCTTCTCTGGGCTTGGCACCTTCGCGCTCCCGGCGCGTGCGGGCTATGCGGCGGAAGCCTCGCGCGATTCGGCCGCGGCTCTCGAGCGCGCTGCTCCGGCGATGGCGGTAGAGCATCGCGATTTGTACCGGCGGCCGCTCGACCGCGAGGAGTTGAAGCGGTTTGACGCCGTCATCCTCGACCCGCCGCGCGCGGGGGCGGAGCAGCAGGTCCGCAATCTCGCCGGCTCGACCGTTCAGCGGATCACTTATGTGAGCTGCAATCCGGCGACCTTCGCGCGCGACGCCGGGATTCTGGTCGACGGCGGCTATTCGCTCGACTGGCTGCGGCCGGTCGGGCAATTCATATGGTCGACCCATGTCGAGCTCGCCGCTTGTTTCAGTGCCCGAGGATAAGTCTCAGCGCCGCGTGAGTCGTGAGGCCGATCAGGCACAAAGTCGACAGAAGGAAAATCGTGAAGCGCAGACGCACGATGTTCACGGTCGACTGGACGATGCTGTGGACGATTCGCAAGCCCACATAGCCCCAGGCGAGCCAGACGTTGATCGGCGCGTCGAAGCCCATCAGGATCAGAGCGAAGACGATCGCATAGAAGATCGTCGGCTGCTCCATCAGATGCTGGTAGTTATGCGCGGGCCAGTTCGCCTTGCCCGGGTGGTCCCGCTCGACGTCCGCGCCCCGGGCGCCGTCAGGAAGGCGGCCGCGGACGTACGGCGCGCGGGCGATCGCCAGCCAAAACAGCATCACGATCGACCAGGCGACGAGGGTGACGACCGGTCCGAGCAATGGGCTTGGCTGCATTGCGGATCTCCCGTGACTACACCGGCTAGTTGCGACGAATGTTGGCGCCGCTCAAACGAATTCGTTACACCGCCGTCCCGAGTGGCGGCGCGCGAAGGGCAGGTGCATGGAGGCGACTGGCTCAATCGCGGATCGGCCCCGCCTGACCGGCAAGCAAATCGCCGCGGTCGCGGCGGGCAACGCGCTCGAATTCTACGATTTCGTCACTTACAGCTTCTTCGCGGTGCAGATCGGGCGCTCGCTGTTTCCCGGCAATGCGTCGGAGTCGCTGATCTTGTCGCTCGCCACCTTCGGCGTCGGGTTCGTTAGCAGGCCGCTTGGCGGGCTGATTATCGGCCGAATGGCGGACCGGCGCGGCCGCAAACCCGCGATGATCCTGTCATTCACGTTGATGGGAATCGGCATCGTCGGGCTGGCGCTGACACCTTCGTATCGAACCATCGGCATCGCGGCGTCGGTGCTCGCGGTGCTGTTCCGGCTCCTCCAGGGCTTCGCGCTGGGCGGCGAAGTGGGGCCGAACGCGGCCTATCTGATGGAAGCCGCGCCTCCGCACCGCCGCGGATTCTATCTCTCGATCCATCTCGCGACCGCGGATGCGGCGACGCTCGTCGCCGGAGCGGTCGGGCTCGCGCTGTCGGCCCTGCTGAGCCCGCCGATGCTGGATTCCTGGGGATGGCGGATCGCGTTCCTGATCGGCGCCTCGATCGTCCCGTTCGGCCTCGCAATCCGGCGGACGCTCGAGGAAACGCTTCCGGCCGAAGCGAAACTGCCCGCGCCGCCGGGAAGCCTTCGCCCACTGCTAATCACCGCCGGAGCTGGAATGCTGATCCTCGGCGCCGGGACGATCAGCAATTACACGCTCGCCTATCTCACGACATATGCGCAGGACACGCTGCACATGGCCGTCCGGTCGGCGTTCGGCGCGACCGTCGTGCTCGGACTGGTCAGCGCGCTCAGCGATCTCGGCACCGGCTGGCTGAGCGACCGCTTCGGCCCGAAGCGCGTGCTCGTGGGGCCGTGGCTCTCGCTGATCCTCCTCGCGGTCCCGACCTTCTATTTCCTCGATGCGACACGAACCGCGAGCGCGCTGTTCGGCGCGACGGCGATCCTGACTTTGCTCCACATCTTCGGTTCCTCGGCCGCGATCCTGCTTTTCATTCAGGCCTTGCCCGCCCGCGTGCGTGCCGGATCGCTGAGCCTCGTCTATGCGCTGGCCATCGCCATCTTCGGCGGAACCACGCAGATCATGGAAAAGCTGCTGATCGGCTGGACTGGCAGCCCCGTGGCGCCCGGCTGGTACATGGTCGTGGCGGTCGCCGCGGGCCTGATCGGCGCGCTGCTGATCCGCGAGCCGGAGCGAGCGCGAGGCTGACTCTTTAACTGCTCGGCTATTTGCTTCCGAGAACGAAGCTGTTTCCGTCCGGATCGCGAAAGATCGCGAAAGTTCCCCAAGGCTGCTTTTGCGGCTCCTTTTCGAACTCGACCCCTCGCTCCTTGAGTTGCCGATAGGTGTAATCGACATCGTCGCAGGCGAAAGATCCATTGAAGAAGGTGCCGATTCGATCCTCGTGCCCCTCAGGAGTGAACAGGACTATGCCGGTGTCGGCGCCTGGAATTGAAAGTTCGATCCAGCGCCTGCCGTCGTCCATCGGCTGGTCGGTCGCAACTTTGAAGCCCATCTTGCCGGTCCAGAATGCCAGCGCTTGATCCTGATCGGCCGTTGGGATTCCGGCAAATTTCAGTTTTCTGATCATGCAGCCGCTCCTGTTGCGGCGCCGGTTACTAGCTTCAGCCTAGGACCGGGAGTATGGCAGTGATTGCTATGGCATCGACTTCGCCAGTGCTACTCGACAGGTATGTAATCGACGCGCTGATGCGCGACCTCGTCGGTCATGACAAAAGCCCTTCCGCATTCATCGTATATCTCGCCATCGAAGCGGAAGCACAGAAGGGTCGCGCCCTTTTGAGCCACACCGATCTGAGCGAACTCACTGGACTATCGAAACGAGCATGCCAGAACGCCGTGGCCTTGCTTGATCGCCGCGGACTGATCGAAATCACACGCTCGCGCAGCACCGACCCGGCGCAATTTCGACCGACGCGGCCCTGGGCCCGGGTCTAGCTAGTCGAACATCCTTGCGAAGCGGCGCTTTTCGCGGTTGCGCCAGGCGCCGCGGTGCCAGGCGTCGCTGGCCAGGAGCGGCACGACGCTGGTCGCTTCCGCGAACACCATCTGCTCCATCGCGGTCGAGACCTTGCCCCAGCTCGCCGCCTCCTGGAGCGTCGAGGAGGAGCAGGCCCCGTCGCGCACGTCGGCGACGGTGATCTGCACGGCATATTTATGGACTTCGACGTCTTCGTGGCCAAGAATTTCCGCACAGACTACAGTGTCTTGCGTGAAGTTCTTGGGAACACCACCGCCGATCATCAGTAGCCCGGTGGTGCCGGCCTTGATCTTGATGTCGGTGAGCTCGCGGAAGTCGGCGATGCTGTCGATGGTCATGTAATGACCGCCGCGCTTCATCGCGTCGACCTGGTGCTTGACGAGCCCGAAGCCCGCCGAGCTGTCAGTGAAGGCCGGGCAGAAGATCGGCACGTCATGCTCGTAGGCGAGCTGGACAAGGCTGCCCTGCTTCTTCGCATTGCCCTCACTCAGCCATTTGCCCATTTCGCGGATGAACTCGCGGCTGGAATAGGGCCGCGGCTCCAGGCTCTCGGCGATCCGGCCGATCACATGGTCGCAATCCTGCAGCTGCTCTTCGTCGATATAGGTGTCGTAGATGCGGTCGATGTAGAGCGAGCGCAGCGTATCATCATCAGGAATTTCATTGGCTTGGTAATGTTTGTGGCCAAGCGCTTCGAAGAAATCCATGTCGACGATCGTGGCGCCGGTGGCGACCACCGCGTCGACCATGTTTGAGCGTACCAGCTTGGCGTAAACATCCATGCAGCCGGCTGCGGAGGTAGAGCCGGCGATCACCAGGATGATCGAGCAGGACTGGTCCTCGAGCATCGTGTTGTAGATTTTGGTCGCGCGCGAGAGATCGCGGCTGGTGAAGCTCATCTTCCCCATCGCGTCGACGATCGGCCGCGCGTCGAACTTGGTGATGTCGATATGCTCGACCGGAGTCGAAAGCAGGTCGGCCTTTCGGGTGTCGTTCGCCTTGGGTTCGCTCTCGGGCTTCGGCAACGTATCGGTGCTCATCGAAATACCTTTTCATGCTCGCGAAAGCGGTAATTCCGCTACTCGCGCTTCTGAAACAAGAACAGATGGGTCCCCGCTTTCGCGGAGATGACGCTTCAAGCAGTCATACCGCTTTCGAACGCTTGGGTGCCCCGGCCGCTCCATAGAGCGTGGCCATGGGCTCGTCGCCAACGATTTCCGCCGCTCCGGCGTCGAAACCGTTGAAGCGCGTGCGCATGGCGCAGCCGTAGGCGCCGAGCATCCCGATCTCGATATAATCGCCGGGACCGACGTCGCCCGGCAGCTCGAATGGACCCGCCATTCGGTCGAGATCGTCACAGGTGGGTCCATAGAAGCTAAACTCCGCCGAACGCACCTGCGACGGACGATCGCGGAGCAGCCGCACGGGGTAGCGCCAGCCGATGTGCGCGGCGTCGAACAGCGCCCCATAGGCGCCGTCGTTGATGTACAGCTCGTCGCCGCGGCGCTTTTCCACGCGCACCACAAGGCTCGCGTATTCCGCGCAGAGAGCGCGGCCCGGCTCGCACCACAATTCGGCGGAATAGCTGATCGGAAGCGATTCGAACGCCTCGTGGATGACCGCGAAATAGGTCTCGAGCGGTGGCGGCTCCATGCCCGGGTAGGAGGAAGGAAAGCCCCCGCCAACATCGAGGATGTCGACGGTGACCGCCGCCTCGACGATTGCGGCGCGAACGCGCTCGATTGCCTCGGCATAAGCGGCGGGAGTCATCGCCTGGCTGCCGACATGGAAGCAGATGCCGAGCGCGTCGGCCGCCTGGCGCGTCGCCATCAGCAGCCTGCCGACGTCGCGGGGGTCGGCGCCGAACTTGGAGGCGAGGCTGAGCTTGGCGTGATCGGAGCTGACGCGGATGCGTACCAGCAGGTTGAGATCGGTTGCCGCAACGCCGTCAGTCGACGTCGCGCGAACGATCTTGTCGAGCTCGTCCAGCGTGTCGAGGCTGAAGGTGCGGACGCCGTGCTCGAAATAGGCTTCGGCGACGACTTCCTCGGCCTTGACCGGGTGCATGAAGCAGATCGTCGATTGCGGGAGCGTTTCGCGCACGAGCCGGATCTCGCCGATCGAGGCGACGTCGTAATGGGTGATTCCCGCGTCCCACAGGATTCGCAGCAGATCGGGCGATGGATTCGCCTTCACCGCATAGAGCGAGCGGCCGGGGAACTTCTCCGCGAAAAAGCGTGCGGCACGCCGCGCCGCGTGCGGACGCAACAGCGTGACCGGCTGGATCGGCCGAAGTTTTGCGATGTCGGCACCGCTTCGGATGCCGGACGGGGCGGCAGCTAGCCCCAGCGCGCGATGATGCTTGTGCAACTCAAGGGACCTCCAACAGGCACGTTCATCCAAAAGAGCTGCCTTGCGGTTGGAAGTCCCATGGGGCAGCGGAGGCGCGATATATGTGCGGGGGTCCGGGCTGTAAAGATTTATTGGTCCCGGACTCGGGATTTGCCCGACATATGTCGCTGATCTGCAACGGCTAATCGAAAGGGTGAAATATCAACCGTTTAGCAAATGGGACGGCGGTGACGCGCGAGGATGTCGTCGACGCCGCGGAGCGAATCGCGGGATTGGTCCAGCAAACCCCGCTCATCGAGACCAAGGTTGGAGGCACCCGAGTCTGGCTCAAATGCGAGTGCCTCCAGACGGGCGGCGCGTTCAAGCTGAGGGGTGCAACGAACCGCCTTCTCCAGCTTTCGCCGGAGGAGCGCGAGCGGGGAGTCGTGGCCTTTTCCTCGGGGAATCACGCCCGCGGAGTCGCGATTGCTGCGGGGAGGCTGGGAATACGGGCGGTAATCGTCATGCCGTCGAACGCGCCACAGGTGAAAATCGACGGGACCCGCGGCGAAGGCGCCGAGATCGTCTTCTACGACCGTAAGACGGAGAGCCGCGAGGCGATCGCCGCCAGAATATCGAAGGAAAGTGGTGCGACCGTCGTGCCGAGCTTCGACGATCCGGCGATCGTGGCCGGGCAGGGGACCGCCGGGCTGGAGATCGCGGAGCAGCTCGGAAGAGCGCCGGCCAGGATCGTCATCCCGTGCGGAGGCGGCGGATTGGCGTCCGGCATTGCGCTGGCGGTGCCGGAAGCGGAGCTCGTCATCGTCGAGCCCGATGGCTGGGACGACATGGGGCGCTCGCTCGAACTGGGCGAGATCGTCCCCGTGGAGGCCGACGCTCCAGATACCTTCTGCGATGCACTGCAGACGCCGTGCGTGTCACAAATCACCTTCGGAATCCTCAAGGCACGGCGAGCGAAGGCTCTGTCAGTCAGCGATGCGCAGGTCGCGGATACGATCCGTTTCGCCTTTACTCAGCACGGTTTGGTGGTCGAGCCGGGTGGTGCCGTGGCGCTAGCGGCGCTGCTTTCGGGCAAGCTAGCCCCCGTCGAAGACACCGTTGTCGTGCTGTCAGGCGCGAACGTGGACCCCGGACTCCATGCATCGCTCATCGCTGCGTGAGCGGAGCGAGCGCAGGACCCTGTTGGCCGCCCAAGTATAGACGGCAAGGAGACCGAGCAGGCTGGCGCCGCTGCAAAGGCTTGCCGACCAAATGGTCGGCAGGATCAGGCGTCTCGGCGACGTGAGCGGCTGGCTCAAGACTGCTGGAGCGAGCAGCGCGAGCTCGTAGTTCATGGAGTAGGGCGCCACCAGCAGGCCGCCGCCAAGCAGGATAACGAGCCTGACCGCGATTTCCTGGATGCGAGCGAAGGTGAGCGCCAGCAGCGGAATGGCGACGAGAGCGCCGCTCCCCATCGCCAGCTGCGGATCGAGGCCGAGCCGCATCGCGGCGGAGTAAGGAGTGATTGCGGAGCTGATCAGCGTGGGCTCGTCGGCGATGAGCTGTTGGAAACCCGGCAGCGCCAGCAGCCAGTGCGACCAGGCGTCGATCCCCAGGAGGCTCACGCTCAGGCCAGCGATCAGCGCAAGCGTCAGGGTCGAGAAGACCATGGCTCGCCAGTGGCCGCCGAACAGCAGCGCAACCGGCGCAAGCAGCAAGAGCGTTGGCTTGATGGCGAAGGCGATGCCGAGAAGAACCCCAGCGCTCGCATCCCTTGTTCCGAGCCGCGAAAGTGCGGCGGTAACCAACGCGGCGACGAGCAGCGTCGGCTGCCCGGCAATCGCGCAGAGCAGGACGGGCGGCGCGACCAGCAGCAGAGCTCGATCCGCGCCGAGCGGCCGCGAAACCTGCGCGAAGCCTGGCGCCGACGCGAACGAGAAGAGTGTCAGCGACGCCCAGAACGGAAGGAGGGCGAAGGGCGCAATAAACAGCAGCGCGCTCGGCGGATAGATGAAAGGCCGATGGTCGACCGGTCCCAGAAGCGGCGCCTGAAGCGAGGTGATGAGGTCGAAATCGTAGACTTTCGGCGGATCGGTCCATGCGAGCTTCCCGGCGGTCCAGAGCGGCGCCCAATCCGCGCCCAACGAGAACAGGCGGAACAAGCCCGCGTCGACCAGCAGGAAAATGACGGCCAAGGCCGCCCAATATGGTGCAGGGGACGCTGACCCGATGCGGATCATTGCGATAAACCGCTCAGGCGACGTTGCGCGCTTTATATTCGCCCGGCTCGACGTGGGCGGGGCTCGACCGCTCGACGGCCTGGGTCAACTCCTCCAGCTCCGCGGCAAGCGTCTTCAGCTCGGCGGCGAGAAAGCGGCGCTCGTTCTCGGCAACGGATTCGGAGGCGTCAATCAGCGTGTCGAGCATCATCGCGATACACGGAAGGATCGTCTCTTCGATCCGCTCGAACGCCTCGTCCAGGCGCACCTGCTGGTCGGCTTTTGGCATGAACGCCAATGTGGACCAATCTTGGTTAAGTCTTAGTGTAAATAGGAATGGAAATGACGAATTTTTCGGCGATTGCGCCGGCTCTCGGGATGATCGCAGCTTTCCTGCTGACAGCGGGCGGCGCGAAGCTCGCCCTCAAGGCTCAGACTCGCAGCCGCGGCATTCTGATGATCGTCGCCGCGGCCGTGATCGTCATGAACGTGATGATCTGGACGGTATAGGCGGCTTCACCGGGTCGGTCGCCAGCCGCATGTCGAGATAATCGTCGACCGACTTCATCAACAAATTCAATTCGTTGGCGAAAAAGTGGTTCGCGCCGGGGATGAGATCGTGGTCAATGGTGATGTGGCGTTGGGTGCGAAGCTTGTCGACCAGCTTCTGGACGGCGCTCGGGGTTACGACCTCGTCGGCCTCGCCCTGGACGATGATGCCCGACGAAGGGCAGGGGGCGAGGAAGCTGAAATCGTACATGTTCGCCGGCGGCGCGATCGAGATGAAGCCGCGGATCTCGGGACGCCGCATGAGGAGCTGCATGCCGATCCAGGCGCCGAAGCTAACTCCGGCGACCCAGGTTGTCTCCGCCTCGGGATGGATGCTCTGCACCCAGTCGAGCGCGCTGGCGGCGTCGGACAGCTCGCCGATACCGTTGTCGAACACGCCCTGGCTTTTGCCGACACCGCGAAAGTTGAAGCGCAAGGTCGCGAAGCCGCGCTTGACGAACGTCTGATAGAGCAGCTGGACGATCTTGTTGTTCATCGTCCCGCCCGCCTGTGGATGCGAATGCAGGATCAGCGCCACCGGCGCGCGCGGGCGGGTGCCGGGATGGAATCGGCCTTCGAGGCGTCCCTCGGGGCCGGGAAAGATGACTTCGGGCATGGGCGGTTTGGACTCGTGTCAGAAATGTCGGCGCCCCAACGGGTGCGCCACGGCGTCGGCTGCTATATAGGGACGCCCGTTCAAGTGGCAATCGGCAGATATCCAGGCAAAATGAAACAGCGCATCTATCTCGACCATGCGGCAACCACGCCTGTTCTTTCGGAGGCACGCGAAGCGATGATCGCGGCGCTGGATGCATGGGCGAACCCGAGCTCGCCGCATGGGGAGGGACGAGCTGCCCGCGCCATTCTCGAACAGGCGCGCTCGACCATCGCCGATGCGCTCGGCTGGCGTCATGACGTCATCTTCACCAGCGGTGCCAGCGAGGCGGTCGAGATCGCCGCGGCGCGGGCAAAGGTTCCGGGCCGGGCGCATGGCGCCACCGAGCACGCGATCGTTCCTCACACGATGGGCGCCGCGTCGCGGGTCATTCCCGTGCATTCGAACGGCCTCATCGACGAGGAAGCGCTGGACGCGGTGCTGGCGGAAGGGCCGTCGCTGATCGCGATCCAGCAGGTGAACAACGAAACGGGCGTGATCCAGCCGCTCGATCGGCTTGCGGCGAAAATACGGGCGGCCGGATCGCTGCTGCTCGCCGATTGCGCGCAGAGCGCTGGCAAGCTGCCGCTCCCCGACGCGGATTTTATCGCCGCATGCGCGCACAAGCTCGGCGGGCCGCCGGGGATCGGCGTGCTGCTGGCGCGTGACCTTGCGGCGCTCGAGCCGGTCGGCGGACAGGAGAAGGGCTATCGCCGCGGGACCCAGGATGCGCCCGCAGCGGCGGCGTTCGCGGCGGCGCTCGCGGCGCAGCCCTATGACATGGAGCGGCTCGCGGCGCTTCGTCGCCGGCTCGAGGAGGGGGTGAAGCAGACGGGCGTCCTGATCATCGCCGAAGATAGTCCGCGCATCGCCACGATTGGCGCGATTGCGCTTCCGGGCTCGTCCAACGCGTCGCTGCTGGTGCAATGCGATCTCGCCGGCATCGCGGTCTCAGCGGGTAGCGCCTGCTCGTCGGGCAAAATGAAGCAGAGCGTGGTACTTGCCGCCATGGGCGTGCCCGACGACATCGCGGGCGGTTTCCTGCGCCTCAGCTTCGGATCCGCGACGAGCGAGGCGGACATCGATGGCTTCCTCGGTCAATGGCGGGAGATTGCGGCGCGCGCTTCTCCAAAGGTCGAAGCGGCATGATCTACCTCGATTATCAGGCGACGACGCCGGTTGCGCCGGAAGTCGAGCAGGCGATGCGCCCGTGGATCGAGGAGAAGTTCGCCAATCCGCACTCGCCGTCTCGCTGGGGCCACGAGGCGGCCGCAGCAATCGAGGTCGCGCGCAAACAGGCCGAGACGGCGATCGACCTCAAAGGCGGAAGCATCGCTTTTACGGGCAGCGCGACCGAAGCGTTGAACTGGGCGCTCAAAGGCACGGTTGAGAAAGCTCCCAGAGGCCGGCACAGGATCGTCACGGTCGCGACCGAACATGCCGCGGTTCTAGATACTTGCGAGTGGCTGGCGAGCAAGGGGATCGACCTCACAGTCCTTCCGGTGGTGCCGGACGGGCGCCTCGACCTCGAGCTGCTGGCGCGCGAGTTCGACGAGCGCGTGCTCCTGGTCGCCGTCATGCAGGTCAACAATGAGATTGGCGTCACGCAGCCGATTTCGGAAATCGCGAGGATGGCGCACGAATTCGGCGCGCTGATGCTGTGCGACGCGGTGCAGGCGTTCGGCCGGTTCGAACTCTGCAAGGGTCCGGACCTGGTCGCGGTATCGGCGCACAAGATTCATGGTCCCAAGGGCATCGGCGCGCTGTGGATGCGCTCAGGTGCGGAACCGGCTCCGCTCATTCACGGCGGCGGGCAGGAGAAAGGGCTGCGCTCGGGGACCCTGTCGCCGGCGCTGTGCGTCGGGTTCGGCGCGGCGGCCGCGCTGGCGGACGAGCGCATGACGCGCGACTACGATCACGTGCAGAAGCTCTGGGCCGCCGCTTCGCGCGTACTGGGCGATCGCTGGACGATCAACGGCAACACCGAGCATCGCTATCACGGCAATCTCAACATCCGCCGCGACGGGGTGGACGCAGCCCGTGTGATGGCCGAGCTGAGGAGCATCGCCTTTTCGCTCGGATCGGCATGTGCGAGCGGGTCGGGCAGGCCGAGTCACGTGCTCCGCGCCCTCGGCCTCGACTATCGCGAAACGCGCTCGTCCATCCGCCTCGGATTCGGGCGATACACGAAGGAAAGCGAGCTGGTGGAAGCCTGCGGGCGGATCGCCGCGGCAGCGGACACGCAGGAGAGACTCAGCGCGTGACCCTGGTGCGGTTTTTCCGGGCGGACGGAACTCTCGACAAGGAAGTGGAAGCGGCGCCGGGGCAGCGGCTGCTCGACGTCGCCTGGGCGGCGCGCGAGCCGCTGGAGGGAGCATGCGAAGGCGTGATGGCCTGCTCGACCTGTCACGTGATCGTCGATTCCGAGGATTTCGCGCGTTTGCCGCCGGCGAGCGAGGAGGAAGAGGATTTGCTCGATCTCGCCGCGCACGCCACGCGCACGTCGCGCCTGGCCTGCCAGATCATGCTGACGGAGGGGATGGAGAGCCTCGACGTGCGAATCCCGCCGGGCGCCAGGAACTGGATGGGGCGCTAGGGGTCCGTCGGAAGCGGGTTGCCGATGCGGGTGTCCCTCGCGTCAGCGTCGATCTTCCGATGCTTGTCGCCACTCGGGACGTGAGGCATTGCCGCCAGCTGGGCGAGGCTAAGCCTGCCCTGGCGTCCACTGTCGAGAAGCTGGAAGCGGGCGAACGCCGCCTGCCTGAACTCCTCGAGTGTGATCGACCGGTTGAAGTCCGTATCGGCGGCCGCGACGGGCTCCGGAATGTTGAGCAGCGCATATCGCGCCGCACCCTGCAGCGATCCGCCGAGTCCGAGGCTGGCGTAGCCTTCATCGCGGCGGCGCTTTCCCCGTTCGCGGACATGCTTTTCCGAATTGCCTTCGATCGCTGCCGGCGCCGGCTGTCCCGGCGCTCGCTTGGTCCGGGACATCACCTGCACATCGGGCGCGATTTCATATTCGTAATGAGCGAGCTCGTCGGGGTCGATCTCCCCGTCGTGATCGGTGTCTAGGGTCGCGAAGAAGCGCTCCGCGTCAGCCTGCATCTCCGCGGCAGTGAGAAAGCCGTCGCCATCCCGGTCCGCCTGGCGAAACCATTTCGTCAGCGTGTCGTCGGTCGCGGAATGCGCGCGGAACGGCTCGCCCATCGGGCTGATGAACGGCGCCCAGGGGTGCGCCGTGACGACGATCGGTGCCGAGGGCGGCACGGGCGCTTGAGATGCGGGAGCAAGCAGCGCGAGGAGAAGAGCGGGCAAGGGCATCTCTTTCGGCTATCGCACGTCGCCCCCCCACGGTGAACGGCGAATGAAGCACTGATGTGTGAGCTTGCGCACGGGCGGTCCTTCCACCATATGCGCGGCCGGAAGTCGGCGGACGGCGCTGTCGCCAACCTGGTCAGATCCGGAAGGAAGCAGCCACAACGATTTCGTGCCGGGTCGCCGGCTTCCACCGGCCTACGCCGAGGCTTCGGCCGGCAAGCTAATCCCGTCATTGCGAGCGCAATGAAGCAATCCAGCGTTGCTCTGGATTGCCGCGTCGCTACGCTCCTCGCAATGACGGCAGCGAATCCTTAAACGAGAACAAATGGACGACGAATCGCCCGCCTTGGGAATGGACATGCCCGAGCAGCCGCAACAGCCCGCTGGCGCTTCGCCGTACCGCGTGCTCGCGCGCAAGTACCGGCCGCAGACCTTCGCCGAGCTGATTGGCCAGGATGCGATGGTGAAGACGCTCGCCAACGCGATCGAGCGCGACCGGATTGCGCACGCCTTCCTGCTCACCGGCGTTCGGGGCGTCGGCAAGACCTCGACGGCGCGGCTGATCGCCAAAGCGCTCAATTGCATCGGCCCGGACGGGAAGGGCGGTCCCACGATCACGCCCTGCAACGTCTGCGAGCCGTGCCGCGCGATCGCGGAGGGCCGGCACATCGACGTCGTGGAAATGGATGCCGCGAGCAATCGGGGCATCGACGACGTCCGGGAAATCACCGAGGCGGTGCGCTACACGCCGGTCAGCGCGCGCTACAAGACGTACATCATCGACGAAGTGCATATGATGACCAAGGAAGCGTTCAATGCGCTTCTCAAGACACTCGAAGAGCCACCTGAACATGTGAAGTTCTTTCTCGCCACGACCGAGGTCAGCAAGGTTCCGGTCACGGTGCTCTCGCGCTGCCAGCGGTTCGATCTGCGGCGTATCCCGGCCGAAACGCTCGCGGCGCGTTTCACGGAGGTCGCGGCCGCGGAAGGCGTGGAGATCGAGCCCGAGGCGATCGGCATGATTGCGCGGGCCGCGGAAGGGTCGGCCCGCGACGGGCTCTCGATCCTCGACCAGGCGATCGCGCATGGCGCGGGCGCGGTCACGGCCGAGCAGGTGCGCGACATGCTCGGGCTCGCGGATCGCGGCCGAATCCGCCGGTTGCTCCAGCTGGCGCTCTCGGGCGATGCGGGGGGCGCGCTTTCGGAGCTCGACCAAGCGCATGAGCTGGGCATCGACCCTACGCAGCTTCTCCGCGGGCTCATGGAAGCCCTCCACGCCGCGACACGCGCGAAGGCGGGCGCCAAAGCCGACGCGCTGCAATCGTCGGAAGAGCGCGACAGCGCCGCCAAACTGGCGCAGAACCTGTCCTGGGGCGCGATCCACCGCTTGTGGCAGATGCTGCTGAAGGGCCTCCAGGACGTGGAAGTCGCGCCCGATCCGAGGGAAGCGGCTGAAATGGCGTTGCTGCGCCTGATCCACGCCGCCGAATTGCCCGATCCGGCTGCGCTGATGGCGAGGCTCAGCGGGGAAGGGCCCGCATCCGTGACTGCTTCGACCTCCGCCGCCAAGCCCGGCGGCCCGGCGGCGCGAATTCCCGGTGATTTCACAGCATTGGTCGAGGCTCTTGAGCAAGGGGGCAAACGCATTCTCGCGCAGCAGCTTCACGATCAGGTGGGGCTGGTCCGCTACGCCCCGCCTGAGCTGGTGCTGAAGCCGACGCGCCCGCTCGGCGTCGACTGGTCGCGCGAGCTGGCGAAGGAGCTGAAATCGGCGACCGGCGCCAGCTGGCAAGTCTCGCTTTCGGACGAAGCGGGCGAGCCGTCGCTGCTCGATCAGGAGAAAATGCTCAAGGAGCGCGTTCGCGCCGACGTGCTTGCCGATCCGAATGTACGCGCGGTCATGGACGCCTTCCCGGATGCCGAGCTGGAATCCCACTCAACGAAAGGGGCCTGAGATGCCCGAAATGCCCGACTTCGATTCCATCATGCAAATGGCTCAAAACGCCCAGGCGGAGCTCCAGAAAGCGCAGGACAATCTCGACAAGATCGAGGTGGAGGGCGCCGCGGGCGGCGGAATGGTCAAGATCCGCGCGACGGCCAAGGGACGGATCCTTTCGGTCGATCTTGACGAGAGCCTGCTTCAACCGTCGGAAAAGACCATGATCGAGGATTTGATCGCGGCCGCCCTCAACGATGCCCGATCCAAAGCCGACGCGGCGGCGGCAGTGGAGATGCAGAAGATGCAGAGCGGCCTCCCGCTCCCGCCCGGGTTCAAGCTTCCGTTCTAGCCGTTCCCCTGCGAAGGCAGGGGTCCAGACAGCCCCTGCGGAAGCAGGGGCTTCACAACAGCGTCGGATACAGGTCCCGCCAGTCCGGGTTCATCTGCTCGATTTCGCTGAGCTTCCACAGGCGCTTCCATTTCTTCATCTGAAGCTCGCGCAATCGCGCCTGCTGAATTTCGTCGTAAGCAGCGTACCAGACGAGCAGCTTGCATCCGTATTTCCGCGTGAAGCCGCAACGACGCCGTTGCGGTGCTCCCAGACGCGTTTCACGAGATCGCTCGTCACGCCAATGTAGAGCGTTCCGTTGCGGCCGCTCGCCATGATGTAGACGTACCCGGCTTTCATCGGCCGCAGCATGACCGGACTTCCGCTGAAGCTCCAGTCCGGGTCTGGACCCCTGCCTTCGCAGGGGAACGGGCTGGAATTCATCGGCGCCAGCGCCTAACTGGCCCTCAACCCTCCAAACACTCATTCGATAAGGACATCCGCGACCCCATGGCCGCCCAATATGCTTTTGTGATGAAGGACATGACCAAGTCCTTCCCCGGCGCCCAGAAGCCGGTGCTCAGCCACATCAACCTGCAATTCTATCACGGGGCCAAGATCGGCATCGTCGGCCCGAACGGCGCCGGCAAGTCGACGTTGATGAAGATCATGGCTGGCATCGACACGGACTTTCAGGGCGAGGCATGGCCGGGCGAGAACATCACTGTCGGCTATCTGCCGCAGGAGCCGCAGCTCGACCCCAAGAAGAATGTGCTGGAGAACGTCAAGGACGGTGCGCGCGACGTCGCCGACATGGTCGACCGGTTCAACGCGATCTCAGCGGAAATGGGCGACCCCAAGGACGACACCGACTTCGACGCGCTGATGGAGGAGATGGGCGAACTCCAGGGCAAGATCGATGCGGTCGACGGCTGGACTCTCGACAACCAGCTCGAAGTCGCGATGGAGGCGCTGCGCTGCCCGCCGTCCGACTGGCCGGTCGAGAATTTGTCGGGCGGCGAGAAGCGCCGCATCGCGCTGACGCGGCTGCTCATCCAGAAGCCCTCGATCCTGCTGCTCGACGAGCCCACCAACCACCTCGACGCGGAGAGCGTCCAGTGGCTCGAGAACCACCTCAAGGAATATCCGGGCGCGGTGCTGATGATCACCCACGACCGCTATTTCCTCGACAATGTGGTGAGCTGGATCCTCGAATTGGATCGCGGAAAATACTTCCCCTACGAGGGCAATTACTCGACCTACCTCGAGAAGAAATCCAAGCGCATGGAGCAGGAGGAGCGCGAGGAAACCGGCCGCCAGAAGGCGATCAAGGACGAGCTCGAGTGGATCCGGCAGGGGCCGAAAGCTCGCCAGACCAAGTCCAAGGCGCGCATCGCCAAGTTCGACCAGCTCGTCGCCGCGCAGGAAAAGCATGTTCCCGGCAAGGCGGAGATCCTGATCCAGGTGCCCGAGCGGCTCGGCGGCAAGGTCATCGAGGCCAAGGGCGTCACCAAGGCCTATGGCGATAAGCTGCTGTTCGACGATCTCTCTTTCACTTTGCCGCCGGGCGGGATTGTCGGCGTGATCGGACCGAACGGCGCGGGCAAATCGACCTTGTTCAAGATCATCACCGGGCAGGAACAGCCGGACTCTGGCGAAGTCGACATCGGGCCCACCGTCCATCTCGGCTATGTCGACCAGAGCCGCGATCATCTCGATGGTTCGAAAAACGTCTGGGAGGAGATTTCCGACGGCCTCGATTACATGAAGGTCAACGGCCACGACCAGTCAACCCGCGCCTATGTCGGCGCGTTCAACTTCAAGGGCCAGGACCAGCAGAAGAACGTCGGAAAGCTGTCAGGCGGCGAGCGCAACCGAGTCAACATCGCCAAGATGCTGAAGCGCGGCGGCAACGTGCTGTTGCTTGACGAGCCCACCAACGACCTCGACGTCGAGACTTTGGGCGCACTGGAAGAGGCGATCGAGAATTTCGCCGGCTGCGCGGTGGTCATCAGCCACGATCGCTTCTTCCTCGACCGCCTCGCGACGCACATCCTCGCGTTCGAGGGCGACAGCCACGTCGAATGGTTTGAGGGCAACTTCCAGGCCTATGAGGAGGACAAGGTGCGGCGGTTGGGCGAGGAAGCGACGAGGCCGCACCGGACGAGCTACCGCAAGCTGACGCGGTAGGACCCTCCACCGTCACCCCGGGCTTGACCCGGGGTCCACCTTCAATTCGATGACGCACATGGAGCGAGTCCCTGTGTTTACCTGCTTGCAAGTGGCTTTCACGGCACGCTGTATACAGGTGTGACTTCGAACTTGTTGGGCCGCACCTGGCAACACCGAGAGGGTATCACGAAGGGATTCACGACGCGCTATGGGGTGAAGCGGCTCGTCTGGTTCGAAGTGCACGAAAGAATGGAAACTGCGATCCGTCGCGAGAAGTCTATCAAGCGCTGGCACCGCGATTGGAAAATCCAACTCATCGTAATGGAGAATCCGACTTGGCGCGATTTGGCCGAGGACTTCGGATTTGAGTCGCTGATCAATAAGAAGGTGGATCCCGGCTCAGGGCCGGGATGACGAGCAAGTGACGCAACCCACCTATTTCCCCACCGAAGCCGACTTCCGCCGCTGGCTCTCCGGGAACTACGATACCGCCCCCGAACTCCTCGTCGGTTTCTGGAAGAAGGGCAGCGGCAAGCCGTCGATCGACTGGCCGCAGGCGCGGGATCAGGCGCTTTGCTTCGGGTGGATCGACGGGGTGCGCAGGTCGCTGGGCGAGGAGGCGTACACCATCCGCTTCACGCCGCGGCGCAAGGGGAGCATCTGGAGCAAGGTGAATGTCGAGCGGTTCGAGGCACTCGAGGCCGCAGGCCTGATGACGGCGGCGGGCGAGGCGGCCTACGAGCGCGACAAGCATCCGAGCGGCGTCTATTCGTACGAGAAGCCGCTCGCCGAGTTCGCTGCGGATGAAGAGGCGCTTTCCGCAAGAGCAAAGACGCGTGGACGGATTGGGAGGGGCGGCCGGCCGGTTACCGCAAGACAGTCCTCGGGTGGATCGCCGGCGCGAAGAGGGCCGAGACGCGGGCGAAGAGGCTCCGGGAGCTGATCCGGGTGAGTGCCGAGGGCCGCCGCCTCCCGCAATATGACGGGCAGAATGAGCCATGATCACCGTCACCGGACTGCTCAAAATCTGGCGTAACGACGAAGGCCGCATGCACTTCATGAGCGTGCCCGCGGAGGTCTCGGCGGAAATCCGCGCACACGCCATGCTCGTGCGGCGCGGCTTCGGCTCGGTTCGGGTCGAGGTGAGGCTCAGCGATGTTACCTGGCGGACCTCGGTGTTTCCGTCCAAGGACACCGGCGGCTACTTCCTGCCGGTGAAGATGGACGTAATCCGCAAGGCGGACATCGCCGCCGGCGACGAGATCAGCGTGACTCTCGATCTACTCTGAGCTGCCGCCGCCCGACGATTTGTCCGCCGGGTGCCGTTTTTCGTAGCGCTGCTGGTGGTTGATGTCGTCCTGCTTGTCGACGCCTTCCATCGCTTCGGGGTCGCGGACGCGCTCCAGCTCGGCCTGGGTGGCGACGTCCTCCTGGAGATTGCCGCCGGAGGTGCCGCCCTGGCTGGGCGCGGGCTCGGCGCGATCGATGATGTCGCTGTCGTCATGCTCGCGGGCAGTGTCGGCGCGCGTATCGCTGCGGTCGTCCATTGTGCTCTCCTTCGTGCAGAGGAACGGCGCATGCGCGGCGCTGTTCCGGCGCTTGCGCCCACCGGAACCTTCTCGCGCGGCGTCCGGTTGAGCGGAGCGTGCAGGGATCGCCCACGGACATCCTCAACGCCGCGCAGAATGCCGCCGCTCCGGCGGCCGCGGCGGCAAGCCCGGGCGCGACCGTGCCGGGGCTGCACGTCTTCGGGGTCACGCTGATCGGTGCAACCGCCGAGAACGGGCGCAAGCTGCTGGTGACGCTCGCCTTGATCCTGATCGTCTTCCTGGTCGGGTGGGCGCTTCGCCAGTTGCTGAGGCTGTTCATCGGCAGCCGCGGCGGCACGCGCTTCCATTTCTGGGCGAAGCAGGCGGTCAGCCTGATCCTCGCGATCATCCTGATCTTCGGCATCGTGTCGATTTGGTTCGACAATCCCGCGCGCCTCGCGACGGCGTTCGCGCTGGTCGGTGCCGGCCTCGCCTTCGCATTGCAGCGGGTGATTACCGCCGTCGCCGGCTATTTCGTGATCCTGCGCGGGAAGACCTTCAACGTCGGGGACCGCATCGTCATGGGCGGCGTGCGTGGCGACGTGGTGAACCTCAGCTTCATGCAGTCCCAGATCATGGAAACGGGGCAGCCGCCGCAGGTCAATCCCGGCACCGAGCCCGCGATGTGGGTGCACAGCCGCCAGTTCACCGGCCGCATCGTGACCGTCACCAACGACAAGGTGTTCGACGAGCCGGTGTACAATTACACCCAGGAATTCCCCTACATCTGGGATGAGATGCGTGTGCCGGTCCGCTACCAGGACGATCGAGAGACGGTGCAGCGCATCCTCGTCGAGGCGGCCAAGCGGCACGCGGTCACCGGGAACAAGATCGGCATGGACGAGGTGAAGCGGCTGCACGAGCGCTTCGGCATCAACGTCGGCGAGATCGACCCGCGCGTCTATTGGCGGATCACCGACAACTGGCTCGAGCTGACGGTGCGCTTCCTCGCGCCGGATCACGGCATCCGTGACCTGAAGGACGCGATGAGCCGCGACATCATGGCGGGGCTCGACGAGGCGAAGATCGGGATCGCGTCTGGAACTTACGCGATCGTCGAGCTGCCGCCGGTCAGGATCGAGCCGGCGGAGACGCCTGCCTAGGGCTTGCGCGTCCTCGACAGCTCGCCGGCGGTCCGCTCGTACCCTTCCGCCATCGTGCCGAGGATCTCCGAGACCTCGCGGTTGAAGGTCGCGTCGGCAAGGCGCCTGCAGCGCTCCGCCTCGACGTTCAGCGCCTCCACCTGCTCGTCGCTCACGTCGACGAGCAGGTTGATCGCGCCGGTGAACTTACCGTCCGGGTCGAACAATGGGCTCGGATAGGGGCGGAAGGCGACGCGCGACCCGTCGGGTCTGAGCGCGATGGCGACCTTGCCGCGCACTTCGCGGCGCTCCTTGATCGCCTCCGCCATCGGGCACTCTTCATGCGGCATGAACTCGCCTTCGGTGGTGTAGATGCGCCACGTCACGCACCAGCGGTCCTCGCCGAGCTGCGGCACGCGGCCGGCGAGTTCGACGCACGCGCGGTTCCAATAGGTCACCGCTCCCTCGGCATCCGTGGTGTAGATCGGCGCCGGCAGCTCATCGAGGATGGAACGCCAGTCCCCCGAGGAGGCAAGAGCGTTCAGCGCCTCGTCGAGCAGGCGCTCGGGATGTTGTGCAGGCAAGCTTGCCCCAGTGCGGATGGAATTCAGGTTGGACCCCCAAACCGGTTTCCCGCGCGGTGGTTCCGGCATGACGTCAAAATTACGCGACCGTGGCGCGATCACAACAGTGGACGAATCGGTGCGCCCGCGAAAAATCTGTGGACGATCGATCCACAGTCTCGGCCGGTCAGCGCAGCCGCTTCACCAGCAGCCGGCCGTCGTCGCCGGACTTCACTTCGAAGTTGGGCACGGCCTTGATGAGGTCCGAGAGGCGGGTGAAGCCATAGTTGCGCGCGGCGAAACTGGAGACCGCCTTGGCGCGCTGGCCGAGCTCGGAGAGCGGCGTGTAGCCTTCCTCGTCGCGTTTGGAGGCCTTGTAGGCCGATCCGAGCACCTGGAGCAGCTCGGTGTCGACCGGGCGCTGGCCCTTGCCCGCGGTCGGCTGATCGAGCTGGTCGTCCTCGAGCGCGAGCGCGCCGACGTCGAAAAATCGCGTGCACGCCTGCTGGAAGGATACCGGGGTCTTGGCGGTCCCGAAGCCATAGACCTGCAATCCCTCCTCCCGGATGCGCTGCGCGAGCGGAAGGAAGTCGCTGTCCGAGGACATGATTCCGAAGCCGTCGACCTTGCCGCGGTAGAGCAGGTCCATGGCGTCGATCGTCATCCGCATGTCGGTCGCGCTCTTGCCCTTGACGACGTCGAACTGCTGCATCGGCACGATCGAGTGACTGCCGGTGAGATTGCCCCAGCCTTTGAGGCTCGCTTTCGCCCAGTTGCCGTAGGCACGACGGATGTTGATCGTGCCGAGTTCACCGAGCACGAGCAGGACTTCGTCGAGATGGTCGGGGCTGGCGTTGTCGGCATCGATCAGAAGTGCGACATTGGCTTCCTGTTCGGGCAGGCGTTCGCGCATCCTCGACTCCTCTTCTTCGGCCCCTCTAGCGCGGCATCGCGGAATGGCCACTGTTGAACGCGCCGGCCCGCACGGAGCTGAACGGCGGATGATCGGTGCGGGAACGAAACGCCGTCTGGTGCACTAATAGCGGCACAGGGGGCGGCGTTGTTGAAGGGACGAGAGAAATGAGGAAGCTGGGTCTTGCAGTCCTTGCCGCCGCGAGTGTGTCGGTGGCTGGATGCTCTACTTATCCGAACCAGTACGGATACAGTCCGTACGGGTACAATAATGGCTATTACAACAACGGTTATGGTCAGCCTTATTATGGCAACAACCAGGCTGGTAACGCCGTGACGGGCGCCGCGATCGGCGCTGCGGGCGGAGCGATTGCCGGCGCTGTTCTTCCGGGCATCAAGCCGGGCACCGGTGCGATCGCCGGCGCGATCCTGGGCGGCGTGCTCGGCGCGACGGTCAACGGCCGGCAATATTATCGCGATACTCGCGGCTATTGCTATTACGTCGACCAGTACGGGCAGCCGCACTACAGCTACGACATTCGCTGCTAGGCGCGCCTGAACCCATCCTGTTGAGTGAGCCGGTTCGACGGGGCGGAGGGTTTCCTCCGCCCCGTCGCTTGCTCCTGCTCAACCGCTTCATTCCGTTTTCGCCACGGCTCACGGACGATCCAAGGGGCTGCCGGAACGAAACTGCCGTGAGCGCACTGGATTGCAGGGGCTTGCGCCACCTTTGGAGGACCATCACATGAAAAGTCTGCTGATTTCGGCTGCTGCAGCGAGCAGCTTAGCCCTCGGCGGCTGTGCAACCACGCCGGCCTACGACCATGCCGTTGCCAGCACCGCGACCGGCGCCGCGCTTGGCGCGGGCGCCGGCGCTCTCGCCGGCTCGGTTCTTCCGGGTATCGGGACCGGTGCGGGCGCGATCGTCGGCGGAGCGCTTGGCGCTGCCGTGGGCGCTGTCGTCGGCGGCAAGCAATATTATCGCGACACCCGCGGTTACTGCTATTATGTCGACCAGTACGGGCAGCCGCATTACAATTACAACGTAAGGTGCTAGCCAACCTTGCTTAGACGGGGTGGAAGCTCCCTTCCGCCTCGTCGAGCAGGTACAGCCGGCCTTCGGAGATCGAGAAATGGGCGCCGTGGAGCTTGAGGCGTCCGTCCTTCTCTCGCTCGACGATCCAGGGGAAGGTGCGCAGGTTGGCAAGGCTGACCTTCACCGCCTCATGCTCCATGTCGAGGAAAGCGGCGCGATCCAGCTCCGTATGGCGGGCCCGGACCTTGTCGCGGGCGCGGTCCAGCATCCGGACCCAGTCGGCGATGAACTGACCCTGCCCGGGCCGCCGGTCGTCGAATGCGCCGGTAAGCGCCGCCGAGCAGCCGCCGCACATGCCGTGGCCCATGACGAGGATCTCGCCGACGTTCAATTGCGTGACCGCGAACTCGAGCGCCGAGGAGACACCGTGCAAGCCGGTGCTCGTTTCGTAGGGAGGCGCGAGCGCGGCGATGTTGCGCACGACGAACATCTCGCCCGGTCTCGCATCGAAAATTTGCGACGGATCGCTCCGGCTGTCGCCGCAGGCGAGGATCATGACCTCGGGGCTTTGCCCTTCGGCGAGCTCGGCCCATCGGGCGCGTTCGCGATCCCAGCTTTTCTCACGGAAGCGGCGGTAGCCCTCGATCAGCTGTTTCATGTACGGCATGTTCCGCGGCTAGCGCCTCGGGGGGAGGGGTGGCAAGGGCCGCAGCCACTCGCTATCTGGCCCACATGAACCTCCCCGCCGCAATCCCGCCCCGACAGCGCAAGCCCGACTGGATCCGCGTCAAGGCGCCGGTCAGCGAGGGCTATCATGCGACGCGGCGGCTGATGCGCGAGCTCAACCTCGCGACCGTATGCGAGGAAGCCGCCTGCCCGAACATCGGCGAATGCTGGACCAAGAAGCACGCAACGGTGATGATCCTCGGCGACACCTGCACGCGGGCCTGCGCCTTCTGCAACGTCAAGACGGGAATGCCGCGTCCGGTCGATCCGCTCGAGCCGGAGCATGTCGCGGCGGCGGCCGCCGAGCTCGGCCTCGAGCATGTCGTCGTGACCTCCGTCGACCGCGACGACCTCGTCGATGGGGGCGCGTCGCAGTTCGTCAAGGTGATCGAGGCGCTGCGCCGGAACACGCCGAGCACGACCATCGAGATCCTGACGCCCGATTTCCGCAACAAGAGCGAAGCGGCGGTCGATGCGATCGTCGAGGCCGGACCCGACGTCTACAACCATAATCTCGAGACGGTGCCGCGGCTCTATCCGACAATCCGTCCGGGCGCGCGCTATTATGCGTCGCTGAGGCTGCTCGAGAGCATCAAGCGCAAGGCGCCGCACATCTTCACCAAGTCGGGCCTGATGGTCGGGCTCGGCGAGCAAAGGCTCGAAGTCCACCAAGTGATGGACGACATGCGCTCGGCCGGAGTCGATTTCCTGACGATGGGTCAATATCTTCAGCCGACGCCGCGCCATGCCAAGGTCGAGGAGTTCGTCACTCCCAAGGCGTTCGATGCTTATGCGGCGATTGCGCGCGCCAAGGGATTCCTCCTGGTCGCGGCCTCGCCGCTGACGCGGTCGAGCTATCATGCCGGCGACGATTTCAAGAAGATGCAGGCGGCACGCCTCGCGCAGCTGGAGCGTGGTGCTACGGCAGAAGGCATTGGCGGCTGATGCCGCGCCACAGCGAAACCCGACACCTGCCGTACACGCCCGAGCAATTGTTCGACATGGTCGCCGATGTGGCGCGCTACGATGAATTCCTGCCGTGGGTGGTCGCGGTACGGGTGCGCTCGTCGAGCACGAAGGAAACGCTCGCCGACATCGTCGTCGGCTTCAACGCGTTCAAGGAGCGGTTCACCAGCCGCGTGGTGAAGGACCGGCCGAACCGAATCTGCGTCGACTATGTCGAAGGTCCGCTCAAATATCTCCATAACGAGTGGACGTTCGAACGCTCGGCGGACGGCGGGACCGACCTCCACTTTGCCGTCGATTTTGCGTTCAAGTCGCGGCTGTTCGAAACGCTGGCCGGAGCGATGTTCGACCGGGCGCTCAGACGCATGACGGACGCGTTCGAGCAGCGCGCGGCGGCGCTCTACGGCATCAGCAGGTCGAGCGCGCAAAGCGCCGCCTGAAGGCGAACGCCCGAGCGGGTCTTCTCGTCGAAGAATTTCTGGTCGGCGACGATTTTCGCAGGATCCGCGTCGCGCTCCGCGCGGGCAAAGACGACCGTGCCGACCGGCTTCGATGGAGTGCCGCCTGCGGGACCGGCGATGCCGGTGATTGCAACCGCCACGTCGGCGTCTGACGCTGCCAGTGCGCCGCGTGCCATCGCCCAGGCGGTGGCGACGCTGACGGCGCCGAACGTGTCGACGACTTCCTCGGACACTTTGAGCTCGCTGATTTTGGCGGCGTTGGAATAGGTTACGTAGCCGGCCTCGAACACGTCGGAAGATCCAGGGATTTCCGTGAGCGCCGCGCTGACCAGGCCGCCCGTGCAGCTTTCGGCGACTGCCACGCGCCGTCCGGCGGCGCGGTTCGAATCGACGACCTCGCGCGCCTTGTCGACCAGCAGGTCCGGAAGCAGCTTGTCGCTCAATTCACAATCCTGTCCGGATGCTCGCCACCGCCTGGGCGGCGATGCCCTCGCGGCGGCCGGTGAAGCCGAGCCCTTCGGTCGTGGTCGCCTTGATGCTCACCTGGTCGATGCTCAATCCACTAATCTCCGCGATCCGCGCGCGCATCGCTACGCGGTGAGGGCCGACCTTCGGCGCCTCGGCGACAATAGTACAATCCACATGGTCGATGATGGCTCCCCGGCCGCGCAGCAGCTCGACGGCGTGGGCGAGGAAAAGAGAGGACTCAGCGCCCTTCCAGCGAACGTCAGAAGGCGGAAAATGCTCTCCGATATCGCCGAGGCCGGCGGCACCGAGCAATGCGTCGGTGATAGCGTGAAGCACGACGTCGGCGTCGCTGTGCCCAGCCAGGCCGCGGCTGTGCGGCACTTCGATACCGCCGAGCATCAGCGGCCCTTCGCCGGCGAAGGCATGGACGTCGAAGCCCATCCCGGTGCGGGGGACAAGGCGGCCGGCGAGCCACTGCTCGGCTCGGGCGAAGTCGCCGGGCAAGGTCAGCTTTTCCAGTGCAGGATCACCTTCGACAGCGGCGACCTTCATGCCCGCCGCTCGAACGACCGTCGTCTCGTCGGTTGGGGAGTTGCCGGACCAGTTGTCGTACGCAGCCCTGAGCGAAGCGAGCCGGAAGGCCTGCGGTGTCTGCACCCGGACCAAGCCGCCGCGATCGACGGGCTCCTCCAGCGTCTCGCCAACGCGAGCGAGGGTGTCGCCGACCGGCAGGACAGGCGCTGCGCCCTCGTAAAACTCGAGGCTCGCAAGCAGCCGGTCGACAACTGCGGCGGGGCAGAAGGGCCGCGCGGCATCGTGGACCAGCACCGCATCGGCTTCGATCTGCGCGAGACCTGCACGGACGGAATCCGCTCGCTCGGCTCCGCCTTCGATCGGCTGCCCGATGTCGAGTCCGTGGAGGGCGGCTGCGGCGAGATCGTCCTGCCCTTTGCCGACGACGACGCGCGCCGACTGGACCGCGGGATGCCCGATCAGGGCTTCGACCGCCCAGCGGAGCATCGGCTTGCCGCCGAGCAGCCGATATTGCTTGGGAACGCCGCCGCCTGCGCGTTCGCCCTTGCCGGCAGCAACGATGAGGGCTGTCGTCGTCATTCGAAAGAACCCGCTCATCCTGAGTAGCCGTTGAGCTTGTCGAAACGGCGTATCGAAGGACGGTCCTTCGATACGGGTCTTCGATGCGCTGCGCTTACTCAGCCCCTACTCAGGATGAGCGGCTTGGGAAAGCGGCAGGGCACGCTGCCTTGTCCGCCAAGGGCTCATCCCCTATCTCCCGCGTCCCATGAGCATGGTGAAGCCCATCAGGATCGGCTCGATTAAAATCGGGCCCATCGAGGTCGCGTCGCCGGTGATCCTGGCGCCGATGACGGCTGTCACCGATCTGCCGTTCCGGCGCGCGGTCAAGCGGTTCGGCGCGGGCCTGACGGTGAGCGAGATGATCGCCAGCCAGGCGATGATCCGCGAGACCCGCCAGTCATTGCAAAAATCACTGTGGGACCCTTGCGAGGAGCCGGTGTCGATGCAGCTCGCGGGCTGCGAGCCGGAGGTCATGGCCGAGGCGGCCAAGCTCAACGAGCAGCGCGGCGCGGCGATCATCGACATCAACATGGGCTGCCCCGTCAGGAAGGTCGTCAACGGCTGGGCCGGCTCTGCGCTGATGCGCGACCTGAAGAACGCCGCCGCGATCATCGAGGCCACCGTGAAGGCGGTGAAGGTGCCGGTGACGCTCAAGACGCGCATGGGCTGGGACCACGACAGCCTCAATGCGCCGGAACTGGCACGGATAGCCGAGGATCTCGGCGTGCAGATGATCACCATCCACGGCCGCACCCGCTGCCAGCTTTACAAGGGCGAGGCCAACTGGGCGTTCGTACGCAGGGTCAAGGAAGCGGTCTCGGTGCCGGTCATCGTCAACGGCGACATCAATTCAATCGAGGACGCGCGCGAGGCGCTCCGCCAGTCCGGCGCCGACGGCGTCATGGTCGGCCGCGGCTCCTACGGAAAGCCGTGGTTCGTCGGCCAGGTGATGAGCGACCTCGGCGGGGGAGGACAGCGCCCCGACCCAAGTCTCGACGTGCAGCTTTCGACCATGCTCCAGCAATATGACGAGATGCTCGAGCTCTACGGGACGCAGACCGGCGTGAACCTCGCGCGCAAGCATATCGGCTGGTACACCAAGGGCCTGCCCGGCTCGGCGGAGCTGCGCAATTCGGTCAACCAGCAGGACGACCCGGCGGTGGTGATCCGCATGTTGCAGGAATTCTATTCGCCGTGGCTCGCGCGCTCCGCGGCCTGACGCACGACCTTCATAGAAGTGTGTTGATTCTGCAACGGCCATGCTAGGGCCGAAGCGAATGGACGCGCGTACGGCCGAATCGCCCGTGACATCACAGCAGGAAAGCTGGCTCCAGCGCGAGCGGGCGAGCGGGCGGTTTTATGACCGCCTGATGATCCTCGTCGGGCTTCTGCTCGCCGGGATGCTCGGACTCAGCGCGATGCTGCTGAGCCGTAGCGCCGAGCCCGGATCGCTTCTGTCGCCGCCTTTGATCGCGGTGCTGCTGATCGCCATCCTTCTTCCGGCGATAGCGCTGATGGCGCTCTACGCGCGCAAGGTGGCCGTGCGGCGCGCGGAGCGGGGAGGGCTCGGAAGCGGGCGCCTGCACGTGCGGTTGGTCGCGCTGTTCACCGCGATTGCGGCGGTACCGACGGTGCTGGTCGCGATCTTCGCCTCGGTGCTGTTCCAGAGCGGCCTGGAATTCTGGTTCTCCAACCGCGCCCGCAACATGCTCGAGAATACGGTAGAGATCGCGCGCGCGAGCTACCAACGCGAAGTCGACCGGGTCGCGAACGAGACAGTGGCGGCGAGCGGCGACCTTGCTGACTACCTCCGCATGACCACGATTGATGATCCGCGGTTCGCCGAAGCTTTCGGCGTTAAGCAGGTACTCAATCGCGGCCTCTCCGAAGCGATCATCTTCACGTACGGCCCCGACAAGCAGATTCGGACGCTTGCCCTCGTCAACCCTTACGATCGCGCGCTGGACAAGGTGATCACGCCGGCAATGCTCGACGCGCTTCAGGGCAAGCAGAGCATTCCCGTGAACTCGTCCGATCGCATTGGAGCGCTCACGCGCCTCGATTACGGTCCGAACACTTATTTGTATGATGCGCGCGTCTTCGATCCACAATTTCGCGACCAGATTACGCGCGCGAACGACGTTCTTCGTGACTATCAATCGCTCCTCAAGCGATCGCGGGTAAATCAACTTCGGTTCAATGCGGCGCTACTGCTCGGGGCGCTGATCATCGTCGGCCTTTCGATACTCACGGCTCTCAAGCTCGCCGATCGGCTCGTCAGGCCAGTGGGGGAACTGGTGAACGCCGCGGGTCGGATAGAAAGCGGCGACTTCTCGGCGCGCGTGCCCGTCACCAAAAGCGAGGACGAGGTTCAGACCCTCGCCACCGCCTTCAACCAGATGACGGAGCGGCTCGAGGAACAGACCAACGAGCTACGCAGCGCGAACACGCAGATCGAGACGCGCCGCGCCTTCATCGAGGCGGTGTTGTCGAGCGTAACCGCAGGCGTAATCGCGGTCGACGCGCAGCACGGAATCCTGCTCCTCAACCGCTCGGCCGAGACCCTGCTGGAGCAGGACGAGCCGATCGAGGGCAAGGCGCTCGGCTCCGCCTCACCCGAGCTCGAAGAGTTCATGCGCGGGCAGCAGTCCGAGGCCAATGTGCTGATCACCGCCGACGGGGTCCAGCGCACGCTGGCGGTCAAGCGCGTGCGCTACCAGGACGGGTCAGTGCTGACCTTCGATGACATCACCGACCAGCTGACCGACCAGCGGCGGGCAGCCTGGTCCGACATCGCCCGGCGCATCGCGCACGAGATCAAGAACCCGCTGACCCCGATTCAGCTCGCCGCCGAACGGCTGCAGCGGCGCTTCGGCGACGAGGTCACGTCCGACAAGGACACGTTCGAGCGCCTCACCGGCACCATCGTCCGGCAGGTGGGCGACTTGAGGCGCATGGTCGACGAATTCTCCAACTTCGCGCGCATGCCCAAGCCGGTGTTCCGCGACGAGAACGTGCACGAGATCGCGCGCCAGGCCCTGTTCCTGCACGAGGTCGCGCATCCGGCGGTCAGCTTCACGCTCGACCCACCCAGCGGCGAGTTCCGCATGGTGTGCGACCGGCGCCAGCTCGCTCAGGCGCTCACGAATGTGGTAAAGAATGGCGTAGAAGCCATTGAAAGCAGGCGTAATCGTGGCGAGCATAGCCTGGCAGGAGACCGCGTCGAGCTGAAGCTGCGGCAGGATGGCGGGCTGCTAGTGATCGACGTCCTCGACACCGGCGTCGGGCTCCCCGAAGACCGCGAGCGGCTGACCGAACCCTATATGACGACGCGGGTGCGCGGCACTGGCCTCGGCCTGGCGATCGTCAAGAAGATCGTCGAGGAACACATGGGGGAGATCGCCTTCCTCGACCGGCAGGGCGGGGGCACGCACGTGCGCATTTCGTTCGACACCGCGAAGCTCGCCGCGCTTGCCGGCGACGAGGCGTCGCACACCAGCCAAGAGGACAATGATGACGTTGAGGATTCCTGATGGCGCTTGAAGTGCTCGTGGTCGACGATGAAGCGGACATCCGCGACCTCGTCAGCGGAGTCCTCGAAGACGAGGGCTACGCGGTGCGCACCGCCGGCGACAGCGATTCGACGCTGGATGCCATCGAGGAACGGCGGCCTTCGATGGTGCTGCTCGACGTCTGGCTCCAGGGATCGAGGCTCGACGGGCTGCAGCTGCTGCAGGAAATCAAGCGCCGCGATTCGACGGTGCCCGTGCTGATGATCTCGGGGCACGGCAACCTCGACACGGCCGTCGCCGCGGTGAGGGAAGGGGCCGTCGACTTCATCGAAAAGCCGTTCGAGGCCGAGCGGCTGATCTATCTCGTCGACCGCGCGACCGAAACCGACCGGCTGCGGCGCGAGAACGCGGCGCTTCGGCGCAAGGCGGGGGACGAAGACCAGCTCCACGGGAGCTCGGTGGCGATCAACACCGTTCGCGCGACCTTGAAGCGCGTCGCTCCAACGGGCAGCCGCGTGCTGATTTCAGGGCCCGCCGGTGTCGGCAAGGAAATCGCCGCTCGCATGATCCACCTGTGGAGCCCGCGCGCCCGCGCCCCCTTTATCGTTCTGTCGGCGGCGATGATGAGCCCCGAGCGGGTCGAGGAGGAGCTGTTCGGGAGCGAGGTCGACGGGGCGATGCGTCCGGGCCTGCTGGAACATGCCCACGGCGGCACCCTGTTCCTCGACGAGATCGCCGACATGCCGCCGACCACGCAGGCCAAGATCCTGCGCGTCCTCACCGACCAGAGCTACCACCGCGTCGGCGGCCAGCGGCCCGTGCGCGTCGATGTCCGGGTGCTCTCGGCTACGTCGCGCAACCTGCAGGACGAGATCAACGCCGGCCGTTTCCGCGAAGACCTGTTCTACCGACTCAACGTGGTCCCGGTGAAGCTTCCGCCGCTGCGCGAGCGGCGCGAGGACATCCCCGAGCTGGTCAGCCATTTTCTCGCTCGGTTCGCGGCCGAGCGGCGGATGCAGCCGCCGCGCATCTCGGAGGAAGCCATGGCCGCGCTCCAGGCCCACGACTGGCCGGGCAACGTCCGCCAGTTGAGGAACATCATCGAGCGGACCCTGATCCTGGCGCCGGGGGACCGCGTCTCGTGCATCGAGGTCGACCTGCTTCCGCCCGAGCTCCTAGACAGCCACAACGTCATGGGCGGTGCCGCGACGGCGATGGCAATCATGGGCAGCCCGTTGCGCGAAGCACGCGAATCGTTCGAGCGCGAGTACCTCCGCATCCAGATCCGGCGCTTTTCCGGCAACATCTCGCGCACCGCATCGTTCATCGGCATGGAACGCTCGGCACTGCACAGGAAGCTGAAAGCCCTGGGGATTGGGGACAAGAGGGAAGGGGACGAGTAGAGGTCACCCGCTTATGGCTGCTCGGTCGCTCAGTTTGCAGGATCATTTCCTGAACAGCGTCAGGCGCGCCAAGCTTCCCGTGACGATCTTCCTGATGAAGGGCGTGAAGCTCCAGGGGGTGATCACCTGGTTCGACGCCTTTTCGCTCCTCCTGCGGCGGGAAGGCGCGTCGCAGCTCGTCTACAAGCATGCGGTTTCGACGATCATGCCGGCAGAAGCGCCGGCGGACCTCGTTGCGACCACGAGCGAAGGCGCGAAGCCGCAACTGCAGGACAAATTCCTCGCCGCCGCCGCGGGACAGCAGGAGCGCATGACACTGTTCCTCGTCAACGGCGTGATGCTTCAGGGCGCGGTGAGCGGCTTCGACCAGTTCAGCTTGCTGCTCGAGCGCGGCGGGCAGGTGCAGCTGGTCTACAAGCACGCGATCTCGACGCTTCAGCCCGCGCATCCGCTGAGCCTCGGCGGCGAGCAGGAGAGCGCGAGCGAGGAGGGGGACTCCTGAACCCGTTCGACGGCAACGGCGCCATCGACGTCGCGCGCGGCGAGCGGGCGGTTATCGCCGTCCCCGAGCTGCCGCGCGAGGGCTCACGGCGCTCGGCAGAGGCGCGCGTGGAGGAGGCGGAGGGGCTCGCCGAGGCGATTGGGATCGACGTGGTCGCGGCGCGGCCGCTGCGCGTGCGCACTGTTCGCCCGGCGACCCTGATCGGTAAGGGACAGGTCGAGGAGATCGCCGAACTGGCCAAAGAAAAGGACGCCGGGCTGCTGATCGTGGATTCCGCGCTGACCCCGATCCAGCAGAAGAATCTGGAGGAAGAAGCCGGCGCAAAGGTGATCGACCGGACCGGGCTGATCCTCGAAATCTTCGGTGAGCGCGCGGCGACGGCGGAAGGGCGGCTGCAGGTCGAGCTGGCGCATCTCGATTACCAGGCGGGGCGGCTGGTCAGGAGCTGGACCCACCTCGAACGCCAGCGGGGCGGCTTCGGCTTCCTCGGCGGTCCGGGCGAGACCCAGATCGAGGCCGACCGGCGGATGATCCGCGACCGCATGGCCAAAATCAGGCGCGAGCTCGACCAGGTGAAGCGCACGCGCGGCCTGCATCGTGACCGGAGGCAGCGCGCGCCGTGGCCCGTGGTTGCGCTCGTCGGCTACACCAACGCCGGGAAATCCACGCTCTTCAACCAGCTGACGGGCGAATCCGTGTTCGCGGAAAACCTCTTGTTCGCGACTCTCGACCCGACAATGCGGGACATTCGCCTCCCCGGATTCGACAAGGTGATCCTGTCCGACACGGTGGGGTTCGTGTCGGACCTGCCGACCGAGTTGATCGCCGCCTTCCGCGCGACCCTCGAAGAGGTGCGGGAAGCCGACCTCCTCGTCCACGTGCGCAACATGGCCCACCCCGACCGCGAGGCGCAGCGCGACGATGTCGATGACGTGCTGACCTCGCTCGGCCTTGCGGAGGAGGGAGCGCCGCCGCGCATCGAGGCGTGGAATAAGGTGGACCTCCTGTCTGCGGACGAGCGTGAGCGGCTGACCGAAGAAGCACGGCGGCGCGAGGACGTGGTGCCGATATCGGCGGCGACGGGCGAGGGCCTGGACGCGCTACGCGAGCGAATGGCCGAATGCTTGAGGAGCAACGAGCAGGTGCACCAGGTGCGGCTCCCCGCCAGCGCCGGCGAAAAGATCGCCTGGCTGCACGCGCGCGGCGAAGTGCTCGAGCAGCGGCTCGACGGGGAGAAAGTGGAATTGTCGGTGCGGCTCTCGCCTGACAATTGGGCGCGGTTTCAGAACCTCGGTGCTCCTGCGAAGGCAGGAGCCCAGTCCTAAGAAGGAGTCTGGACCCCTGCCTTCGCAGGGGTACGCTTTACAGCAGCCCAGAGCTGTTCCTTTTCGTCGAGGCTCATATCGGCGAAGCCCGGCTCCTGCTCGATCGCGCGGAAACGCTGTTCAAACTTGTCATTGGCTGCACGCAGCGCGGCTTCAGGCTCGATGTTGAGATGGCGTGCGAGGTTAACGACGGCGAACAGCAGGTCGCCCAGCTCGTCGAGCATGCGATGGTGCTCGCTCTCAGCGTCGAGCTCGGCCAGCTCCTCGTCGATCTTGGCCCGCGGGCCCGACCGGTCCGGCCAGTCGAAGCCGATCCGCGCGGCTCTACGCTGCAACTTGGCTGCACGTTCGAGGGCGGGCAGCGCGAGCGCGACGCCAGCAAGCGCGCTCTTGTCGGGGTT
>DASSOB010000017.1:0-14773 GCA_035701045.1 Sphingomicrobium sp. | reverse complement strand
CGCCTCGAAGGTCGCGCGGATCATGTTGTACGGGTTGGACGTGCCGACCGACTTGGTGACGACGTCGGCAACGCCGAGGCTCTCGAAGATCGCGCGCATCGGGCCGCCGGCGATGATGCCGGTTCCGGCGGGAGCCGAACGGAGCGTAACCCGGCCGGCGCCAAAGTGGCCGAGACCATCGTGGTGAAGCGTCCGTCCATCGCGCAGCGGAACGCGGATCATCGCCTTCTTCGCCGACGCGGTGGCCTTGCTGATCGCTTCGGGAACCTCGCGCGCCTTGCCGTGGCCGAAGCCCGCGCGGCCCTTGCCGTCGCCGACCACCACCAGCGCCGCGAAGCCGAAGCGCTTGCCGCCCTTCACCGTCTTGGACACGCGGTTGATGTGGACGAGCTTCTCGATCAGCTCCTCGCCGCCATCGTCGTCGCCCCGGCCGCGCCGGTCGTCGCGACGGCCACGGCCGCCGCGATCTCCGCCGCGTCCGCGCCCACCGCCCGGACCGCGCCCGCCACCCGGACCGCGACCGCCACGCCCACCGCGCGGACGCTGCGGCTGGTGCGGCGGCTCGGCTTCAGCCGCAGGCGCTTCGGCCTGGGCGGCTTCGGCCGGGGCCGGCTCGGCCGTGCCCTCGGTCTTGACGACCACGTCCTCTTTCGCGGGGACTTCGGTCTGCGCCTGCTCGACGCCTTCCTCGGTCGGCTTGTCGTTCTCTTGCACCATTTAAAACTCCAGTCCGCCTTCGCGGGCAGCGTCGGCGAGGGCCTTCACCCGGCCATGGAAGAGGAAGCCGCCGCGGTCGAACACCACGCTCGACACGCCGGCCTTCTTCGCGCGTTCGGCGACCGCCTTGCCGACCGCGGCCGCGCCATCGCGGGTCGCGCCGGCCTTGCCCTTCAAGTCCTTGTCGAGACTCGAGGCCGCGGCGACAGTCTTGCCGGCGGCATCGTCGATGACCTGCGCATAAATGTGCCGGCCCGAGCGATGGACCGTGAGCCGCGGCTTGCCAGAGGCGCGCGCACGAAGCGCGCTGCGCACCCTGCGCCGGCGGCGGTCGAAGAGGGAGAGTTTCGCCATGGCTACTTCTTCTTGCCTTCTTTGCGGAAGATATATTCGCCGCGATACTTGATGCCCTTGCCCTTGTACGGCTCGGGCTTGCGCCAGCGGCGGATTTCGGCCGCGACCTGGCCGACCTTCTGCTTGTCGATGCCGCTGATCTCGACCGTGTTCTGGTCGGGAGTCTTGATGTCGACGCCTTCGGGCACCTTGAAATTGACGTCGTGGCTATAGCCGAGCTGCAGCCGCAGGTTCTTGCCCTGCGCCTGTGCGCGATAGCCGACGCCGTTGATCTCGAGCACCTTGGTGAAGCCCTCGGTCACGCCGGTGACAAGGTTCTGGACCAGCGTACGCTGCATGCCCCAGGCGGCGTTGTTGCGCTGTGCATCGACGAGCGGCGTGACGCTGATCGCGCCCTCGCCGACCTCATATTTCACGAGATCATCGAGCAGCTGCATCGCCAGCTGTCCCTTGGGGCCCTTGATCGTCAGCGTGCCACTCTCGACCGCGGCGGTGACGCCGGCGGGAAGAGCCACGGGCCTTTTGCCGATTCGGGACATCAGAACACCTCCGCCAGGACTTCGCCGCCGACATTCTGGTCACGTGCCTCGCCGTCCGAGAGCACGCCGCGCGGCGTCGACACGATGATCGTGCCAAGGCCGTTGCGGATGCGGGGAAGCTCGCGCGCAGCCGAATAGACCCGGCGGCCCGGCTTGGACACGCGCGCCAGATGCTGGATCGCCGGCTGGCCCTCGAAATATTTGAGCTCGATGCGCAGGCCCTTCTGGCCGGCGAGCTCTTCTTCCGAATAGCCGCGGATATATCCCTCGCGCTGGAGCACGTCGAGCACGCGGGTGCGCAGCTTCGACGCCGGCGTCAGGATCGAATCCTTCTTCGCCTGCTGGCCGTTGCGGATGCGGGTGAGAAGATCACCCAGAGGATCGGTCATCGCCATCCCTTAAATCCTTACCAGCTCGACTTGGTGACGCCGGGGATCAGGCCCTTGTTGGCCAGTTCCCGGAGCATGATCCGCGACAGGCGGAACTTGCGGTAATAAGCGCGCGACCGGCCGGTCAGCTCGCAGCGGTTGCGAACCCGGGTCGGGTTTGCATTGCGCGGCAACTCGGCCATCTTCAGGCGCGCGATCAGGCGCTCGGTATCGTCCTTCGACTCGTCGTTCGCGATCGCCTTCAGCTTCGCGTACCTGGCCGCGTACTGCTGGACGAGCTTCTTGCGCCGCTCGTTCTTGTTGATCGAACTCAGTTTCGCCATGACTTAAGTTCTTCTCCTATCCGGGAGCCCGCTTACGCGGCCTCCCGCTGCTCCTCTGCGGGGAAGGGGAAATTGAACAGGCGCAGCAACTCGCGCGCCTCCTCATCCGTCTTCGCCGTGGTGGTTACGATGACGTCCATTCCCCGGACCTGGTCGATCTGGTCGTAGTTGATCTCGGGGAAGACGATCTGCTCTTTGAGGCCGAGCGCATAATTGCCGCGGCCGTCGAAGGATTTTGCGTTCAGTCCACGAAAGTCGCGCACACGCGGAAGCGCGATCGTGACGAGACGATCGAGAAACTCGTACATGCGGTCGCGCCGGAGCGTGACCTTGCAGCCGATCGGCATGCCTTCGCGCAGCTTGAACTGGGCGATCGACTTCTTGGCCTTGGTGATCACTGGCTTCTGCCCGGCGATCTGCTGCATTTCGGCGGCGGCGGTCTCGACCTTCTTCTTGTCCTGGGTCGCTTCGCCAACGCCCATGTTGATCACGATTTTCTCGAGACGCGGGACTTCGAGGCGATTCTTGTAACCGAATTTCTCGGTCATCGCCTTGACGATGCGACCCTCATAATCGGCCTTCAGACGCGGCGTATAATCCGCGGGCTTCTTCGCCGGCTTCTCGGCCACTTTCTCGGGCTTCGGCGTCTCGGCCTTCTCGGCCTTGGGTAACGATTCGATAGCCTCGGCTTCGGCCTTCTCGGACTCGCCGACCCTCTCTGTCTGTTCGGCAACGGGCGCCTCGGCCTCGTCGACCTTCTTTTCTTCGTCAGCCATGGATCAGCTCTCCGGTCTTGGCCTCGACTCGAACCTTCTTGCCGTCGCGCACTTCGAAGCGAACGCGCGTCGGCTTGCCGTCAGCGGTCGCGATCGCGACCTTCGAGACGTGCAGCGGCGCTTCCTTGCGCTCGATGCCGCCCTGCGGGTTGGTCTGCGACGGCTTGCGATGGCGCGCGTGGACGTTGATCCCCGACACGATCACCTTGCCGTCCTTGGGCATCGCCTTGACGACTTCACCGGTGCGGCCCTTGTCCTTGCCACTGAGAACGACGACGCGGTCGCCTTTCTTGATCTTGCTCGCGGCCATTACAGCACCTCCGGCGCAAGGCTGATGATCTTCATGTGCTTCTTCGCGCGAAGCTCGCGGACGACAGGCCCGAAGATACGGGTGCCGATCGGCTCCTCGTTCTTGTTGACCAGCACCGCGGCGTTGGAATCGAAGCGGATCACCGAACCGTCGGGACGGCGGATGTCCTTGGCGGTACGGACGATCACCGCGCGATGAACGTCGCCCTTTTTCACGCGGCCGCGCGGCGCCGCTTCCTTCACGGAAACGACGATGATGTCGCCGACACCGGCAACGCGGCGCTTGGACCCGCCCAGCACCTTGATGCACTGGACGCGCTTGGCCCCGCTGTTGTCAGCGACGTCCAGGTTGGACTGCATCTGGATCATTGTTCGACCCTTATCCTCTCAAACTCTGCTCAGGCCTCGGCGTCCGCGTCGGCGGCGTCCTCGGTTTTCGTCTTCTTCGATGGCTTCTTCGCGGGCTTCTTTTCCGCTTTCTTCTCCGTCTTCTCGTCCTCGGCGGGCTCCGCTGGCTCGACTTTCGTCGGTGCGATCATCTCGGGCTCGTCGATCTCGACAGCGCCGATCTTCGCCGCGCCGATCCGGTCGACGACCTTCCACGCCTTCAGCTTCGAAACCGGCGCGCATTCCTCGATGCGCACGATCTCGCCGATGTGGAACTCGTTCGCCGCGTCGTGGGCGTGGTACTTCTTCGACAGCCGGATGATCTTGCCGTAGAGCGAGTGCTTCACCCGCCGCTCGACGCGGACCACCACGGTCTTGTCACCCTTGTCGGAAACGATCGTTCCAGTGAGGACGCGCTTTGGCATTTCCCTGTCTCTCCTCAACCCTGCGCCGAAGCGCGGGCGCGCTGATTCTGAAGCGTCTTGATGCGCGCGATCGTGCGGCGCACGTCGCGAACGCGGCTCGGCTTCTCGAGCTGGTTCGTGGCCGACTGGAAGCGCAGGTTGAACTGCTCGCGCTTCAACTGCTCCAGCTCCTGCTGAAGCTGGTCGTCGGTCTTGACCTTGAGTTCGTCGGTCGCGGCCATGTTACTTTTCCTCTCCGGCCAGGCTCTCGCCGAGACGGGCCACGACCTTGGTCTTGATCGGCAGCTTTTCCGCCGCGCGCTCGAACGCCGTCCTGGCGAGCGATCCGGGCACGCCGTCCAGTTCGAACAGGATGCGGCCGGGCTTCACGCGGGCGACCCAGAATTCGGGCGCGCCCTTGCCCGAACCCATGCGGACTTCGGCCGGCTTCGAGCTCACCGGGACGTCCGGGAACACGCGGATCCACAGACGCCCGGAGCGCTTGATGTGACGCGTGATCGCGCGGCGCGCGGCCTCGATCTGCCGCGCCGTGATCCGCTCCGGCTCCATGGCCTTGAGGCCGAAGGCGCCGAAGTTGAGCTCCGTCCCGCCCTTGGCGTTGCCGTGGATGCGGCCCTTGAAGGCCTTGCGGAACTTGGTGCGCTTGGGTTGCAGCATGTCTTACTTTCCTTCGCGCTTACCGGTTGCCGCGCTCTTCGCGCGCCGGGCGGACGCCGGAGGTCTGGGCCTCCATCATCAGCCGGTCCTGCGCGAGCGGGTCGTGGCCGAGAATCTCGCCCTTGAAGACCCAAACCTTCACGCCGCAGACGCCGTAGGCGGTGTGCGCCTCGGCCTCGGCGTAATCGACGTTGCCACGCAGCGTGTGCAGCGGCACGCGGCCCTCGCGATACCATTCGGTCCGCGCGATTTCGGCCCCGCCGAGACGGCCCGCGCAGGTAATCCGGATGCCCTCGGCGCCGAGCCGAAGTGCCGACTGCACCGCGCGCTTCATCGCGCGGCGGAAGGCGATGCGGCGCTCGAGCTGGTCGGCAACGCCCTGAGCGACGAGCTTGGCGTCGATTTCGGGCTTCCTGATCTCAACGATGTTCAGGCTCACTTCGGAGCTGGTCATCTTCTGAAGCTCGCGCTTCATCTTCTCGATGTCCGCGCCCTTCTTGCCGATGATCACGCCAGGGCGCGCGGCATAGATGGAAATCCGGCAGGTTTTGGCCGGCCGCTCGATCACCACCTTGGAAATCGCGGCCTGCGGCACCTTCTCGAGGATCGTGCGGCGGATCTTGAGGTCCTCAAGCAGCAGCCGGCCGTAGTCCTGACCTTCCGCGAACCAGCGGCTGTCCCAGGTGCGGTTGATCTGCAGGCGAAGCCCGACAGGAGAGGTTTTCTGACCCATATTTACGCTTCTTCCTGCTCGCGCACGACGACGCGGATTCGGCTGAACGGCTTGACGATCCGGGCAGAACGGCCGCGGGCGCGCGTTGCGAACCGCTTCATCGAGATCGACTTGCCGACGCTGGCCTCGGCGACGACGAGCGCGTCGACATCGAGGTTGTGATTGTTCTCCGCATTGGCGACCGCCGAGGCGAGCACCTTGCGGACGTCGTCGGCCATGCCCTTGGGCGAGAACTGGAGGATGTTCAGCGCCTCCTCGACCTTGTGGCCGCGGATCATCTGGGCGACGAGGTTGAGCTTGCGCGCCGAGCCGCGGATGGTGTTGCCAACCGCGAGCGCTTCCTTGTCGCTCACCTTGCGCGGTGCGGCTGTCTTGCCCATCAGCGCTTGCCCTTCTTGTCGGAGGCGTGGCCGTGGAAGGTGCGGGTCGGCGCGAACTCGCCGAGCTTCATTCCGACCATGTCCTCGTTGACCGACACGGGCACGAACTTGCGCCCGTTGTAGACGTTGAAGGTCAGGCCGACGAACTGGGGCAGGATCGTCGAGCGGCGCGACCAGGTCTTGATCGGCGCGCGGCTGCTTTTGTCCTGCGCGGCTTCAGCCTTCTTCAGCAGCGAAAGCTCGACGAACGGACCTTTCCAGATGGAACGGGCCATGGATTAACCCTTCTTCTTCGCGTGACGCGACCGGATGATGAATTTGTCGGTCGCTTTGTTGTGACGGGTGCGGGCGCCCTTGGTCGGCTTGCCCCACGGAGTGACCGGATGACGGCCGCCGGAGGTCCGGCCCTCGCCGCCGCCGTGCGGGTGGTCGACCGGGTTCTTGGCGACGCCGCGTGTTAGCGGACGCTTGCCCATCCAGCGCGTCCGGCCGGCCTTGGCCAGCGTCTGGTTGGCGTTGTCGGGGTTCGACACGGCGCCGACCGTCGCCATGCAGTCGGAGCGAATATAGCGCTGCTCGCCCGAATTCAGCCGGACGATGACCATTCCGCGATCGCGGCCGACGACCTGCACATAGGTGCCCGCGGCGCGCGCGATCTGGCCGCCCTTGCCGGGCTTCATCTCGACGTTGTGGACGATCGTGCCGACCGGCATCTGACCGATTTCCATCGCATTGCCGGGCTTCACGTCGACCTTCTTGCCGGCGACGACCTTGTCGCCCGGAGCGAGCCGCTGCGGAGCGAGGATATAGGCCTGCTCGCCGCCCTCGTAGGTCACGAGCGCGATGAACGCCGAGCGGTTCGGATCGTACTCCAGCCGCTCGACGGTAGCCGCAACGTCCCAGGTCCGACGCTTGAAGTCGATGATCCGGTACTTCTGCTTGTGGCCGCCGGCAATTCCGCGCGAAGTCACATGGCCCTTGTTGTTGCGGCCGCCCGTCTTGCGCTTGCCTTCGGTCAGCGCCTTGACCGGCTTGCCCTTCCACAGCGCCGACTTGTCGACGAGGATCAGGCCGCGTCGCGCCGGCGAGGTGGGCTTGTATTGCTTGAGAGCCATTAGCCGCGGACCCCTTCGGTAATGTCGATCGACTGGCCCTCGGCGAGGGTGACGATCGCCTTCTTCACGTCCGAGCGCTGGTAGGGCTTGCCCTTCCACCGCTTCGATTTTCCCTTCGTCACGAGCGTGTTCACGTTGGCGACTTTCACGTTGAACAGCGCCTCGACGGCGGCCTTGATCTCCGGCTTGGTCGCCTTCGGCGCGACCTTGAACACGACCGCGTTCGTTTCCGAGAGCATGGTCGACTTCTCGGTGATGTGCGGCGCGAGCACGATGTCGTAATGGCGCACGTCCGGCGCGGCCTGGGGCTTCTTAGCCATTGAAGCGGTCCTCCAGCTTCTCGACCGCGGCGCGGGTCAGGACCAGCGTTTCGTGGCGCATGATGTCGTAAACATTGGCTCCGACGGCCGGGAGCAGGTTGATGCTGCCGAGGTTCGACGAGGCGCGCGCGAAGCCGACGTTGAGCGCATCGCCGTCGATGATCAAAGCGGTCTTGCCGAAGCCGAGCTTGGTAAGATGCGCCTTGAGCGCCTTCGTCTTCGCTTCGGCGACGTCGAGATTGTCGAGGACGATGAGGTTGCCCTCCTGCGCCTTCGACGACAGGGCCATCTTGAGGCCGAGCACACGCACCTTCTTGTTGAGGCTCGACGTGAACACGCGGGCGCGGGGGCCATGAGCCTTGCCGCCACCGATGAAGATCGGTGCCCGGCGATCGCCATGACGGGCGGTGCCGCCGCCTTTCTGGCGTCCGAATTTCTTGCCCGTGCGCGCAACGTCGCTGCGCTCGCGCGCGCCGCGCGCGGGGGCGCGGCGATTGATGAGCTGCCAGCTGACGACGCGGTGCAGGATGTCGGCGCGCGGCTCGACGGCGAAAATCTCGTCGTTGAGCTCGATGTCGCCGCCTTTGCCGGCGTCGAGGGTCTGTACCTTGACCTTCATCTTAGCCTTCCTTGCCTTCATCGGCGTCGGAGGCAGGCTTCGTGCTGTCCTCGGCCGCCTGGGCCTTTTCATTTTCCGCGGTCTGGGCAGCGTCGGCAGCTTCGGCCTCGGCAGAATCAGCAGCCTGAGCTTCAGCAGCGGCGCCGGCTTCCTGCTCGGCCGCGATCGCCGCGACTTCGGCATCGCTCGGGAGCGCCGGCATCTCATGGACCGCGGCCTCGTCGACCAGGCCGGCGCTGGGCGCCTCGACGGCTTCGGCTTTCATGTCCTCGACGATGCCCGCCGGGTAAGGGGCGGTATCGGGGCGCGGAAGCTTGATCGCGTCGCTGACGGTCAGCCAGCTGCCCTTGTGGCCCGGGACGGAGCCCTTGACGAACAAGAGGCCGCGGACGGGGTCGGTGCGCACGATCTCGAGGTTCTGCTGGGTGCGATTGCGGGCGCCCATGTGCCCGGCCATCTTCTTGTTCTTGAATACGCGGCCCGGATCCTGGCGGTTGCCGGTCGAGCCGTGCGAGCGGTGGGAGAGCGACACGCCGTGCGTGGCCCGGAGACCGCCGAAACCCCAGCGCTTCATGGCGCCGGCAAAGCCCTTGCCCTGAGTCACGCCGGCGACGTCGACCATCTGGCCGGCAACGAAGTGATCGGCGCTGATGTGCGCGCCGACGTCGAGCAGTGCATCGTCGGCGACGCGGAACTCGACGACCTTCGACTTCGGCTCGACCTCGGCCTTGCCGAACGCGACGCGCTGCGGCTTGGCGACATTCTTGGACTTCGCCTTGCCCGCGCCGAGCTGGATGGCGCTGTAGCCGTCCCGCTCAACTTCGCGGCGGCCGACGACCTGCACGTCGTCCAGCTGCAGGACGGTGACGGGCACGTGCCGACCGTCCGCCTGGAACAGGCGGGTCATTCCGACCTTCTTCGCGATCACGCCGGTGCGCATGATCAAAACTCCTCAACAGAGGCACACGGGGAATGGCCCCGAGTGCGTGCAGCCCAACCAAATGTTTGCGTGCCCCGCCTGGGCTAGTGCCCCCTTGAAAGGGAGCGGCGGGGACGCAGCCCGGAGCTAGTCTCCGGCGGTATCCACCAATTCGTCATCCCGGACTTGATCCGGGACCTGCCTTTTCTTCCTGCGGTGCAGGAGGAAGGCGGGTCCCCGCTTTCGCGGGGATGACGCTTACTGGCTCAAGCCAGCTTAATCTCCACGTCGACGCCGGCGGCGAGGTCGAGCTTCATCAGCGCATCGACCGTCTGCGGCGTCGGCTGCACGATATCGAGCAGCCTCTTGTAGGTCCTCACCTCGAACTGCTCGCGCGACTTCTTGTCGACGTGCGGCGAGCGGTTGACGGTGAATTTCTCGATTCGCGTCGGAAGGGGAATGGGTCCGCGGATGAGAGCACCCGTGCGGCGCGCCGTATCGGCGATGTCGCCAGTCGCCTGATCGAGCACTCGATGATCGAACGCCTTCAGGCGAATCCGGATATTCTGCGTTTCCATGTCCCTGCCGATGCGAAAGAGCCGCCGGGCTGTTGCCAGCCCGAAAAACAAGAGGCCGCACCCGCTTGACCCCGGTTTCCCGGAACGGACGACCTCAGCTTGAATGTCTGGTGACGGTGACGAATCCCCGTCGGTGGAGGCGCCTCTACAGAGGTGGGCGGGTTAGATCAACCCCCGCGCTGTCTAATGTACGCAATGGGTGGAAAGCTGAAGCTTGCCAGTAGTCCGTCGTGGCGGCATCAACCAGCGGGGGAATGCGATGAGCGTCTTTGAATATATTTTCTCGCTCTACTCCTTGCTGCTTGGGCTAGCTTTGGCGCACCTGCTGAGCGGGCTTGCAAAGATCGTGGAAACCGGGGGTAAGGTCCGGCTGGGCTGGCCGACGGCGCTGCTGGCCCTGCTCATGATGTCCAGTCTAACGATCTTTTGGGAGATCGCCTGGCGGGCACGCGACGCTGTGCCTGACAATTCCGCCGCATTGTTTGCATCTCTGATCATTTGCAGCCTACTCTATTTCGGCGCGGTCCTCGTCCTGCCCAGTGATATGGCTCAGCGAAGCGACCTGGATGATCATTTCTTCGCAGAGAAAAGGAAGGTGCTCGCGTGCCTGCTCGTGGCGAACGTTCTGGCCTACGGATCGCGTTACGCCCTGATGGGCTGGCGAAGTTTCGCTTACTTCAGTTGGGCGGATTGGGTTGAGCTTTCGCTCTTCCTCGCGGGTTGCACCGCCGGCATCTTAGTGAATGCGCGGAAGCCGATCATCGCGATCCTGGCGCTCCTTCTTTTTCTGAACTTGATTGATCCGGTTTCGACTCTGTTGGAGCGCTAGGTTGGGGGCGGCAACATTGGGTCGGAAGCTGACACAAGGAATCGTGCTCTCGGACGTCAGTTCTCGGGGTTCACCTTGCTCGCGTTGTTATCGGGACTGAGCGCGTCCCGGGTTGAACGTAGCGGTGTTGCGCAGGCACCGTACTGGGAGCGAGCAAGGTGGTAGGCACCGTCGATTTCTCCAGGCCGCGGAGCGATGCCGCTTCGGCGAGTCCCTTCGAGGAACTTCCGCGAGTAAACGGTCTGCACGACATTCAGGTGATCGAGGGATGCGAGCTGGGCCTCGAAATCCAACCGCCGCTGAGCGTCGAGATGCTGATCTCTTGCTAGTGGCTCGATGCGTCCGACGAGCGCATCTTCCCGAGCAGAAAAAGCCGCCAGGTCCGCGATCGCTTGATAGGTATAAGAATATCCGTTGCGCTCGCCGTCTGGCATATGCGCCAGCTCGCCACTGGCAAGCGCCGTTTGCCATTGCCCACTGGTGTAGAAGCTTTGCATCGAGGGAAACTTGAACGCGATTGGAATCGCGGACCAGCGCTGCTCATCTCCACCCTCGATGGGATCGGCAACCCACGCCGCACCGGGCCTGGTCAGTTCGTTCTGCAGCCGGGCAATTCGCTGCCGGATACATCCGGAGATCATAACCCGCAGGGCTGCATTCCACTGATCGTCCCTGATCTCTCGATGCAGATTCTCGCGAAGCGTTGCGGTTTCATTTCGCCAGTGAAGAGTCTCGACGACCTGTTGAGCGCCAAGCGCAATCAACACGCCGAGGACGATGACTCCAACCTCGCCGGCGAACTCGCGCCAGCCGTGCAGCGGCTGCGGTAGTTTGAAGCGCATTCGGCCGGCCCCCTGTTGCGCAAGCGTAACAGAAAGTCCTCTGTCTGCAACGAATGGGAAGCAGACATTCCCTATGCGCGTTCGCGAACGACCTGCTCATAAAGCAAGGACCCGGCGCTTCGCAGAAGCGCCGGGTCCTTCATCAATCCTCGCGCCGTGAGGCGCGAGACTTACTTCGAGATGTTGGCGACAACCCCCGCGCCGACCGTGCGGCCGCCCTCGCGGATCGCGAAGCGCAGGCCCTGGTCCATGGCGATCGGGGCGATCAGCTTGACGCCCAGATTCACATTGTCGCCAGGCATCACCATCTCGGTGCCCTCGGGGAGCACGACCTCGCCGGTGACGTCCGTCGTCCGGAAGTAGAATTGCGGACGATAATTGGCGAAGAACGGCGTGTGACGGCCGCCCTCGTCCTTCGACAGGACGTAGACTTCGGCGCTGAAGTCGGTGTGCGGCGTGATCGAGCCGGGCTTGGCCAGAACCTGGCCGCGCTCGACGTCCTCACGGCCGACGCCGCGCAGCAGCGCGCCGATGTTGTCGCCCGCCTGGCCCTGATCGAGCAGCTTGCGGAACATTTCGACGCCGGTGACGACGGTCTTCTGGGTGTCGCGGATGCCGACGATTTCGACTTCCTCGCCAACCTTGACGATGCCCTGCTCGACGCGGCCGGTAACGACGGTGCCGCGGCCGGAGATCGAGAACACGTCCTCGATCGGCATCAGGAACGGCTTGTCGAGCGGACGCTCCGGAGTCGGGATCCAGTCGTCGACCGCGTCCATCAGCTTCAGGATCGCGTCGTGACCCTGTTCCTTGTTGCTGTCCTCGAGAGCGGCAAGCGCCGAGCCGGCGATGATCGGAATGTTGTCGCCGTCGAAGTCGCGCTTGGTCAACTCCTCGCGGATTTCGAGCTCGACGAGTTCCAGAAGCTCCGGATCGTCGACCTGATCGACCTTGTTGAGGAAGACGACCATCGTCGGCACGCCGACCTGCTTGGCGAGCAGGATGTGCTCCTTGGTCTGCGGCATCGGGCCGTCGGCCGCCGACACCACCAGGATCGCGCCGTCCATCTGCGCGGCGCCGGTGATCATGTTCTTCACATAGTCGGCGTGGCCCGGGCAATCGACGTGCGCATAGTGGCGCTTGTCGGTCTCATACTCGACGTGGGCGGTCGAGATGGTGATGCCGCGCTCGCGCTCTTCCGGCGCCTTGTCGATGTTCGCATAATCGGTGAACTGGGCCTGGCCCTTCTCGGCCAGCACCTTGGTGATCGCCGCGGTGAGCGAGGTCTTGCCATGGTCGACGTGACCGATGGTGCCGATGTTCACGTGCGGCTTATTCCGCTCGAATTTAGCCTTAGCCATTTTACGCCTCTTCTATTGAAAGGAATTCGGGCGGCCCGCCCTCATCGCGGACGCGCCCATAACTAGAAATTCTCGGTTACGCCAGCTTAGCCTTCACCTCGTCCGCGACGTTCTGCGGAACCTCGTCATAATGCGAGAACTGCATCGTGTACTGGGCGCGGCCCTGAGTGAACGAACGCAGCTGGTTCACATAGCCGAACATGTTGGCCAGCGGCACGATCGCCTCGACCACCTGGGCGTTGCCGCGGCTGTCGGTGCCCTGGATCTGCCCGCGGCGGCTGTTGATGTCGCCGATGACATCGCCGAGATAATCCTCGGGCGACACGACCTCGACCTTCATCATCGGCTCGAGGATCTTGATGCCGGCCTTCTGCGCCGCTTCGCGCATCGCGCCGCGGCCGGTGATCTCGAACGCCAGCGCCGATGAATCGACGTCGTGATATTTGCCGTCGATCAAATGCACCTCGAAGTCGACGATCGGGAAGCCGATCAGCGATCCCGTCTCGGCGGTCTCGCGGAAGCCCTTTTCGACCGACGGAATATATTCGCGCGGGATGTTGCCGCCCTTGATTTCGTCGATGAACTGGAAGCCGGTGCCGCGCTCGCCGGGGACGACCTTGACCTTCACTTCGCCGAACTGGCCGGAGCCGCCCGACTGCTTCTTGTGCGTGTAGGTAAGCTCGACCGGCTTCGCGAGATATTCGCGATAGGCGACCTGCGGTGCGCCGACATTGGCTTCGACCTTGAACTCGCGCTTCATTCGATCGACGAGAATGTCGAGGTGAAGCTCGCCCATGCCCTTGATGATCGTCTGGCCCGACTCATGGTCAGTCGAAACCCGGAATGACGGATCCTCGGCCGCGAGGCGGTTGAGGGCGATGCCCATCCGCTCCTGGTCCGCCTTGGTTTTCGGCTCGACGCTGAGCTCGATGACGGGGTCAGGGAACTCCATCCGCTCGAGGATGATCGGAGCATTCTTGGCGCAGAGCGTGTCGCCAGTCGTCGTCTCCTTGAGGCCGGCGAGAGCGACGATATCGCCCGCGAACGCTTCCTCGATGTCCTCGCGGTTGTTCGAGTGCATCAGCAGCATTCGGCCGATCTTCTCGTCCTTGTCCTTTACCGAGTTCAGGTACGAGCCCTTGCTGAGCTTGCCCGAATAGATACGAGCGAAGGTAAGCGAGCCGACGAACGGGTCGTTCATGATCTTGAACGCCAACGCCGAGAAGGGCGCATTGTCGTCGGCCGGGCGCGTGTCCTTGGTCTCGCCATCGAGCTTGACGCCGTCGACCGGCGGAATGTCGAGCGGGCTCGGCATGTAATCGACGATCGCGTCGAGGAGCGGCTGAACGCCCTTGTTCTTGAACGACGAACCGCACAGCACCGGGACGAACGCCTGGCTAAGCGTGCCCTTGCGGATCAGCTTCTTGAGAGTCGCGGCGTCCGGCTCCTCGCCTTCGAGGTAGGCCATCATCACGTCGTCGTCCTGCTCGACCGCAAGCTCGACAAGCTTCTGCCGGTACTCGGCCGCCTTGTCTTTCAGGTCCTCCGGGATTTCGACATAGTCGAACTTCGCTCCGAGGCTTTCGTCCTTCCAGATGATCCCGCGGTTGTTGACCAGATCGACGAGCCCGACGAAATCGCTTTCCGCGCCGATCGGAAGGTAGAGCGGAAGCGGAGTGGCGCCCAGGCGATCGATGATCGTCTGCACGCAATAATAGAAATCAGCGCCGGTGCGATCGAGCTTGTTGATATAGCACATGCGCGGGACGCCGTACTTGTCGGCCTGCCGCCAAACAGTCTCCGACTGGGGCTCGACGCCCGCAACGCCGTCGAACGCCGCCACCGCGCCGTCGAGCACCCGCAGCGAACGCTCGACCTCGATCGTGAAGTCGACGTGGCCGGGGGTGTCGATGATGTTGATCCGGTGCTCGGGGCCCTGACCGTCCTCGGCTTTCCAGAAGGTGGTTGTGGCCGCGGACGTGATCGTGATCCCGCGCTCCTGCTCCTGCTCCATCCAGTCCATGGTCGCCGAGCCCTCGTGGACTTCGCCGATCTTGTAGGACTTGCCGGTGTAATAGAGGATTCGCTCGGTCGTCGTCGTCTTGCCGGCGTCGATATGCGCCATGATGCCGATGTTGCGATAGCGTTCGAGCGGATGGCTGCGGGCCATTTCACAAATTCCTTAGCGATGTGGGGAGCCG
>DASSOB010000016.1:0-5986 GCA_035701045.1 Sphingomicrobium sp. | reverse complement strand
GACGATGACGCGCTCGGTGCCGTTGATGATGAAGGTGCCGTTCATCGTCATGAGCGGCATGTCGCCCATGTAGACGTCCTGCTCCTTGATATCGATGACCGACTTGGCCTCGGTCTCGGGATCGATCTCGAAGGTCGTCAGCCGCAGCGTGACGCGCATCGGCGCGGCATACGTAAGACCGCGCTGGCGGCACTCGTCCGTGTCGTACTTCGGGTGCTCGAGTTCGTAACGGTCGAAGTCGAGATGCGCGGTGCCGGCGAAATCCATGATCGGGAAGACCGAGCGGAGCGTCTTCTCGAGGCCCGAGACGTAGCCTGTGCTGGGGTCCGAGCGAAGGAACTGCTCATAGCTCTCGCGCTGAACCTCGATGAGGTTCGGCATTTCGGAAATTTCGTGGATGTTGCCGAAGATCTTGCGGATACGCCGCTGATTGACCTTGCTCGCATTCGTGTGACGAGGTGCGTCGATCGCTTTGGTGGCCATGTGCTTCCCTGCGCTGCGCGGGGACGCACTAGTGGCGCCCCGCAATTGATTCCCGGCTAAAGGCCGGGTTGCTGTTCGGAGCGCTGTCCCGCGACCCTTCCCAATGCGTTTGGCCCGTGCGCCGTTTCGGGCCCTGTCCCGGGAAGGACGGGAAAAGCCCCGGGCGCACGTCACCGTGCGGCGGAGCCGTCTATTTGTTGGATTTGCCCGATATAGGACTTCCGAAGCGGCTTGCAAGCCTCTGTCGAACAAGAAAATGGCGGAGCGCCGAAGCGCCCCGCCAAAGCCGTTCGAAACGGCGAGACTTAGAAGTTCACCGCCGCCGACAGGAATATCTGGCGGGGGTTTCCATAATAAGCGGTCAGCACGCCCGTCGTCCCGAGCGTCGGGATCGGTTTGCCGCCATTCAGGATGAAGTCCCCCGAGAACGGGTCCTGGGCGAGGAAATTGTAGCCCGCGACGATGTACTTCTTGTTCAGGAGGTTCTTGGCGTGGAGGCCGATCTCGTAGCGCTTGCCGGGCGAGCGCCAGACGATGTTGGCATCCCACAAAGCGAAGCCGGGCTGATCGAGCATCGGCGTGCGCAGCTCGAACTGCTGACTCTTGCTGCGGTAGGAGACGGTCGTGTTGACGTCGAGTCGTCCGTCCGCGAGCGGAGTCTCGTAGTCGAGCGAGCCGCTCAGCGTCCATTTGGGCGTGTTCTGGATCTTGCGGAACTTCGCCACGTCAACGGGACCTAGCCCTGCGATATTGGTGATGAAGTGCAGATATTTGGCGTCGAGATAGCCGAGCGTTCCGGCGAGGCTCAGGCGGTCGCCGACCGTCGCGAAATCCTGTGCCATGCGCCAGTTGGTCTCGACCTCGACCCCGCGGAAGCGCGCCTTGCCGGCGTTCGTGGTGATACCGCAGAAGGTCGCGACCCCGTTCACCACGCAGCCGGCCGAGCCCGGCACCTGCACGTCCTTGTACTCGGCGTCGAAGATGGCGGTCGCGAGTTGCAGGCGCCGGTCGAACAGCGATGCTTTCCAGCCGATCTCATAGCTGTCGACCTTCTCCGGGTCGAAGGCCATGAAGTCGTAGATGTCCTTCGGGCTCTGACTCGGTGCTTGGGTTGTCAGGCCGCGCGGATCGAATCCGCCGCCTTTGAAGCCCTTCGAGTAACTGATGTAGATGTTGTTGTTCGGGTTCGGCTTGAAATTGACCGACACGCGCGGGGTGAAGGCCTTATCAGTCCGGCTGCCGTCGAAATCCGAGGTCGGCGCTCCAAGCTGAACTCCGGTCGCGTCGAACGGCGGCGACCCGCCGAGCTGCGGCGACCCGCCGAGGATCAGGTTGCGCCGGAAGACATGCGCTTCGCGATGATCGTTGGTGTAGCGCCCGCCGGCCGACACGGCCCATTGATCGCTGAAGTTATAGGTGAGGTCGGCAAATCCCGCCCACGTCCTGGTCTTCACGTTTCCAAGCGTGGCGGCGGTGAGGCCCGGCAGCAGAGCAGGCAGGCTCGTGTATAGCCGGACATCGAAAACGTCGAAGGCGCTGGCGTTCAAATAATAGAAGCCGGCGACGCCCTGAAGCGGGCCCTTGTCGGCGACGAGCTGCAATTCCTGGCTGAACTGATGGTTCTTGTAGATGGCCGGGACATCGACATCGACCGACGGGGTGGCGTCGAAGTCGATCGGCGTCTCGCTGCGGTCCTTGCGGTAGGCGGTGATCGTGCGGAACTTCAGCCAGTCGTTAAGGCCGATTTCGCCGTGCAGTGCGATGCCGCCCGAGCGCACCTTCTGTTTCGGGTCGTTGAGCGAGCCCTCGCTATCGAACACGTCCTTCAGCGGCTGCTCGCCGGTGACGAGATTCTCGATCAGCCGGTGCCCGCCGCGGGGGTTGCTGTCGTCCCATGTATAATCGCCGGACAGGCGGAAGAAGATGTCGGGCGTGGGCTCGAGCTCGATCGTCCCGCGAGCCGCCCAAATGTCCTTGTTGTAATTGTGCTGGCCGGTCGTGAGGTTGCGGCCGAAGCCGGTGTTGCTGAGCCGCGCCGCCGCCACGCCGACGCGCAATGTCCGCGTGATCGGCGTCGACGCCGAGCCGATGAAGTCCAGTTGGCCGTGCGTGCCGACATTGGTGCGAAGGCTGGCGTGCGGGCCGTCGGTCTTGATTCGCGCGGTCACATATTTGATCGCGCCGCCAACCGTGTTGCGGCCATAAAGTGTGCCCTGCGGCCCGCGAAGCACCTCGATCCGCTGGACGTCGTAGATGTCGAGCACGGCGGCCTGGGGGCGGTTGAGATAGACATCGTCGAGATAGAGTCCGACGCCCTGTTCGAACCCGGCGACCGGGTCCTGCTGACCGATTCCACGGATGAAGGGGGTCAGCGTGCTGTTGGTGCCGCGCGAGACTTCGAGGGTGACGTTGGGAGTCGTGTCGGCAATGTCGGTGATGTCGAGCGCGCCCTGGCGGTCGAGTTGCTCACCCGAAAAGGCCGTGACCGCAACCGGAACGTCGAGCAGCAGCTCGTTGCGGCGGCGCGCGGTGACGACGATCGCCTGGTCGCTGGCTTCGGCGACCGTATCCTGAGTCTGCTGGTTGTTCTCGACCGCCGTATTTGCAGCCGGGTTTTCCTGCGCCGGCGCATTTGCAGCGGGATGTTCCTGGGCCGCGGCCTGAGTAGCGATGAGCGCCGCGGCGGCGACAGTGCCGAACAAAGCGGCGCGTTCGAATGTGACGCGCATTTTTCAGTTTCTCCCCCTCGCGGATGCCTGCATTGCGTCCGCGTTCGCAATCTGCATAATGAAAGTTGAACCGGGTTTCAACTTGCGACTTTGCAAGTGGGCGGTAGGGGGAGCGGATGGGGGCCGCGGTGGAAGACGAGGAGCAGATCAGTCCCGCAAGCAGCGGCAAGGAACCGCGCACCGCGCGCGGCGAACGGACGCTGCGCAAAATCCTCGATGCGGCGCGGGACGAGTTCGGCGAACGCGGTTTTTCCGAGAGCTCGGTCGTCGGGATCACCCAGCGGGCCGGGGTCGCGCTCGGAACCTTCTATACGTACTTCGATTCGAAGGAGGCGCTTTTCCAGGCGCTGGTGCGTGACATGTCCGCGCAGGTCCGGGACCATGTTGCTCCGGTCCTCAAGGACTCCACCGACGCACTCGAGGGCGAGCGGCGGGCGCTCGAATCCTTCCTGCAATTCGCGCGCGCGCATCGCGACGTCTATCGGATCATCGATGAAGCGGAGATCGTCGACCCCGCGGCTTATCGGGAACATTATGAGACGACCGCGACGCGTATCGCGGCACGCCTCATCTCAGCCCGCGGCAAGGGTGAAGTCGACAGCGCCTATTCGGACGAGGAGCTGGAAATCCTCGCCTGGGCAATCATGGGGGCGAACGTCTTCCTCGGTCTTCGCTTCGCCGTCTGGTCGAGCGCTGACCCGAAGCGGGTCGCCGATGCGACCGGCAAGATGATCCGCTCGGGGCTCCAATGATGGGGGCGGAGGAAGCGCGATATCGCGACGGCTATCTCGTCGTTCGCGATGGCCTCAAGCTTCATTACCGCGATTATCCGGGCTCCTCGGACAAGCCGCCGCTGCTGTGTCTTCACGGGCTGACCAGGAATGCGCGCGATTTCGCGGATTTCGCCGAGCGCTATTCCCCGCGATTCCGAGTAATCGCGCTCGAATTCCGGGGCCGCGGGATGAGCGAACACGATCCGCTTCCGGCCCGCTACAACCCTCTTACCTACGTTGGGGACGTGATCGAACTTTTGGACGGTCTCGAGATCGACCGCGCGATCTTCGTCGGTACGTCACTCGGCGGCCTTGTGACGATGGCGATCGCCGCGATGGCGCCGCAGCGGATTGCGGCCGCGATCCTCAACGATGTCGGGCCCGAACTCAATCAGGCCGGCCTCAACCGCATTCAGGCCTATGTCGGCAAGGGCGAGCGGTTCGGCAGCTGGGGCGAAGCCGCGCTCGCGATCGAGCGAAATCAGAAAGGGGCATTCCCGAACTACCGGGCTGAAGATTGGCTCGCGACCGCGCATCGCCACTGCCGCGAAGAGGACGATAGGATCGTCTTCGACTACGATCCCGCGATCGCCCAGGTCTTCGAAACGGCCACCGCGACTCCGAAAGTCGACATGTGGCCGCTCTTCCTCGCGCTTGCCCAGAAGCCGCTGCTCATTGTCCGTGGCGGATTGAGCGAGCTATTCAGTCCCGAAACCGCGCGGAAGATGCGCGATGCCGCGCCCGGCGTGGAGTTTGTGGAAGTCGCCGGCGTAGGACATGCGCCAATGCTCGACGAGCCAGAGGCGATTGCCGCGATCGACGGATTCCTCGACGCAACCGCGCGCTGAAGCCTGCGACAATTCGCGACAATTTTCCGCATTCCGCGCGATAGTTGTGCGACAGTGAGGGCCCAAATCTCCGTCAACGCCAATCGCGGCGTTCGATTGATGGAGACGAGAATGAAGAAACTGATGCTCGCAGCCGCCGGCGCCGCAGTCGCGCTGAGCCCGATTGCCGCCACCCCCGCGCTTGCCCGTGATTTCAACGGCCACAATTTCGGCCGGCACGAACAGGTCCAGAAGCGCAAGGTTGTGAAGAAGCGGGCCTGGCGGCGACTATCGCACTGCCGATCGGCTGAGACAGGTCGCACCGGCAGCGCGGTCATTGAGTCAACCAGCAAAGCCCCCGCGCGTTCGATCGCTGGAGGTTCCAATGAGCAGGAACAAAGAGCTGGTTAAAGACAAGGTCGGGCCGGACGACCTGAAGCGCAATCCAGGAATCGGTCAGTCGAAGGGCGCCTTTGCCACGGGCGAGGACCCGGAGGAGATAGCGGGCGAGAATACGGTCGTGGGCGACGTGGAGAACGATTCCACGGCAAACGACGGAGTCCCGCAGGAGGATGGCGGGCGGTCGAACAAGTGAGCGCATGAGAAAAGGGCGGCCCCGGTCGGGACCGCCCTTAGTTTGTGCTCCTGCGGAAGCAGGAGCCCAGATCGCTTTTCTGGACTGGACCCCGGCCTTCGCCGGGGCACAGCTTACTTCAGCTCGACGGTGCCGCCGGCTTCCTCGATCTGCTTCTTGATCTTCTCGGCCTCGTCCTTGCCGACGCCTTCCTTGACCGGCTTCGGAGCGCCTTCGACCAGCGCCTTGGCTTCGCCGAGGCCCAGGCCGGTGATCGCGCGGACTTCCTTGATCACGTTGATCTTCTTGCCGCCGTCGCCGGTGAGGATGACGTCGAACTCGGTCTGCTCTTCGGCAGCCGGAGCAGCAGCGCCGCCGCCGGCGGCCGGGCCCGCAACCGCGACCGCAGCCGCGGCCGAAACGCCCCACTTCTCCTCGAGCGCCTTCGCCAGGTCGGCGGCCTCGAGGACGGTCAGTTCGGAAAGCTGGTCGACCAGCTTGGTGATGTCAGCCATTTGATACTCCTTGTCGGGGCAGCGCCCCTAGTTGTCGTGCGTTGATGAAAGGTGCGTACTTACGCGGCTTCCTTGGCCGCATAAG
>DASSOB010000015.1:0-15236 GCA_035701045.1 Sphingomicrobium sp. | reverse complement strand
GATATAATCGTCGGCGCCCATCGCAAGGCCGAGCGCTTCGTCTAGCTCGTCGTCCTTGGACGTAAGGAAGATCGCCGGCATCGAGCTGAACTCGCGCACCCGGCGCAGCAGCTCCATCCCGTCCATGCCCGGCATCTTGATGTCGAACACGCCAAGGTCTGGCGGGTTGTCGGCGAACGCCTTGAGAGCGGTCGATCCGTCCGAATAAACGCGGGTGACGAAGCCCTCAGCCTGGAGCGCGATCGAGACCGACGTCAGAATGTTGCGGTCGTCGTCGACCAGCGCGATCACCTGGCTCATCGGCCGCCCGCTGACTGCCCTTGCCGCCTCATCGGCGTGCGATAACCAGCGCCAAGTTGAGACACAAGGAGGGGCAGCTGCTTTGACCGGGGAGCCGCTTCCGAGTTATAGGGCCGCGAAGACGCGGCGGCAGGCCCCGACTGGCCGCCGCCGCTTTCGACATTCGAAGAAAGGAAAGCTTGTCAGTGAACGACCGGGTCCCGCGTCGCGGCCTTGATGCGCAGAATATTGCCACGGGCGCAGAAATCTTCTGGAACTTGACGACCGCTCCACTGGTCGAGCACGCCGTTCGCCGTGGCGAGGGCCTGCTCGCCAAGGACGGACCCTTGGTCGTCCGAACCGGAATGCACACCGGCCGAAGCGCGAAGGACAAATTTACGGTCCGGGACGAGCTGACCGACAATGTCATCTGGTGGAACGACGGCAACAAGCCGATGGACCCGGAAGCGTTCGACCGGCTCTACGACGACTTCATGCTGGCGCTTGCCGACAAGGACCAGCTCTACGTCGCCGATCTCTACGGCGGTTCGCAGCCCGAGCACCGCGTCCGAGTCCGCGTGATCAACGAGCTCGCCTGGCACAATCTCTTCATCCGCACGATGCTGGTCCGGCCCGAGGCGCAGGATCTCGCGGATTTCATGCCCGAATATACGATGATCGACCTGCCGAGCTTCCGCGCCGATCCGGAGCGCTACGGCTGCCGCAGCGAGACGGTCGTCGCGGTGAATTTCTCGAAGAAGATCATCCTTATTGGGGGCACGTCGTATGCCGGCGAGATGAAGAAGTCTGTCTTCGGCCTTCTGAATTTCATCCTGCCGCCGCAAGACATCATGCCGATGCACTGTTCGGCGAACATCGGCCCAAAGGGTGACACGGCCATCTTCTTCGGCCTCAGCGGTACCGGCAAGACGACGCTGTCGGCCGATCCAAACCGCACGCTGATCGGCGACGACGAGCACGGCTGGTCGGATACGGCGGTCTTCAATTTCGAAGGCGGCTGCTACGCCAAGATGATTCGGCTGTCGGCGGAGTCCGAGCCGGAAATCTACGCGACGACCAAGCGCTTCGGCACGGTGCTCGAGAACGTTGTCGTCGACCTCGTGACTCGCGAACTTGACCTCGACGATCCAACGTACGCGGAGAACAGCCGCGGCGCCTATCCGATCGACTTCATCCCGAATTCGTCCGAAGCGAACATGGGTCCGGTGCCGAAGAACGTCGTCATGCTGACGGCCGACGCGTTCGGGGTCCTGCCGCCGATCGCGAGGCTCACGCCCGACCAGGCGATGTACCACTTCCTCTCCGGCTACACGGCCAAGGTCGCGGGAACGGAAATTGGCGTGACCGAGCCGCAGGCGACCTTTTCGACCTGCTTCGGCGCGCCGTTCATGCCGCGCCATCCGTCCGTTTACGGCGACCTGCTCAAGAAGCGGATCGCGGAAGCGGGGGTCGATTGCTGGCTGCTCAACACTGGCTGGACCGGCGGCAAGTTCGGAGTCGGCAAGCGTATGCCGATCAAGGAAACGCGCGCGCTCCTCAACGCCGCGCTCGACGGCAGCCTGAAGAATGTCGAGTTCCGCAAGGATCCGAATTTCGGCTTCGAAGTGCCGGTCGCGGTTCCCGACGTCGACAGCAAGCTGCTCGACCCTCGCGGCACCTGGGCGAATCCGGCCGACTATGACGCCATGGCCGCCAAGCTGGTCGACCTGTTCGTCGCCAACTTCGCGCAGTTCGCCGAGCATGTCGAACCGGGCGTGCGCGAGGCGGGGCCGAAGGGCGCACAACAAGCGCAAGTCCAGGGGCAACCGACACTGGCCTGACCCGTCATTGCGAGCGAAGCGAAGCAATCCAGGGTTCCGGCGCTGGATTGCTTCTTCGCATTCGCTCCTCGCAACGACGGATTACCAGAATGACCGAATACCGACCGCGTCTCTTCAACTCCGATGCCGAGATCGAGCGCATCGGCGAAGGATTGATCGCGCGCACCCTGCCAAGGCCCGAATGGGCCCACGAAGCCCATCTGGCCGCCACCGCCTATCTGCTGCTGAGGCGGCCCGATATCGATGTGGACGCCGAACTTCCGAATCTCATTCGCCGCTACAACGAAAGCGTCGGCGGGGTGAACAGCGACAGCGAGGGCTATCACGAGACCATCACCCGCGTGTTCCTGCACGGAGTCCGGCTGTTCCTCGAGGAAGGCGATCCCGCGGAGCCGCTACACGAGCTAGTCAACGAGCTGCTGCTCTCGCCCATGGGCCGGCGCAATTGGCCCCACCGTTTCTACTCGCGCGACCTTTTGTTCTCGGTCGAAGCTCGACGGCACTTTGTCGATCCAGACCTCGGCACCCTTCCCTGACAGCGTCATTACGGGCAGGAAAGCATCATGCCCTCACGCGCTGCGATGTTTCTCCTTGCCGCACTGTTCCTCGTCGCCGCCGCGCCCTTCGCGCCGCCGGACGCGGGGAAGCGCATTGTCTATCGCCATGCGTCGCTGATCGACTGGACCGGGAATGCGCCCAAGGCCGACATGGCGGTGATCACCGATGGCGAGCGCATCGCCGCGGTTGCTCCGGATTCCGCGCTGACGGCTGACCAGCTGAAGGCAGCGAAGCAGGTCGATCTCAGCGGCAAGTTCCTGCTCCCGGGATTCATCGACTCGCACCAGCATTTCGCGACTCCGCCGGATCGCGCCGAAGCGGAGGCGCGGCTCAGGCGCGACATTTACAGCGGCATCACCGGAACCCGGGACATGGCGGACGATCTGCGGCAAATGGCCGACATCACCCGCGCCGCCCGCGTCGGCGAAATTCCCTCTCCCGACATCCACTACGCAGCGCTGATGGCCGGGCCGAGCTTCTTCGACGATCCCCGAACGCAGGCGATCGCCTACGGCGCGGTCGCCGGGAAGGTGCCGTGGGAGCAAGCGATCGAGGATTCGACCGACATGCCACTCGCCGTCGCGCGCGCGAAAGGCACCTACGCGACGGCGATAAAGATCTACGCGAACCTGCCCGGCAATCTCGTCGCCAAGATCGCGAAGGAGGCGCACCGGCAGGGCATGCGCGTCTGGGCGCACGGCATGGTATTCCCCGCGACACCGCGGGAAGTGGTCGATGCCGGCGTCGATACTGTCTCCCACACTTGCTATCTCGCTTATCAAGCGATGGCGAAGCGGCCCGATTCCTATCAACACCGCGTTCCCGTCGACGCTTCGCTGTTCGAGCATGACAATCCTGTCCTGGCCGAGCTGTTCGCGGACATGGTCCGGCGCGGAACGATCCTCGATGCAACCGTGCACGTCTATCGCGAGGTCGAGGCAGCGGCGAAGAAGCAGCACAAGCCGCCGCTCTGCACAGTGGCGCTCGCCGGCAAGCTGACCAACCAGGCCTGGCGCGCGGGCGTCCAGATTTCGACCGGCACCGACGGCGACACGCCCCTGTCGGAGCCCTGGCCGTCGCTGTTCGACGAATTCGAGCTGCTTCGTGATTCGGCGGGACTGCCGCCGGCCGCCGTGATCAAGGCGGCGACGCTCACCGGCGCGAAGGCGATGGGCGCCGAAGCGGATATGGGAACGATCGCGCCCGGCAAGCTCGCGAACATGGTCGTCCTTTCGGCCAACCCACTCGAGGACGTACGCAACATGCGTTCGGTGGTGATGACGGTGAAGCGTGGCAGGGTTTACCTGCGCGACGATTATCATCCGCCGCTTCCTTCAAAATAGCGGCAATCAGGGGAGGGGATCAAAGGCATGAAGCTGTCTCTGGCATTGGGTGCGCTTTTGCTTGGCACAAGTATCTTGGGGGCGCCTGCTCGGGCCGCGCCAGTCAGCGCGAATTCGCCGAGAACGTCCGCGGATGCACGATTGAAGGCGCTCTACGACGGATTTGCCGAGTGGCAGGCGAAGGAGTTCGGCTATTTCGAAAATGCCCGCGGCGAGAGCGAACAGACCGGGCATCTCGCCCATGTCGATGCGCAATCGCAGCTTCGCCGCGCCGCGCACGAGCGGGACCTGCTCGCGCAGCTGAATGCCATTCCGACGGCCCAGCTGTCGTCTGACGAGCGAGTGAACGCGGCCGTTTTCCGGACGCTCCTCGAGAACGATGTCGCCGAAGCGCATTTCCGCCAATGGGAAATGCCGTTCAACAGCGACAGTTCGTTCTGGACCTACCTCAACGAGCGCAAGGCGCTAGAGGGCCCGGCGCAATACCAGCGATACATCTCGCGGATGCGCGACATTCCGCGCTATTTCGACGAAGAGATTGCCAACATGCGCGCCGGCCTGAAGCGCGGCTTCAGCGTTCCCCGCGCGACGCTGGAGGGCCGCGATGCCTCTATCGCTGCATTCCTGACCGACGATGTGACGAAGAGTCCATTCTATCAGGCCTTCACGACCATGCCGTCGACGATCCCCGCGGCCGAACAGCAGGCGCTTAGAAGCGAAGGGCAGTCAGTTATCCGCGAAGCGGTCGAGCCCGTGTATCGCAAGTTGCTCGATTTTTATCGCACCGAATATCTGCCGCAGACCCGGACGACGATTTCCGCGCAGGATCTGCCCGACGGCGACGCTTATTACCGGGCGCAGGTGAAGGAATATACGACGCTCGATCTCACCCCCGAGCAAATCCACCAGATTGGCCTCAAACAGGTGGCCGAGATCGATGCCGAGATGCAGAAGACGATGCGGGAGACGGGGTTCCAAGGCACGTTCCAGGAATTCCTGACGTTCCTCAAGACCGACCCGCAGTTCAAGGCGAAGACGCCGGACGACCTACTCGGCGTCTCGTCCTATGTCGCGAAGCGAACCGATGGCGTCATCGGGCAATATTTCGGGCTGCTGCCGCGCCATCGGTTCGGAATCATCCCTGTGCCCCACGCGCTCGCGCCCTTCTACACGTCGGGACGCGGCGGACTCGATAGCTGCATGATGAACACCTACGACCTGCCGGTCCGGCCGCTATACAATATCCCCGCGCTCACGCTGCACGAGTGCGAGCCGGGGCACAGCTTCCAGGCCGCGCTATCGCTCGAGCGCAAGAACCTGCCGCGCTTCCGCCGCAACCTCTACTTCTCGGGCTACGGCGAGGGCTGGGGCCTCTATTCCGAATGGCTCGGGATCGAGATGGGCATCTATCGCACGCCCTACGAGCTGTTCGGGCAGCAGAGTTACGCCATGTGGCGCGCCGCGCGGCTGGTGATCGACACGGGCATCCATCGCTACGGATGGACCCGCAGTCAGGCGATCGACTATCTCGCCAGCCATACAGCTTTGTCGCAGCATGAGGTGGAGACCGAGGTCGACCGTTACATCAGCTGGCCGGGGCAGGCGCTGTCCTACATGCTCGGCGAACTGACCATCCGGCGCTTGCGCGCCGAAGCCGAAAAGACGCTCGGGCCGAAGTTCGACATCCGCGCCTTTCACGACGCGATCCTCGGCATGGGGGCGGTGCCGCTGAGCGTGCTCGAGGACCAGATGCATGCCTTCATTCGGGAGCAGGCGGCGAAACCGGCGAACCCTGCCAAGGCAGGGGCTTCTTCGTGACGCCCTGATTCGAAACCATTTCGACCTCTCTTTTACCCTTTGTTAACCCGGCAGCTTCGACGGTGTCGGCGGAGACGCCGGCATGTCGTTGCTCGCAATTTTCGAAGAGACGGGCGGACGCAGCGAACGGCGCGCCCGCAACCGCCGGACGCTGCGGCTCGCCGCGACCGCGAACCTTGCCGAATCGCGCGAATCGGCGGCGACAATCCACGATCTGTCGGAATCGGGCATGCTGCTCGAAACCTCGGCGTCGCTCGGACCCGGCGAACAGTTCCAGATATTCCTGCCGCTGGCGGGGCCCGTCGATACGGTCGTCGTGTGGAATAGCGGCAATTTCTATGGCTGTCAGTTCGGCGATGCCGTGCCGACCGCGGCGGTCAGCGCGGCGCTCCTCAAGAGTGTCCCCGGCAATGCGGAGGCGGCGTCGGCCGCCGACCGTGACCTGCTCGCTCAATTGCACGACCTCAATGTCCAGGTCGAACAAATGGGCCGGCAGCTCGACGGGACCATCGAGGAACTTCAATCGGAGCGGAACGCGGCCCGCCCGCGCGATCCCGCGGCCGAACTCAGCTCCTTGCTGTGGACCGCGAGCTCGGAGCCGCCTCAAGCCGGGGAGCCGCTCGAACTCGGGCCGGACCTTTATCCCGAGCCTGAGACCGTCAGCGACGGCGATGCGGGTCGACTGGTCGTCATCTTCATGCTCGCCCTCGCTGGGATTGCCGTACTGATCTTCGCGGCGGCCATGCTTGGGGCCCCGCTCTAGCCGGCTTTCGTTCGAGCGATATATTCGTCGACGTTCTTCGCGAGGACATCCATCGGGACGTTGCCGCCAAGGACCACCGCGTCGTCGAAGGCCTTGAGATCGTATTTCGGCCCGAGCGCCGCCTTGGCCTTGTCGCGGAGGCGGTCGATGGTCGCATGCCCGATCTCATAACCGCACGCCTGCCCCGGCCATGAGCAATAGCGGTCGACCTCACTTCCGACTTCGAGTGGGTTCGAGCCGTTTCGTTCGACGAAGAAATCGACTCCCTGCTGGCGGGTCCAGCGCTTGGCGTGGAGTCCGCTGTCCACCACCAGCCGGCAGCAACGGAAAGCGATCGACTGGAGGTAGCCGAGCCGGCCCGCCGGAAAATCGTCATAGAGCCCGAGCTCGTCGACAAGCTGCTCGGCGTAGAGCGCCCAGCCTTCGGAATAAGCGTTGAACGCGAGCAAGGTACGGATCAGCGGCAGCTTGTTCGCATATTCGCCCTGCCAGACGTGGCCGGGGATCGCCTCGTGCGCGGCGAGGTCGGGCAGGCTGTACTTGCTGTGGAGGTCGGTCGACCGAAGATTGATCCAGAACTTGCCCGGAATCTTGCCGTCGATCGACCCGGCGCCGCCATAAGCACCGGGTGCACCAGGCTCGGCCTCGGGCGCCATTCGCCGGACCTCGAGGTTTCCAGGCACAAGCGTGTTGAACGCACCCGGAAGCTGCGCCCGAAGCTTGGCGATCCATTGTTTGATGTAGGCGATGATCTCCGCACGGCCCTTGTCGCCCTCGGAAAATTTGTACTTCGGGTCCTTGGCGAGAGCCTGCATCCGCTCGCCGACGCTTCCTTTCGCGTAGCCAAGACCTTTCAGGATCGGGTCCATGCGGCCGTGCAGTTGTGCGAGGCGATCGAGTCCCATCTGGTGGACCTCGTCGGGCGAGAGATCGGTGGTCGTTGAGGCCTTCAGCGCCCAGCGGTAATATTCGTCGCCGCGCGGGCGCGACCACATGCCGGCGATATCAGTGGCGACGGCGCGTTCGGCCTTCAGCTCCTCAATCTGCCGCTGGAGGGCGGGCGCGACCTCCGCCGTCACGATCTTGCGGGCGCGATTTTCCCAATCGCCCGCAATTCCTTTCGCCTTGGTGCGGCGAACGAGCGAGTCGACCAGCCCGCCGCCGTCGCGGGCGCCTTTCGCGGCGATGCCGATCTGGTCGATCGCCTTGTCGATGAGGAAATTGGGCGGAACGAGCCCCAGTACGCGGGCAGACTTCATGCGATCGAGCTCGCCGTTGAGCTGACCGGGATATTGGGCAAGGCGGCTGAGATAGGCTTCGGCGTCGGCCGCGTTTTCGACCGGATGGTCGGTATCGAGGAGCTGCGGGGTGTCGAGGTACGCGCCGACGTTCTGGATCACCACATAAGGCGTGTTGCGCCAGCTGTTCCCACCCGCGGCGGGAACGTCGCCATAAGGGAAAGCGAGGCCCTGGAGCGAGGTTGTGTAGGCGCTCTTCACGACCTCAATGCTTGTGCGGGTCGCGAATGGAAGCGAGGAGGTGTCGAACGCCTCGGCTCTCGCGAGGTCGGACTTGAGCGTTTCGGCGAGCTTTCGCTGTCCGGCGGCCGTGCGGTCGCCGAGCATCGAGCGCAGCTTCGCTCGGGCGCCAGTATCGACGCCGAGCGACGTCGCCTGTTCCGGCATCAGCTGGAGCAAATGGTCCGCGAATGAATCGAGCAGCGCGCTCGCATCGGCTTCCGAGCCACCGGAGCCGAGGCCAAGCTTACGGCATGCGGCGATCGGCAATGCGGCGGTGGTTGCGGCCAGCGCGGCAAGCGTCTGGCGGCGCGAAAGCTTCGGTTGGAACAAGGGCAACTCCGTTCAGGCGGGAGGAAGAAGGTGTTCGGGCTCGACGATCAGGCAATTGCCGTCGACGCCGGTGATCCGGACGCGGCCGCCGGCGGCCGCCGGACCGCCGCGCGCGCTCCATTCGCCGTCGCCGACCCGTACCCGGCCATTATGTTGGTCCACCTCGACCGTCACGGTCACCACCTTGCCGACCAGCCGCGTTGCGGGGTCGTTGAGGTGCAGGCCGGGACTCGCGGATGCGCGTGCGCCATAAAAGCGCCGGCCGATCATCACCGCGAGCACGGCATAGAGGGCGAACAGCGCGAGCTGCGCCTCGACGCCAAGCCCGAACAGGACCGCGAACAAGCCTGCGGCGATCGCGGCCACGCCGATGAACACCAGGAAAAAACCCGGAGCGATCACTTCGGCGATCAGCAGCAGGACGCCACCGATCATCCACATCCAGCCAGGGTCGAGGGGAAAGTCGTTCATTCCGATGCGTTGGGAACGCTCGGCATCGCCTTCGCTCTTGTGGGAGGCGAGGGTGGACTTTGCTTGCCGAGCGCGTCCTTGGCCAGCTCGCCGATGCCGCCGAGCGTCCCGATCAACTGGGTTGCCTCGACCGGGAAGAGGATGGTCTTGGAATTGGGCGAGCGCGCGAATTCGGCGACCGCCTCGACATATTTCTGGGCGACGAAATAGTTGATCGCCTGCGTGCTGCCTTGCTCGATGGCGTCACTGACGGATTTGGTCGCGGCGGCCTCTGCCTGGGCGGCCCGCTCGCGGGCTTCGGCCTCGCGGTAGGCCGCTTCCCGGGCGCCCTCCGCCGACAGGATGGCGGATTGCTTTTCGCCTTCGGCCTTCAAGATGGCCGATTGGCGCATCCCTTCGGCCTCCAGGATGACGGCGCGCTTCTCGCGTTCGGCCTTCATCTGCCGGGTCATCGCGTTGACGATGTCCTGCGGCGGCCGGATGTCGCGCAATTCGACACGGGTGATTTTGACGCCCCAATTTTCCGTCGCATTGTCGACGACGCCGAGTAGGCGCGTGTTGATCTCGTCGCGCTTCGAAAGGGTCTCATCGAGGTCCATCGAGCCCATGACCGTCCGAAGGTTGGTCGTCGAGAGGGCCATGATCGCCATGTAGAGGTCGCTGACCTCATAGGCCGCCTTGGCGGGATCGAGCACCTGGAAGAAGACGACGCCGTCGACCGCGACCATCGCATTGTCTTTGGTGATGATCTCTTGACCTGGGATATCGAGCACCTGCTCCATCATGTTGATGCGCCGCCCGACACGGTAGAAGAAGGGCGTCACCCAGTTGAACCCCGGGTCGGCCACCCGCACAAACCGGCCGAAATGCTCGATCGTGTAGCGATAGCCCTGGCGGACGATCTTCACGCCCGTGGCAATGAACAGCAGCACAAGGACCGCGATCGCGGTCAGCAAGGTCGTCAGCATCACTCTTCCCCGAAAACCCTCATTCGGGGCATGATGCGACGGCGATGCGCGAAGCGGAAGGGAAAAGTGACATGGGCACGGACCTTGCCGCCGTCCGGTCGGTGCTATTCCTGCCGGCGTCCAACCCGCGAGCGATCGCGAAGGCGAGGACGGCGGGCGCCGATCTTGTGATCCTCGACCTCGAAGACGCGGTGAAAATCGAGGACAAGGGCGAAGCACGACGGGCCGCCGTGGAGGCGGTAGCGACCGAATGGCCGATGCCGGTCGCCATCCGTGTGAACGGCATCGGGACCAAGTGGCATTCGCTCGACCTGGATTCGGTCGCGCGATCCGAAGCGGATTTCGCCGTGCTACCGAGGGCCATTTCCGGGCATTTGGTGCGCAACACCGCCGAAGCCGTCAGTAAGCCCGTGCTCGCGATGATCGAAACCGCGGCGGGCGTGCTGGCCGCCGCGGAAATCGCGCAAGAGTCGGCGGCGTTGATTGCCGGAACGAACGACCTTCGCGCGGACTTGCGGCTTCCGCTCGATTCGACGCGCGAGCCGATCTCGGCCTCGCTCCAGATGATCGTGCTTTCCGCGCGCGCAGCGGGCATCGCCGCGTTCGATGGCGTGTTCAACCGCCTCGACGATGCGGAAGGTTTTCGCGAGGAAGCTGGAGAGGGGCGGCGCCTCGGCTTCGATGGCAAGAGTCTGATCCACCCGAGTCAGATCGAGCCGTGTAATCGCGCGTTCGGGCCTACCGCAGCCGAAGTGGAGCGCGCACGAGCATTGGTGGACGCGTTCCGTGGGGGAGCGGAGCGCTACGGTGACGAGATGATCGAGCGGATGCACGTCGAGGCGGCGCAGCGGGTGCTCCAGAGGGCGGGCGGCTAGCCGGCACTTGGCGAATCGCGCTTGGCCTGTCATGGGCCGATATGGCCCGACTGAACCAAAGCGCTGAAATCCCTCTCGGACTGACGTTCGACGACGTCCTTCTGCAACCGCTCGAATCGAGCGTGCTTCCGAGCGCGGCCGAGACGAAAACCTTCCTCACCCGCGAGATCCCGCTCAACATCCCGATTCTGTCCTCGGCGATGGACACGGTGACCGAGGCCGACATGGCGATCGCGCTCGCGCAGCTCGGCGGAATCGGAGTTCTCCACCGCAACCTCAGCGTCGAGGAGCAGGCGACGGCGGTCCGACAGGTGAAGCGCTTCGAAAGCGGCATGGTCGTCAATCCAATTACCATGACTCCCGACCAGAAGCTCGCCGAAGCGCTCGAGCTTATGAAGACCCACCGCATCAGCGGAATCCCAATCGTCGAGAAATCGGGCAAACTCGCCGGGATCCTCACCAACCGCGATGTGCGCTTTGCCGAGAACCCGAAGCAGCCGGTCAGCGAGCTGATGACGAAGGACAATTTGGCGACCGTTCCGATCGGAACCAGCGAAGCGGAGGCGCGGCGGATTCTCCACCAGCGCCGGATCGAGAAGCTGCTCGTCGTGGACGAGCATAATCGCTGCGTCGGCCTCATCACCGTAAAGGACATCGAGAAATCGGTCGCCGCCCCGTTCGCCACCAAGGATGGAGAGGGGCGGCTTCGGGTCGCGGCGGCAACCACGGTCGGCGACGCCGGATTTGCCCGATCCGAAGCCCTGATTGAGGCCGGCTGCGATTGCATCGTCATCGATACGGCGCACGGCCATAACACCGATGTCGCGAAGTCGGTCGAGCGGGTGAAGGCGCTCTCCAATTCCGCTCAGGTCGTGGCCGGGAATGTCGCGACCTATGACGCGGCGAAGGCGCTGATCGACGCCGGCGCCGACGCGATCAAGGTCGGGATTGGCCCGGGATCGATCTGCACCACGCGCATCGTCGCGGGCGTCGGCGTCCCGCAACTCACCGCCGTCATGGACGCAGCGCGTGCCGCGAACGGTGTGCCCGTCATTGCCGACGGCGGCATCCGCACCAGCGGCGACATCGCCAAGGCTCTGGCCGCGGGCGCATCGACCGTGATGGTCGGTTCGCTGCTCGCTGGCACCGAAGAGGCGCCGGGCGAAATTTTCCTCTACCAGGGCCGCAGCTACAAATCCTATCGGGGCATGGGCTCCGTCGGCGCAATGGCGCGCGGCTCGGCAGACCGCTATTTCCAGCAAGACATCAAGGATCATCTGAAGCTCGTGCCCGAGGGGATCGAGGGACAGGTGCCCTTCAAGGGCCCCGTGCGCGATATCATCCACCAGCTGGTCGGCGGCGTGAAGGCGGCGATGGGTTACACCGGATCTCGCACCATCGCCGAGCTTCGGAAACGGGCGCAATTCGTGCGTATCACGAACGCGGGCTTGTCCGAGAGCCATGTGCACGATGTCGCGATTACGCGCGAAGCGCCCAATTATCCGACACGGTAAGGTCCGATGACTCCCGCCGCGCGACTTCAAGCGGCGATCGAGATTCTCGACGGGGTGATCGAATCCGTTCGCGACGACGGACCGCCCGCCGACGCGCTCGTCACCCGCTACTTCAAGCATCGTCGATACGCGGGGTCGAAGGACCGCCGTGCCGTGCGCGAGCTTGCGTTCAGGGCGATCCGGCACGTCGGCGAACGGCCGGAGAACGGTCGATCAGCCATGCTCGCTTTGGCGCAGGTCGAGCCCGAGCTGCTCGACCTGTTCGGCCAGCCGCGAGGTCCGGAGCCCCAGGTCGATGATGAAGAGGGGACAGTCCCTGAATCAGGGACTGTCCCTGAGTGGCTTATTCCTGAACTCTCGCCGCTACTCACCCGCGACGAATGGCCCGCGCTGCTCGAGCGAGCGCCACTCGACCTTCGTGTCAACGCTGCCCGCGCGTCGCGCGACGAGATGTTGTGCGAATTCGAGCATGCACGGCCAGCGTCGCTCAGCCCCTGGGGCATTCGGTTGCCCGCAGACTCGCGCATCGACCAGCATCCCGCATTCCAGAATGGCCTCGTCGAAGTTCAGGACGAAGGCAGTCAGCTGATCGCCCTCGCATGCGAACCGCGTGACGGCGAATCCGTGCTCGATCTCTGCGCCGGCGCGGGCGGCAAATCGCTCGCGCTTGCGGCGGCTGCGCCCGGGGCGGCGATCCTTGCGAGCGACACAAACCGCGCGCGCCTCTCGAAGCTCGCGCCGCGCGCGGGAAGGGCGGGGGCGGAGATAGAATCGCGCCTGCTCAATCCGCCGAACGAGCTCGGCGACCTGACGGACTGGCGCTGCAAGGCCGACCTTGTCCTCGTCGATGCGCCTTGCTCCGGAAGCGGCACATGGCGGCGCAATCCCGAAGGGCGCTGGCGCCTGACTCCGGCACGGCTCGACCGGCTGATCGCGGTTCAGGAGCGGCTACTCGATATTGCCGCAGAGCTGGTCCGCCCCGGCGGGGGCCTAGTCTATGCGGTCTGCTCGCTTCTGTCCCGCGAAGGGGCAGGGCAAATCGAGCACTTCCTCAGCCGCCATTCATCGTGGAATAGCCAAGAGTTACCGATTCCCGCCGGTCGCGCGGACGGGGCGGGGCGTCTTCTGACTCCTGCCCACGACGGCACCGACGGCTTTTTCGTCGCGCGGCTCGGTCGTCCATGCTAGGCAGTGCGCAGGAAAGTGGAGAAAGTTGATGGGTCCTCTGGCTCGCGTTCTTTTCATCGGGTTAAGTGGAGTTGCGCTTGCGGCGCCGGTCTCCGGTCAGCGTCCCGACAACCAGATTCAACCCAAGTCGGTCGAGCTGATGCACCGCGGACAGGAACTGATGTCGGCGGGCAAGCTCGAGGAAGCCGAGAACATGCTCGAGACGGCTCTGGCCGTCGATCCGCGCAACCGCTGGGCCTATGTCGAACTCGCACGGGTGGCGGAGAAGCAGCATCTGTTCGGCAAGGTCATCCGAATGACCAGCAAGGCTTTGATCATGGAGCCCAACGATCGCGACGCGATCGCGGTTCAGGGCGAAGCCATGGTCGAGATGGGCGCGACGGCGCGCGCGAAGGAGAATCTGCAGAAGCTGCAGTCCATCTGCGCGCCGAAGGGCTGCCCGCAGATCGCGCAGCTTTCCGCCACGATCGCGCGCGGACCGACCGTCGCTTCCGCGAAGGCGCCCGAGACGCCGAAGTCGAATTAAGTCAAGGCCCGCGCCAGCCCCACCCATTCGTCGACGCTGAGCGTTTCCGCTCGTCGCTCCGTATCGATTTCAAGCGAATCGGCGGCTTCGAGCGCTCCCGGAAAGGTCTTCAAGCTGGAGCGCAGCATCTTCCGCCGCTGCCCGAACGCGGTCGCGGTCAGTCTTTCGAGTGTCGCAGGCACCACGCCTTCGGGCTCATCCGCGGGGACGAAGTGCACCACGGCCGATGTCACCTTGGGCGGCGGGACGAAGGCGGAGCGGTTCACCCGCATCGCGATGCTCGCCCGCGATCGCCACTGGGCGGCGACCGAAAGACGCCCGTAGGCATCAGTCCCCGGGCGCGCCACGATGCGCTCGGCAACCTCCCTCTGGAACATGAGCGTGAGCGAACGCCACCACGGCGGCCAGCCGCTTCCGCCGAGCCATTTCAGGAGAAGCGCCGTGCCCACATTGTAAGGCAGGTTGGCGACCACGTGCGCGCCCTGGCCGACGAGGCCCGGCTCGTCGATTGCGAGCGCGTCGCCCTCGACGATCCGCAGCCGGTCTCCGAAGTCCTGGCCAAGCTCGACCAGAGCGGGGATGCACCGCCGGTCGCGCTCGACCGACGTCACAAACGCGCCCGAATCGAGGAGCGCGCGGGTCAGTCCGCCGGGTCCGGGCCCCACCTCATAGACTTGCTCGCCCTCGAGAGACCCGGGAATTGCGGCGATTCGCGCCAGCAGCTGCCGATCGAGAATGAAATTCTGCCCGAGCGCCTTGCTCGCATGAAGCTCGTGGCGCGCGATGATGTCGCGCAGCGGCTCGGGAGGGCCGGTCAAGCTGCGTCGGCGCGGAGCATGACACACTCGGCAGCCATGCGGATCGCGGCGGCCATCGGTCGCGGATTGGCTCGATCCTGCCCGGCAATGTCGAACGCCGTGCCATGATCGGGAGCGGTGCGAACGATCGGGAGCCCCAGGGTCACGTTGACCGCCTCCTCGAAATGCAGCGCCTTGATCGGGATCAGCGCCTGGTCGTGATACATGCAGACGGCCGCATCATAGCCCGCCCGCGCCTCCTCGTGGAACATCGTGTCGGCGGGCAGGGGCCCCCTCAGGTCCATCCCCTCGGCCCGGAGCCGCTCCAGCACCGGCCCGATCACCGTCTGCTCCTCGGTCCCCATGAGGCCGCCCTCGCCCGCATGGGGGTTGAGGCCCGCCACCGCGATCCGGGGCGCCGTGAGCCCCCAATCGTTGAGCAGCG
>DASSOB010000014.1:0-75777 GCA_035701045.1 Sphingomicrobium sp. | reverse complement strand
GCAATCGGCGGTCTCGCGATTCTCGCCCAACGGTTTCTTAACCAATTTGCCTGATGTGTGTCGCAATCGAACGGGGCCCGCAGGGGAGGCGTTTTCGCCATGGACTTTAAGAAGATCGTGCTTCTCGTCGGAGCGCTCATGGTCGCGGCCGTAACCGCAATCATGGCAAAGAATATGTTCGCCGGAGCAAGCGCGCCTCAGGCCGCTGCAGCAACGGTGCCGCAAGGGCCCAAGGTCCTGGTTGCAAAGAAGCCGCTTCCAGTCGGCACCATCATCGATGCGACGATGATCGACTGGACTCCGTGGCCGAAGGATTCGATCGCGCCGACCTACTATCAGCAGGGCCAGCCCGATTCCAATCCGGCAAAGATGCTCGGCACTGTCGTCCGCTATCCGATTGCAGCCGGCCAGCCGCTTACTCGCGGCTCGATCGTCGGCCCAGAGGACCGCGGCTTCCTGGCGGCGGCGCTTGGCCCGGGAATGCGGGCGGTCACCGTCCCGGTTACCGCGTCGAGCGGCCTCGCCGGCTTCGTCTTCCCGGGAGATCGGGTCGACCTCGTCCTGACCCAGGATATCCGCGGCGGCGGCGAGGGCGAGCCCCTCCACGCCTCCGAAACCATCGTCCGCAACCTCCGCGTCCTTGCCGCCGACCAGCGCTACACGGACAAGGATGAAGACGGAAAGCCGGTGGTCAAGGAAGCCCGCAACGTCACGCTCGAAGTGACTCCGCGGATCGCCGAGAAGATCGCCGTTGCCCAGAGCATGGGCAAGCTGTCCCTCTCGCTCCGCTCGATCGCGGACCAGAGTTCGGACATGCAGCGGGCGGTTGCCTCGGGCGACATCAAGATTCCGGAAGGCACCAGCCCGGCCCAGGAGCGCCAGCTTCTGACCGCGTTCGCCAATCGCCCTACGGACAACAACACGACCTATACCACCGGCGGTGACGTGTCGCGCTACCAGCGCAGCTCGGTGCCTTCGGCGCCGGCAGCCTCGGCTGGTGCTCCGGCCGCAGCCGGCGGCGCCGCAGTCATCCACAGCGGTCCGGTCGTTCGCGTTGCCCGCGGCAATGAAGTGTCAGTCGTTCCCGTGGGAGCTCGCTAATGACCACTCAAAACATCATCCGCCGCGCGCGGCTCGGCACAGCGCTCGCTGTCCTTGCCTTCGCCGCTCCGGCTGTCCTGGTCCCGGTCACTCCGGCCGTCGCCCAGAGCAGCTCGACCTACAAGCCGAGCCGCCAGCTCCAGCTGTCGATCGGCGAGGGCCAGATGGTCACGCTTCCGAAAAGCGTCGCCAACGTCTGGACTTCGAACCCGAAGGTCGCGGACGTCTATGTGAACACGCCTCGCCAGATCAACATCTTCGGCAAGGACATGGGCGAAGCGACGATTATCGCGACTGCGGCCGACGGATCGGTCGTTTACGGGGCGAACGTCCGGGTCAACCAGAACCTGTCGAACGTCAACGACATGCTTCGGGCGGCAATGCCGGACTCGAACATCACGGTGACGACCGTTGGCCAGGTCGCGGTGATCAACGGGACCGTCGCCTCGCCGGACGATGCGGCCCAGGCGGAGACTTTGGTCACGTCGGTGCTCAACCCTGGAATCAAGCCCGGCGATGCGCTGAATATCGTTCCGCTGAACCGGCTTCGGACAGCGACTCCGCTTCAGGTGACCCTGAAAGTCCGGATCGCTGAAGTCAGCCGCGACCTTCTGAAGTCGATCGGGATGAACCTGTTCAGCAGCGATCCGACGAGCGGTTTCAAATTCGGAATCGGTGAGGGCACCCGTGGTGCCGCCGGGGGCTCGCCCTTCGTCGTCAATCCGCTTGTCGGAGGGACCACCATCGGAGCCGCAGGCAAGCTGTTCGGGCTCAACCTGACCGGCGCCTTGGATCTCGCCGAAACCGACGGCCTGGTGACCACGCTGGCCGAGCCTAACCTCACCGCTCTTTCGGGCGAAACCGCCAGCTTCCTTGCCGGCGGCGAGTTCCCGATCCCGGTGACCCAGGGCTCCGGCAACGGCTCCGCCGTCACTATCGAATACAAGCAGTACGGCGTTTCGCTCGCTTTCACCCCGATCGTCCTTGCCGACGGCCGGATCTCGATGCGGGTTCGCCCGGAGGTCAGCGAGCTTTCTGACGCCGGCGCCGTCAAGCTGGGCGGCTTCACCGTCCCGGCTCTGACCACCCGCCGCGCGGAAACGACCGTCGAGCTCGGTTCGGGACAGAGCTTCATGCTCGCCGGCCTGCTTCGCAATTCCAATACCAACAGCATCGACAAGGCGCCGTTCCTCGGTGACCTGCCGATCATCGGTTCCCTGTTCCGGTCGACCAAGTTCCGTCGTCAGGAAACGGAACTGGTCATCGTCGTCACTCCCTACCTGGTGCGGCCGGTAAACGGGACCATCCCGATGCCGACCAACGGCTATCGCGCGCCGACCGACGCGGAGCAGTTCTGGGATGGGCAAACCTACAAGGGCGTTAGCGGCCACGCGCCGGTCGTGGCGGCTCCGGTTCCGTCAATCGGGGCTTCGGCCACGACTGCCGCACCCGGGTTCAAGCTGTGACGCGGGCGCTGGAAAAGGATAGGATCATGGTCAAGAAACTGCTTCCGCTTCTGCTCGCTTCGGCCGTCGCCGGCTGCATGTCGCCGGGTGCTCCGGTCGCGTCGCGAGGGGTCGAGGCGGTCAACCAGCCGGTCCTCAACCGGTCGACCTATACGATCGACGTTGCCGCTCCTGGCGGAGCGCTTGCGCCCGCCGAAGCCGCGCGGCTCGATGGCTGGTTCCACGGGCTCGACCTCGGCTACGGGGACTCGATCTACGTCGACGGCGACTATTCGGGCACTGCCCGCGCCCAGGTCGCGGAGATCGCCGGCAATTACGGAATGATGCTGCTGCCGGCGGCGCCGGTCACTGCGGGCACAGTTCCGCCAGGAATGGTCCGGGTGGTCGTCAGCCGCACCCGTGCGGAAGTTCCGAACTGCCCCAATTGGAGCGAGCCTTCGCAGCCGAATTTCCAGAACCACAGCATGTCGAACCTCGGCTGCTCGGTGAATTCGGCGCTGGCCATGCAGGTCGCCAATCCGGAGGACCTGTTCCACGGCCGCCAGGGACCGGCGACGGTCGATGCAATTGCCGGCGCCAAGGCCGTCCAGATGTACCGCGACTGGCCGCTGACCGGAATCAAGGACGGCCAGAGCAAACGCACGCTCAGTACGGTCGAATCGTCCACGGGGGGAAAATAGTATGAACGCTCCGTTCCAGGCCCGCGCCGGTTTGCGCGATCCGTTCACTGCCTTCGTCTGCGACGATGCGACAGCCGACATGCTTCGGCCGGTGGCGGTCGAGCACGGCTGGAGCCCCGAAAAGGTCAACAAGGGCGGTCTTCGCAACGCGGTGCAATCGCTGTCCGTGTCCGCAAGCCCGAACATCCTGTTCGTGGACCTGTCGGAATCGGCCGACCCGCTCAACGACATCAACGGCCTCGCGGAAGTTTGCGAGCCCGGCACGATCGTCATCGCGGCCGGCCAGGTCAACGACGTCCGCCTCTATCGGGACCTCGTCGCCAGCGGCATTCACGATTATCTGCTGAAGCCGTTCACGGTCGACCAGCTGCGTGACAGCTTCGCTCACGCGCAGATGATCCTGTCCGGCCCGCGCGGCGAAGCGCAGGTGGACAAGCCCCACGTAATGACCGCCGTCGTCGGCGTTCGGGGCGGAGTCGGCGCATCGACGATCGCGACTTCCCTCGCCTGGATGCTCGGCGAGCGCGCGCACCGGACGACCTCGCTTCTCGACCTCGACGTGCACTTTGGGACCGGTGCGCTCGCCCTCGATCTCGAGCCGGGCCGCGGCCTGACCGACGCGATCGAGAATCCGAGCCGAATCGACGGGCTCTTCATCGAACGTGCGATGGTCCGGGCCAACGAGCGCCTCTCGGTGCTTTCGGCCGAGGCTCCGATCCACCAGCCGCTGATCACCGACGGAAGCGCCTTCTTCCACCTTCAGGAAGAGATGCGAAATGCGTTCGAATCGACGGTCATGGACCTGCCGCGGCAAATGCTGATCCAGCATCCGCATCTCGTCCACGATGCTCATGTGGCGGTCATCGTCGCCGAGCTGACTCTGGCCGGGACCCGGGACGCGATCAGGATTCTCGCCTGGCTCAAATCGAACGCTCCGCAGACCAAGGTTATCGTCGCTGCGAACGGGGTTCCGAACGGTGGAACGCTCGAGATCAGCCGCAAGGATTTCGAACAGTCGATCGAACGATCGGTCGATGTCGTCTTCCCGCTCGACGCGAAGCTCGCGGCGCAGTCGGCGAAGCTCGGCAAGCCGCTTGCCGAGATCGCCTCGGGCAAGATGGCGGCGCCCTTCAATTCGCTCCTGAACATGGTGCTGAGCCATGCCAGCGAGGACGCGGACGGCGGCGCTGCCAAGTCGGACAGCAGCAAGTCGCTGATGAACAATCTGAAGTCGATGCTCGCTAAGCCGAAGGCGAAAGCTGCGTGACTTTGGGCCGGCGGGGCCGATGTCCCGCTGCGCGTGTAGGAATGGACAGTAGATGCTTCTCTATCTGATCCTCATTATCGGTTTGGTCGGGGTGCTCTTCCTGCTCCTCAGGCTAGTCAGCGGCCCGTCGCCGTCGAGGGCGCTCAAGCGGCGCATGGAGCTCGTGAAGGAGCGGCATGCCGAAGGCGTTACTGCCGCTGCCCAGGCCCAGATCCGAAAGCTGATGGCTGCGCGGGCGAGCCGCTTCGAGGGTTTCGCCTCGTCCATCATTCCGCGCCCGGGCCTGCTTCGCAAGCGGCTCGAGATGACGGGGAAGAACATCACGCTCGGCAAATATGCGGCGTTCTCGCTCGGCCTCGTCCTGGTCGTCATGGCGGTGATGATGATCCGCGGAGCGCCGTTTTTCCTGGCCTTCTTCCTCGGTCTGTTCGTCGGCATCGGCCTGCCGCATTTCGTCATCGGAAAGATGATCGTCCGCAGGATCAACAAGTTCAACACGACTTTCCCGGATGCGATCGAGCTGATGGTCCGAGGCCTTCGTTCGGGCCTCCCGATCAGCGAAACGCTGGGGATCGTTGCGAGCGAAATCGGCGGACCGGTGGGGATCGAGTTCCGAATGGTTTCCGACAAGATGAAGATCGGCCGGACCATGGAAGCGGCTCTGCAGGATACCGCCGACCGGCTCGGAACCGCGGAATTCCAGTTCTTCGTCATCACCCTGGCGATCCAGCGCGAGACCGGCGGCAACCTCGCCGAGACGCTGTCGAACCTCGCCGACGTTCTTCGCAAGCGCGCCCAGATGAAATTGAAGATCCGCGCAATGAGCTCCGAGTCCAAGGCTTCGGCCTATATCGTCGGCTCGCTCCCGTTCTGCGTCTTCATCCTCGTGTGGTTGATCAACCCGACCTACATGGGCGGCTTCTTTTCCGACCAGCGCCTGATCGTCGCTGGCCTTGGCGGACTCCTCTGGATGGGAATCGGGGCGTTCATCATGGCCAAGATGGTCAACTTCGAGATTTAGGGGCGAGACGATGCAAGCAGTCCACCCCACCCTCTTCGGCGTCGACATCATCTGGGTCGCCACCCTTTTGAGCGGCGTCGCCACGATGGCGGTCATCCTCGCAATTTACGCGGCGACCACGGTCAAGGACCCGATGGCCCGGCGCGTTCGCGCTCTCAACGAGCGTCGCGAACAGCTGAAGGCCGGAATCGTCGCCTCGACGAACAAGCGCAAGAAACTGACCAACCGCAACCAGGCGGCGGACCGGGTCCGTGCGATCCTGAGCAAGTTCAAGATGCTCCAGGACGACCAGCTTCAGAAGACCCAGCAGCGCCTGATGCAGGCAGGTATTCGCAACAAGGACCTGGCGTTCTTCATCATCTTCGCCCGCTTCGTGCTTCCGGTGGTGCTCGGAATCGCGGCGATCGTGCTCATCTACTTCGTCAATTACTGGCCGGAGTGGGGCGGAGTGCGGCGCTACGCGACCGTCGCCGGAATCCTGGTCGGCAGCTACAAAGCCCCGGACATCTGGCTCAAGAACAAGGTCACCAAGCGCAGCCATGCCATCCGCAAGGGGCTTCCCGACGCGCTCGACCTGCTGGTCATCTGCGCCGAGGCTGGGCTGACGGTCGACGCTGCTTTCGGCCGCGTCTCCCGCGAGCTCGGCAAGGCTTACCCGGAACTCGGCGACGAATGCGGTCTGACCGCGATCGAGCTCGGCTTCCTCAACGAGCGGCGCCAGGCGTTTGAAAATCTCGCCATGCGAGTCGACCTCGATGCGGTTCGGGGCGTCGTCACGACGATGATCCAGACCGAGAAATACGGCACTCCGCTCGCCTCCGCGTTGCGCGTACTTTCGGCCGAGTTCCGCCATGAGCGCATGATGCGCGCCGAGGAAAAGGCCGCGCGGCTGCCCGCGATCATGACGGTGCCGCTGATCCTGTTCATCCTGCCGACCTTGTTCGTGGTCATCCTCGGCCCGGCCGCCTGCTCGATCCACGACAAGTTCCTCAACTAGGAACGGGAACGCGGCGGCGCGCTGAAGCGTAGTCGCCGCAACTCCGTTAACAGTTGGGGAAGCGCAATGAACATCACCTCCGACCCGAATCTGTGGGCCATCTGCATCCTCGTCTTCCTGCTTGGCCTGCTCATCGGCGCGTTCCTGACCGCCGGCGGGCGCCGCAAGTGGAAGTCGCGCTATATGAGTGAGGTCGATCGCCGTGAGGCGCTCGTGCGCGAGCATGAACAGCGCTCGAAAGATTGGGAGCAGCGCGAAAAGGAATGGCGCGAACGCGATTCACTGCGCGCCGCGGCGATCAAGGATAATCGCGACCCCGAGGATGAGCGGTCGCTTTGACCTTCCCTCCCTGCAAGGGAGGGAAGGATGATCACCCCTCGATCCTCGAAAAATCCGCGACGCGGTTCACGGCATCCCTGAAACGCATCAGCAGGTTCAGCCGCCGCTCGCGCTTCGCGGAATCGGGATCGTTCACGGTCACATGGTCGAAGAAGTCGTCGATCGGCTTTCTAAGCGAAGCGAGCGCGGACATGGCAGCGGTGAAATCCTCCTTCTCGATCGCCGCCGATGCCTTCGGCTCCGCCTTGTCGAGTGCGGCAATCAGCGCCTCCTCCTGCCGAGCCACATCGCCGCCGTCTGACGCGGGACTGCCCTCCCATTTCTCCTTCTTGAGGATATTCGCCGCGCGCTTGTAGGCGACCAGTAGGTTGTTGCCGTCAGCCGTCTCGACGAACGCCTGCAGCGCCTTCACCCGCGCAAGCAGCCGCACCAGATCGTCCTCGCCGCCAAGCGCAAACACCGCGTCGATGAGGTCGTGCCGCACGCCGGCGTCGCGTTGTTGAACTTTGAGACGATCGGCGAAGAAATTCAGTAGCGCCGGACCTGCATCCCCTACATCGTGTCCAGTGTTGCGGTAAAGCTGAGCTGCACCCGGAAATAGCTCGAGAAGAGGAATGCGAATCCCACGCTCGGTTATCAATCGAATCGCAGCCAAGGCTGCGCGCCTCAGCGCAAATGGATCTTTGGAACCCGTTGGTGGCATGGAGATACCAAAGAATCCCACAAGTGTGTCCAGCTTCTCGGCAAGCGAGACAGCGACACTCGTCGGCTCGGATGGCACTTCGTCACCCTGACCGGCGGGGCTATATTGATCGCGAATTGCTCCCGCGAGCACCTTCGGCTCGCTTTGGGCCTCCGCAATGTAGCCGCCGACTATTCCCTGTAGCTCCGGGAACTCGCCGACCATTCCGGTGAGAAGATCAGCCTTCGCGAGGAGCGCTGCACGTCGAGCGTTTGGATGATCAAAGGTGAAATATCGGCTGAGATCGTCGACCAACGACGCAAGTCGCTGACTCCGCTCCTCCAACGTCCCCAGCTTCTCGTGGAAGACGATGCCGCTGAGCTTCTTCGCCTGTTCTTCCAGCGGGACTTTCAAGTCCTGCTCCCAGAAGAAGCGCGCGTCCGCTAGCCGGGCGGCGAGTACGCGGGCATTGCCGTGCGCGATTGCTTCGCCGCCGTCGGTCGCCGCGACATTGGCGACGCAGACGAAGGCCGGGGCGAGCAGGCCCTGATCGTTCGTGCAGGCGAAATATTTCTGGTTCGTGCGCATCGTGAGCACGATCACCTCGCGCGGCACGTCGAGGAAATCCGCGTCGAACCGCCCGAGCAGCGGCACCGGCCATTCGGTCAGGCCGGCATTCTCGACCACCAGCCCCTCGTCATCGATGAGCAAGAGGCCTGCCTTCGCCGCGGCCGCCGCAGCCCCTTCGCGGATGATCCGCTCGCGCTCATCCTGATCGACGATCACATGGCAGGCACGCAGCTTCTGGAGATAATCGGAGGCGCCGCCGACCGTGATCGGACCCGGATGATGGAAGCGGTGGCCGATCGTCGTCGCGCCCGATGCGATGCCGTCAATCTCCAGCGGCACGATCTCCTCGCCGAGCATGGCGACGATCCCGTGCAGCGGGCGCACCCAGCGCAGCGAGCTCATGCTTGCCGATTCCGGACCCCAACGCATCGACTTGGGCCAGGGAAAATCCGCGACGATCCGCTTCACCGTGTCCGCGAGAATGTCCGCCGCCGCCCTGCCCGGCCGCTCGACGACTGCGAAAAACACGCCGTCGCGTTGCTCGAGTTGATCGCGCGTCAGGCCAGTCTTGCGGAGGAACCCCTCAAGCGCCTGCGGCGGCGCGGAGGCCCGCGGGCCTTTGATCTCCTCGCGGCTCGCCTTCGTCCCCTCCGCGACCTCGCGCGCGATGAGCACCAGCCGACGCGGCGTCGAATGCACGTCGATCGCCTCCGTCGAGAGCCCCGCTTCCTCGGTGTACTGCGCAAACAAGCGCGCCAGATCGTTCCGCGCGCCCGCCTGCATCCGCGCGGGAATTTCCTCCGACAGGAGTTCGAGGAGGAAATCCGTCACTGCCCCTCTCCCCTTGAGGGAGAGGGAGGGGCCCGCCGCGAAGCGGTGGGAGGGTGAGGGGTGTGCCGGCCCCTTACACGCCCCTCACCCGCCTCGCTACGCTCGGCACCCTCTCCCCCTGGGGGAGAGGGGCTATTGCGCTCCATCCACGCCCCGCAGGCCGCCTTCGCGAGGTCGCGGACGCGGCCGATATAGGCTTGCCGCTCGGCGACGCTGATCACCCCCCTCGCCTGCAGCGTGTTGAAGACGTGGCTCGCCTTGATCGCCTGCTCGTAAGCAGGGATCGGCAGCTTCGCCTCCAGGCAGCGCTCGCACTCGGCGGCCGCCTTGCGGAACAGGTCGAACAAAGCGTCCGTGTCCGCGACCTCGAAATTATAGGCGGACATCTCGCGTTCGTTCTCGAGGAACACGTCGCCGTACGTCACGCCATCGTCGTTGAACCGGAGATCGAAGACGTTCTCGGCGCTTTGGATGTACATGGCGAGGCGCTCGAGCCCGTAGGTCAGCTCGCCCGTCACCGGTTTGCACTCGAAGCCGCCGACCTGCTGGAAGTAAGTGAACTGAGTCACTTCCATCCCGTCGCACCAGACTTCCCATCCCAGGCCCCAGGCGCCGAGCGTCGGGCTTTCCCAATCGTCCTCGACGAAGCGGATATCGTGCTTCAGCGGATCGATTCCGATTTCGATCAGGCTTCCGAGATAGAGGTCCTGCAGGTCTTCCGGACTCGGCTTCAGCACCACCTGGTACTGATAGTAATGGCCGAGGCGGTTTGGGTTCTCGCCATAGCGGCCGTCGGTCGGACGGCGGCAGGGTTGGACATATGCCGCTTTCCACGGTTCCGGCCCGAGCGAGCGGAGAACCGTCGCCGGGTGGAAAGTCCCGGCGCCCATCTCCATGTCGTAAGGCTGGAGGATGACGCAGCCCCGCGCACCCCAGTAGCGGTGGAGCGTCAAGATCAGGTCCTGGAAGCTCAGGCTCAAGCGAAATGCCCCATGCGAAGTCGACGCCGGGGCTTTGGCCGATGCACCCAAAAGGGGCAAGTGGAGGTTCAGCTTGCGGCCGTTAGCCCGTCATGCGAACCCAAGGTCCCGAAGGCTTTCTGAAACGATGATGAAATCACTCCTGCGACGCGCTTTCGCCGCACTAGGTCTCGCCACGTTGCTGGTCGCGGCGCCGGCCACGGCCCGGACTCAAGGCGCGCACCCGGCGCTCTGGTCCGTTTCGGACGCCGACACGACCATCTATTTGTTCGGGACGATCCACCTGCTTCCCGACAATTATCAGTGGCAGACGCCGAAACTCAGTCAGGCCGTCCAGGGGTCGCAGGAACTGGTCGTCGAAACGATCGTCGACACCAAGGACCCGACGAAGTTGATGTCGGTGCTCGCGGCCCTCGGATTTGCGAAGGGGCTTCCGCCGCTCGCCGAGCGGATCCCGGCGGAGAAGCGGCCGGCGCTGGAGGCGGCGCTCAAGAAGAGCGGGGTCCCGCGACCCTATTTCGACCAGATGAAGACCTGGACCGCCGCCTTCCTCCTCCTCGCCGACCAGTTTCGCGACATGGGCCTGAAGGGCGATCAGGGCGTCGAACAGGTTTTGCGCGACACATTCACCAGCGAAGGCAAGCCCATCGGGCAACTCGAGACCAACGCGCAGCAATTCGGCTTCTTTAACGCGCTTCCGGAAAAGGCGCAGGTGGCGCTTCTCCTTGGCGCGCTGGATAAGCCGCAAGATACGAAGGAAGACTTCGCCGGGATGCTCAAGGCCTGGTCGCGCGGCGATGTCGAAGGCATCGCGCGTACCTTCGACCGCGATCTCGCTGCGTCGCCCGAACTCCGGCAGACCCTGATCCGTCAGCGGAACAGCAATTGGAGCCGTTGGATCGGGCAGCGCATGGACCAGCCCGGCGCGATCCTGATCGCGGTGGGCGCCGGACATCTTGCCGGCGACGAGTCGGTGATCGCGATGCTCAAAAAGGCGGGATATCGCGTCCGGCGCGTCCAATAGCCGACACAAAGAAGGCCAAGAGGCGCCATCTATCGAGAAAAGTTAACCTTTTGCCGATTCCGCTAGACATTTTTTAACGAGTCGGTGACCATAATCGCTGAGGTATCGGGCTGGGGGGTCTGATGCGCGAAGCTGATGATATGCGAGGCTTTTCTCGCATCGGCTAAACTGCGCCAGCATCGCTTCCGCGCAAACGCCCCGCCGGCACCGTCCACCTCGGGAAGGTGATGGATGGTCAACTTGCTTGTAGCTGCCGCGATTGCCGCCGGGCCGCCTGCCGCGGCGCCGCAGGCCGTTCCCGCCACGCCCGCGATGTTCATGATTCGCGACGCGGATACGACAATCTATCTGTTCGGCACGTTCCATGCGCTCGATGGCAATACGCACTGGTTCAGCCCGACGATCCGCGCCGCCTTCAATGATTCCAACGAGCTGGTACTCGAAACGCTGATTCCGGAAGGGCCGGGTCCCGCCATTGTCGGAAAGCCGGCCCTGCCGATCCGCGCTCCCTCGGTCACTCCGTCCGCCTCGTTCCTGGCGACGACGCGCATGGCGATCAACGCCGGCCAGTCGCAGGGAATGCAGGTCGCCAACGGCGCCGACACGGTGCTCCGCCACGTCGCCGAGGCAGAAGGCAAGCCGGTCGCCGGTCTCGAGACTCTCGAATTTCAGCTCAACATGTTCAACAGCATGCCCGCGTCCGCGGCGGCGCGCCCGGCGCGGCCCGGAGAGCCCAACGGACCGCCGCCGATGCAAAGCCTGTCGCAGTCCATGTCGGAGATGCAATCGGCATGGAAAAACGGCAATCAGGCCGTCTTCGTGCGGATGCTCGGCCAGCTGCGCGAGTCCTCGCCCGAAACCTACAAGATGATGTTCACGGACCGGAACGCACGCTGGGCCGACTGGATCGCGGCAAGAATGCGCACGCCGGGCACTGTGTTCGTCGCCGTCGGCGCCGGTCACCTCGCGGGCAGGGACAGCGTCCTCGTCCGCCTCGCCGAAAAGGGTCTTCCCTCCAGCCGGGTCGAATAACCCGGCCGATCCTTGCATTTCGTGGCGCCCTCCACTAGTGGGCGCGCTCCCGGCCATGGTCATCCCTGGAGGCGTGGCACGGGCTTTTTGGACCATCGGAGAATGCCACAATGAGCGAACAGCTGACGCTGCCCGCCGAAGGGCGCGACCGGGCTGGCAAGGGAGCCTCCCGGGCATTGCGCCGCGACGGACGGGTGCCCGCCGTGATTTACGGCGATAAATCGGAGCCCCTCTCGATTCACGTCGAAGAGAAACTCCTCTCGAAAATGCTTTCGACCGGCCATTTCATGAACTCGGTCATCATGGTCGACGTCGCCGGCAAGCCGACCCGGACGCTGCCGAAAGCGGTCGACTTCCACCCGGTCAGCAGCCGGCCGATTCACGTCGATTTCCTGCGGATTTCGGAACACGCCAAGGTCACCGTCGCGGTGCCGGTGCGGTTCGACAACGAGGAAGAATCGCCCGGTCTGAAGCGCGGCGGTGTGCTCAACGTCGTCCAGCACGTGCTCGAGCTCGTTTGCGACGCCGCGAGCATCCCGAACGAGATTCACATCGCGCTCGACGGACTGGAGATCGGCGATGCGATTCACATCAGCGAAGTCAATCTCCCGGACGGAGTCACGCCCTACAACACGGACGAGGACTTCACCGTCGCCACGATCGTCGCGCCGTCGGCGATGAAGGCCGAAGAGGAAGAGGCCGCGGCCGCCGATGAGGTGCCGACCGTCGAGGGCGAGGAAGCCGCCGAGGGTGAAGAGGCCGCAGAGGGCGAGAAGGAAGAATAACCGCTCGACCTGCTTATCGGAAACCGCTCGCCCCCAACGGGCGGGCGGTTTTTGTTTGCCCCCGCTCCTGCTAGCGAGCCGCGATGCAAATCTGGGTCGGCCTTGGAAATCCCGGCGGCAAATATGCGCTGCAGCGGCACAATGTCGGCTTCATGGTGGCCGACATCGTCGCCGAGGTGCACGGCTTCGGACCCTGGCAGAAGAAGTTCCGAAGCCTGATCGCGGAAGGACGGATCGGACCTCACCGCATCCTGCTGCTGAAACCCCAAACCTTCATGAATGACAGCGGCGATGCGGTTCAGCAGGCGCTGCATTTCTATAAACTCGACATCACCGCGCTCACCGTCTTTCACGACGAGCTGGACCTCGCCCCATTCAAGGTGAAGGTGCGCGTCGGCGGCGGGCTTGCGGGCCACAATGGCCTTCGTTCGATCGACGCCGCGCTCGGCCCCGAATTCCGGCGGGTGCGTATCGGCATCGGCCACCCCGGCCCGGGCCGCAAGGACCTGGTCACGCCGCACGTGCTCGGCAATTACGCCAAGTCGGAAATGGAGCCCCTGTCCGACCTGCTCGCCGCCATCGCCGCCGAAACCGAATGGCTCGCCAACGCCGACGACGCGCGATTCATGAGCGAGGTGGCTCTCCGGTTGCAGCAGGACTAGGCAATTCAGCCGCGAGCCCGACGCCCTTCGCCAGTGCTAGAGCGCCTCGTCCATGCCGATGGGCATTCCTGGCGGCACTCTCGGCAGCCGCGCCTGATCGGCGATCGCCTTGTCGAGCGCCTGACCGTCCTTCAGCAGCGTCGCCATGCCGCGCGCCCAATCCTGCTCGGCCGCGGGCCCACGCTGCCGCTGCAGCTTGTCGGCCAGCCGGTCGAGCCGTCCCGCGAGCTGCATCGCCACCGTTGGCGAAAGCGACCGGTCGCGCTGAACCCGGGCAAGGGCGAGAACGCTGGTCGTAGCGATCCGCCGCCCGACCTCCGCGTCCGAATTGCCGACCGTACGGTCGAGCAGCAGGTCGAACAGCTGCGCGGGCGCGGGCACGGCTTGATCGGCGGCGTGCTGTGCCTCCAGGCGGTTCAGCCGCTCGGGCGCAAGGAGCGAATTCAGCGTCTGGACCGCGCCCACTTCCGTCGCCTCCAGCGGGTCGAACACTGGACCGCCCGCGGTGGGAATGATTTCGATGTCGGTCTGGCGATCGCCGTTCCCGCCGAAGCCGACCGACAGCAAGGGCTGGAGACGCTGCGGCACGGTCAGCGCCGCCGGGCTCAGCGTGTCCAGCAATGCGTAGAGCGCCGCCCATTGCGTGCTCCCCGGCACCGCCTGCGCGACCATACCCTCCTGGCTGAGCGCATAAGGGAAATCGACTCCGCCCAGAGACTTGGCCGCCGCCTCGATCTGATAACGGTCGAGCAGCCAGATCGGGACGAAGGCACGGCGCAGCTGCGCCAGCGGCTCGCCCGCCGGAAGCGCGGCCTGACCGAAGCGCGCGATCGCCACGCGCCGCACGTTCATCATGCGCCGAAGCTCGCTGACCGGATCGGCGCTGTCGTCCCACAGCGATCCCTCGGGCTGCGCCGCGCCGACCGGCCGCGCATCGTTGTCGGCGACGAACCGCAGCCCCTTCGCGCGCGCTTCGGCGAGCAAGGGTTTGGCCTCGGCATCGGTCTTCGCGCCGTAGAGCCATTTGATCGCCCACATGTCCCACGGACCGACGCCCGCACCATACGCATCCTTCAGCGACGGGGCGCCGTTCTCGAGCGTCACGCGCGGGCCTGGATAGTCCATGACCGAATAGCGGCCCTGCGTGCTCGCCGCGAAATTGTGCGCGAGCCCGATCGCATGGCCGACCTCGTGCGCGCCGAGCTGGCGGATTCGGCCGAGAGTCGCGGTCACGGGATCGTTGGGATCGCCCGTACCGGTCAGCCCTGCCCCGACCAGCGCCTGGAAGATGATCATGTCCTGCCGCGCCCGGAGCGAGCCGAGCAGCACCGACCCCTTGATGATTTCGCCCGTGCGCGGATCGTCGATCGGCGAGCCATAGGACCAGCCGCGGGTCGCCCGGTTGACCCAGTTGACGACATTGTAGCGAACGTCGAGCGGGTCGGCGCCCGACGGCAGGATTTCCGCCTTGAACGCATCGACGAAGCCGGCCGCCTCGAACGCCTGGTTCCACCAGCTGACGCCTTCGCGAAGCGCGGTGCGCACGGGCTCCGGCGCGCCATTGTCGATGTAGAAGACGATCGGCTTCTTGACCGGAGAGCGAACCGCCGATGGATCGACCTTCTCGAGCCGGAAACGCGTCGCGAGATCGCGCACCAGCGGCGCACCCAGCGGCGCGGAATAGTCCACCTGTTGCTGGCTGATCGTATAGCCGAGCGGGTCGTGGCGCGGGACATAGCCGGGCTCCGGCAACGCAATCAGCGAATGCCGCATCGTCACCGTGAACGTCTGGTTGTCCGGAATGATGTTCGTGACTTCGGGCGTCGGCTCGTCGGACCGGAACGTAAGCCGCGCCGCGAATTCGGCGTTCTTCGGAAAGACCTTCACGAAATTGGGATCGGCCGTGCTGAGCTCGGGCGCGAATTTGAAGTCGCCGCCGCCTCCGCGCTTCACGATCTGCGGAATTCCGAAATCGTCGCGGTCGATGAAGCTCGCCAGATCGACGGTGAACGAGCCGTCCGCCTTGGTGTCGATGACGTCGCCCATCCAGATGGTCGAATTCGCGAAGGCATCGCGAACCTTGAGCTTCTCGTCAGCTGTGCCCGTCAATGCGACGAACTTCGGATTTTCGATCTCCGCCGCGACCTTCTTGCCGATCCGGCGAAACACCAGGATCCGCGAGCCGGACGGTGCTGCTCGGTCGAGCCCGATCGGCGCGGAGCCGAGGCCGGTCTCGAGCTGCGTCAGATAGATGTACCGGCCGGAGAAACCGTCGGCATCGGGCTTCGGCAGAGTCGCGATGATCTTTCCGCTTTTCGGGTCCGCCCTGACGTCGAGCAGCGGCCGCTCATCCGCCGGCTTCACGGCCACAGTTGATGGCGCAACCTTGGGCGCGGCAACCGACGCCGTGGACACGAGCAGAAGCGAGCACAGGAACAAACAGCGGCGCATTGAGACCCTCCCCGAGACCCGCCAACGCTAGAGACGCACCCCCACCCTGTCCACGCCCTTGCGCCCGATGCTTCCCCGCCGCACAGCGACCGCCGTGCGCACGCTATTCGCCACCCGCCTGTACGAAGCCGAGCTTGGCGATGAGCGGTTGCTCGGTGAGCTCGCGCACTCGATCCGTAGCATCGCGCGTGATGATGAGGCGGGACGTGGATGGTCGAGCCGGCACCGCTACGCCGGCTACACCAGCTACGCCTCGCTGAACGACCTGCCGAAGCGCGACCCTGCATTCGCCGATCTGGCGAAGCTCCTCGCCCGCCATGCGGCGAAATTCGCCGACGAATGCGCGTTCGATCTGGCCAGAAAACCGCGGCTCGACAGCCTGTGGGTGAATCTGTTGAAATCCAGTGGACATCACAGTGGACACATTCACCCGCACAGCATTATTTCCGGCACGCTTTACGTCGAGGTTCCGGGCGGTTCGGGCGCGATTCGGTTCGAGGATCCGCGGCTACCGTTGATGATGTCCGCGCCGCCGCGCCGGAAGGACGCACCGGAAGAGCTTCAGCCCTTCGTCTCTGTGGAGCCGCGCGCGGGCTTGCTGCTGATGTGGGAAAGCTGGCTGAGGCACGAGGTGCTCCCCGGGACGGGCCGCGGGGAGCGTCTCAGCATCTCATTCAATTTCGCCTGACCGTCAGGCGGCGTCCTTCATCCCGTTCTCGTGATAGGGCGACGGCGCGATCCTGGCGTGATCGACCGGCAATCCGCCGAGCTCGCTCGCGAAACCGTGGTTGACGTCGCGGTGGTGGGCTTCGTCGGCACGGACCACTAGCACCACGTCGCGCAGCGTCGCGCCGTCGGGCAGGCCCCAGTAGCGCCTGGCGATCTCCGGCGCGGGCACGTTCTTGCTGCGGCCCTCGTCGATTTCCTTGAGGTAGAGGGTATAGCTCAGCACCGCTTCTTCCTCGAAATAGCCGACCACGCGGTGCGCGGTCTTGGCGGAGATGAGGTAGAGCGCGAAGAAGCCGAGATAGAAGACCCACTGCACGCCGAGGATGACGAGGCGTTCGAACAGCGTCGGCCTGGCGACCTCGATGAAGGTCATCAGGTGCATCCGCTCATTCTCCGCTTCGTCCATGAGCGTGCGGATCCAGCCCTTGTCGTCGCACATCCGGCGCAGGCATTTCAGGTGATTGATCGTGGCCCCGACCATTCCCGGCACGGCCGCGACGGTCTCCAGCACGATGGCGCGATGGCCGTAGCGCTTGGCGAAGAAGGTGTCGGCGCAGAAGCGCAGCGCCTTGGTGAAGCCGTAAGCGATATTGTCGGACAGGCCCTTCGGCGCGTGATGGACGCTGAGGTCGACCATCGGAGCGGACATCTTCATTCCCTTTCAATCCCTGACGGGCGTTCGTCGTGACTTCGACGGGCGCCATCTATGACGAGCGCAGACGGGCGAGAATCGTGGATTTTACCTAGTGGCCGGAATGCCGCAGCGAGCGGTTGAGCAACGATTGCGACTTCGCGTAGAGGGGCGTCGAACCTGTCGCCCTGAACTTGTTTCAGGGCCCATCGACGAACCTCTTGGCGGTCTTCGAAAATGGATGCTGAACCGAGTTCAGCATGACGAACATCACGGAGTATCCATGGGCTTCCGCTGCGGCATCGTCGGCCTGCCGAACGTCGGCAAATCGACGCTTTTCAATGCCTTGACCGAAACTGCCGCGGCGCAGGCGGCAAACTATCCCTTCTGCACGATCGAGCCGAACGTCGGACGGGTCGCCGTGCCCGACGAGCGGTTGGACAAGATCGCCGCGATCGCCAAATCGGCTCAGGAAATCGAAACGCAGATCGAGTTCGTCGACATCGCAGGCCTCGTGCGCGGCGCCAGCAAGGGTGAGGGTCTCGGCAACCAGTTCCTCGCCAATATCCGCGAGGTCGATGCCATCGTCCACGTGCTGCGCTGCTTCGAGGGCGGCGACGTCACCCACGTCGAAGGCCGCGTCGACCCGATCGCCGACGCGGAAACCGTCGAGACCGAGCTGATGCTCGCCGACCTCGAATCGCTCGAGCGGCGGGTGCCCAACCTCGTCAAGAAGGCGCAGCAGGGCGACAAGGAATCGAAGATCGAAGCGTCCGTGCTCGGGCAGGCGCTCGACCTGCTGCGCGAATCCAGGCCGGCGCGGCTCGTCCACCCGAAGGACCATGAGGAAGATAAAGCGCTGCAGCGCGCACAGTTGCTGACGGCAAAGCCCGTCCTCTACGTCTGCAATGTCGACGAAAGCGATGCCGCGAACGGCAATGCGCTGTCGCAGCGCGTGTTCGACAAGGCGGCGGCGGAAGGCGCGCAGGCAGTGGTGATTTCCGCCGCGATCGAGGCCGAGATCGCGACTCTTCCCGCCGACGAGCGCGAGGCGTTCCTCTCCGACCTCGGCCTTCATGAAACCGGCCTCAATCGCATGATCCATGCCGCTTATGCGCTGCTCGGCCTCATCACCTTCTACACCGCGGGCCCGAAGGAATCGCGCGCCTGGACCGTGCACAAAGGCGCGAAGGCGCCAGAAGCGGCGGGCGAAATCCATACCGACTTCGAACGCGGCTTCATCCGCGCCGAGACGATCTCGTACGACGACTACGTCAAGTGCAACGGCGAAACCGGTGCCCGCGACGCCGGCAAGCTCCGCAGCGAAGGCAAGGACTATGTCGTCCAGGACGGCGACGTCATGCTGTTCCGGTTCAACGTCTAACGTTTGCTCTCACGGTAGAGTCCCCACGCGAGAACCACCCCGACAACGACGCCGATATAGCTCGCCCACATCGGGATCGTGTGGCTTCCGAGGATCACCTGATAATGGGTGAACAGGCGATAGAGATGCAGCAGCGCGATGACCGCGAAGATGAGCGCGGCGATCATTGTGAATGGTTTGGTCATGAACCCCTCCCCTTTTGCCCCGCGCCACTATAGCCCAACTGCCGTTCAGGCGGAATCCGCGCGGAGCAACCTTTTGGCCGGGCGGTAGGCGAGCAGCACCCAGAACAGCCCGAACGCCCAGCCGCCGACCACGTCGCTCGGCCAATGAACGCCGAGCATCACGCGGCTGATTCCGATCAGCAACGAGAAGAGCGCGGCCACGGCGATCGCCGGACGCTCCAGCCGGGTGCCGGACGTGAGGATCAGAGCGAACATCACGTAGAAGATCATCGAGTTCGCCGCATGTCCGCTCGGGAAGGCGTGCGAATTGGTCGAAACGAGATGTGCCTCGAGTTCTGGCCGCGGGCGCGCGATCCAATGCTTCTGAAGCCCAGCCAGAAACCGCCCGATGAGCATCAATACGACGAAAATCAGGGCCAATCTGGCTTGGTGGATCAGCAGCAGGCAGATCGCGCAGACCAGCGCGGCGATTATCAGCACCCTCGAGGAACCGAGGTCCGTAAGTATCTCCGCCGCGTGCGCAAGCGCCGGATGATGACCGGCGTACAGCGCTTCATAGAGGCTGCGGTCGAGCGAGCCCCCGCCAAGCCACAGCATCGCGGCCCAGATGGCCGCCAGAAGTACACAAGCGATCGCCGGCCAGACTCGTTCGGAGCGCCCGCGCAAAGGATCCGTCATTGCGCCACCAACACCCGATTCAGGGGCGCGGCGGCAAGATTGCTAAAATTTCATCCCGAGACGGAGGCCGATCGTCCGCGGCCGCCCGGGAAGGACGTAGGTCCGCGTACAAATGCTGCATGCCACGAACCGCGCCTGCTCGTTCCGCGAATCGAAGATGTTCGTGATGAACAGCTCGGTTGTGAAGCGGCTCCAGTCGTAACCGGCAAACGCATCGACGACTGTGGACGCGTGAATCCGCCCGAGAATGTCGTTCGGATTCGCGCCGCCACCGATGTCCTGCCGGAGGTCGGCGGCCGCGGAGCTTTGGTGCGCGATGCTTGTCTGGACATGGGCTTTGCCGGGTCCAACCCCCCAAGTGTAGCGCGCCGTTGCCGTGGCCTTGAAGCGCGGCGTGATCGGCAGCCGTGTCCGCGACGGGGTGACGACGAAATCCTGCTCGCCGTCGGTCGGATCGGGCGTGCTTAGATCGGGGAAGAAGGTCAGGCAGTCCGCCGCCGTATCAAAGCTGATGTTGCAGATATTCCCCTTGGTCTTCGCGTCGGTGTAGGCCGCCGCGGCGCTGAGATTGAGCCCGTTATGGACATAGGACAGGTCGGTCTCGATCCCGTCGATCCGCGCATCGCGCCCATTCTGGATCACCGTCAGGCTGTTCTCGCCAAGGAAGCTGAACTGAAACTTCTTCCAGATCTGGTGATAGATCGCGCCGTTCCACGTCAGCCTGCCGAACTCGGTCTTCCAGCCCACCTCGTAATTGGTGAGGAAGTCGGGGTCATAGGCCGGAGCGTTCGGTTGCCGGTTGATGCCGCCCGGACGGAAGCCGCGCGACCAGGTCGCGTAGAAGGTCAAATCCTCCGTCGGCTTGTACCGCATGCTCAGGCGGTGGATGAAGCCGTCGCCCTTGCTGCGACGCGGGACAGCCTTGCCATCGACCACATCGCCCACATTGGTGCAGGGCGTCATTGGCACCCCGCCGGAGGCGAAGGGCGAGTTCTCGTCATCGAGCAGCTGCAGGCCGTTGACGGTGAGGCAGCGGCGCACGCCCGAGCTTCCGCCGGCTCCGTTCGGCGGCGGCGGAAAGCCGTTGGTCTCGGTGAACGCCGGATTCTTGCCGAAGCCTGCGAAGCCGAACAGGCTGTTGTCATATTTGAACAGCCGCCCGCCCGCGATCAACGTCAGTTGCGGCGTGACATCGAACTCGCCCTCGCCGAACAGCGCCCAGTCCTTGTCCTTGCGGTCCTGGAGCGTCAGCCAAAGGGTTCCCGGCCAGCCGTTCACCGACAGGTCCGGCGCGAGATTGTCAACGAGATAGTTCTGGTAGATGTGGTTCTTCTGGACCTGGTAGAAAGCGCCGACGATCGCCCGGGCGCGCCAGTCCTCCGGCGTCGAAACCCGCACTTCGTGGCTCATCTTTTTGAAGTGCTCGCTGCCCTTGATGTACTGGCGGGGATCGATGGTGTTGCCGGCGGAATCCTGGAAATAGAAGTAGTTCGCGAGCCCGCCCGCGCTCTCGTAATAAGCATCGTAGGCGTCGGCATAATCGGTGTAATCGCCGATCGAGTAGGTCGGCCGGTCCATGTAGGCGCCGGCGTAGGTGAGATCGAAGTTCCAGATCTTGCCTTCGACCGTCAGCGCCGCCTGGGTGAACTTGTCGCGCGCATATTCCTTGCGGAACCGCTGCACCTTGTTGTCGCCGAGCGTCGGGTCCATCGCCGTGAAGCCGTCGACCTTCGCATATTGGTGCATGATCGTCGGCGTGACGGTCCAATTGTCGTCGAGATCGATCTTCAGCGCGGCGCGGCCGCCATAGGTCGTACGCTCGTTGATGTCCTTGCGGATGAAATTGGCATTGTTGACGCTGATGCCGTTGCGGACGCAGCCGATCGTGTCGCCGGTCAGCGGATCGGTGATCGCATCCCCGCAATAGGTCCGCGAGCCCGGCACATTGTCGATGAACCCGGCGTCCTTCTGGTAGAATCCGACTGCGCGGAACGCGATCCGGTTCGCGATGGGCACGTTGATCATGCCCTCTAGCTTGCCGCCCACGCCGCCGTGCGCGACCGTGTTGACCTCGGCGTCCGCGCGCCCGTAAGTGCCCGAAAGGTCCGGCTTATTCGTAATGATGCGGATCGTGCCTGCTTCGCTCGACGCGCCGTAGAGCGTGCCCTGCGGTCCCGCGAGGCTTTCGATCCGCGCGATGTCGTAAATATGGACGTCCAGCGCGCCGCCGATCGTCGTCACCGGCTGCTCGTCGAGATAGATGCCGACCGAGGGCAACGAGCCGGAGTGATTGCCGTCGCCGCCCGTCGCGACGCCACGCATGTAGACGACGGCGCCGCCCGATTGCGACGTGTTGAAGCTCACCGACGGCAGCTGCTTCGTATATTGCTCGAAATTCGAGATATTGAGTTGGTCGAGCTTGCGCGTGCCAAGCGCGATGATGCTCTGCGGAACATCCTGGAGATATTCCTCGCGCTTGGTCGCGGTAATGATGATCGCATTCTCGTCCGTGGGTTGCGCCTGCGGAGCGGCGGTCGCGGGCGCGGTCGATTGCGCCGCAGGCTGCTGCTCGGCCGTATTTTGCCCAAGTGCCGGCGAGCCGAGCGCCGTGGATGCGAGCAACCCAAACGTCAGTGCGCGGATATTCCCGTCAATCATTGCGAACGCCCCCGTTCAATCCTGTGCTCGCATTGCGGCAGACGGCTTGTTTGGAGTCAAGGACAGCGATGCGCGGATGCAACGATTATTCCGGCAGCGTTGCATTCAAGTCGCGGTGGCCTCCGGATACGCTTCGGCGATTTCGCCGAGCGCCGACTTGAGCGGCCCGAGGTGCGCCTCGTACGCGCGCCATTCCTCAGTCGCATCGCGATAGATCGGCTGCCGTACCTGCTCCGAGCTGGCAGTGCGCACCGCGCGCTCGGTCTTGTGGAACTCGAGGCAGGCCGGCTCGAATTCCAGCCCGCAAAAATCGAGCAGCGAGCGCACCTCCGCTTCCGTATCGTCGACCATGCGCTCGTAAATCACGCGGTGCACACGCCCGGGCAGCACTTCATCCACATGGGCCATCAGGCGGACGTAGTCGGCATAATAATGCCCGACGTCCGACAGGTCGTAGGTGAAAGCCTGGCCGCGCGCGAAATGCTGGCGGAAGTTGGACAGGCAGCAGGCAAGCGGATGCCGCCGCGCGTCGATGATCTTCGCGTTGGGCAGGATCAGCTGGATGAACGGCACGAACAGCCAGTTGTTCGGCAGCTTGTCGACGAAGAAGGGCCGGTTGGTTCGGCGCTGCACCGACGTTCGCTTCAGATACTCCTCGCCCAGCTCCGTTCGCTGTGCGGCGGACAAGTCCAGTACCCCCGCCGGATAATGGCCGACGCTGCGCGCAAGGGCGGGAATGTCCGGAAGCTCCGACGTGCCCTCGACCAGGCTGTGCGACGAAAGGATTTGCTCGACGAGCGTCGATCCGGCGCGGGGCATTCCGACGATGAAGATCGGGTCGGGCGCCTCGCACCCGCCGGTGCGCTCGGCAAAGGCTTTGGCGGTGAACGCCTCGATGCATCGGTCGACGGTGCGCGCAACCTCCGTCGGGCGATAGGGCTGGCTTTCGAGGCGCAGCGCGTTGGCGCGTGAATAATGGCCGAATGCCTGGTCGAAGCGCCCCGCATCGTGCATCGCTTTCCCGAGCGCGAACTCCAGATGGCAGCGGTCCTCGTCCCGGAGATCGGACGATTGCAGCGCCTGCTCCATCGCCTCGATGTCGCTGTCGTCGAAGCGGACGGTTTTCAAATTGGCCAGGCTCCACCAGGCCTCCCCGAGCGTCGGCCGAATGGAGATGGCGCGACGATAGGCGGCAATGCCCTCGTCCTGTCGGCCGACGGTCTTCAGCATATGGCCGTAGCTGAGCCAGACCCGCGGCTGGTCGGACGCGCGGCCGAGCACGTCCTCGTAGAGCCGGATCGCCTCGTCGAACTCGCCCAGGCGGCCGAGCGTCGCCGCCTTCAGATTCCAGTGGCCGATCTCCTCGGGCTCTATTGTGAAAACGTCGTCGAGAAGTTCCATCGCTTCCGCCGGGCGCCCCATACGGCCCAGCACGAGCGCGAGATTCGCCTTGGCGGCCATCCAGCCCGGGGTCAGTTCCACCGCCCGGCGAAGCAGGCTCTCGGCGTCGCGCCAGCGGCCGATACGCGCCGCCAGCTCGGCCAGCATTCGGATCGCCGCCGCGTCGAACGGATCCTCCTTGAGGTGCGGCTTCAGGATGCGCTCGGCGACATCGAGCCGGTTCTCATTGAGCGCGATCGCGGCCTCGATCAGGCGCGGATGGTGTCGGCTCGGAAGCGGTGCTGGTGTCCCCACCCGGCAAGCGTAGCCGCCTACTCGCGCCAAGCTCAAGCGGCAGCTATGCGGCCATCATGATCTATTTCGAAGATTTGGAAGTCGGCGCGGAGAGCTATTTCGGTTCCTACGAAGTCACGCGCGAGGAAGTGCTGGAGTTCGCGCGCAAATATGATCCGCAGCCGTTCCATTTGTCGGACGAGGCTGCGGCCAAAACGCATTTCGGCAAGCTCGCGGCGAGCGGCTGGCACACCGCGGCGATGACCATGGCGGTGATCGCCCGGCACGTGGTTGCCCACGAGCAGGCCGGGCTCGGCTCACCCGGGATCGACGAGCTGCGCTGGACCAGGCCGGTCTATCCCGGCGACACGCTCCACGTGCGGGGCACGATCATGGAGAAGACGCCGTCGCGGAGCCGGCCCGAAATGGGATCTTTCCGGACACACACGATCGTCACCAACCAGGACGGTCAACCGGTGATGAGCTTCACGTCAATCGTCCTCATTCGCCGCCGCCCCGAGCCCGAGGCGAAGAGTAGAGATCGCTAAGGCCGATTGGGGCGCCGCTGCTCCTCGCGCGCGCGCTGACGATCCTCGCGGACTTGCTGGCGCTGCGCCGCCGTCGCCCGGCGATTGAAGCCGCTCCAGTTCTCGCGGAGAACCGGCCGCGATTGGCTGGAGCTCACGACCGCCTGGCGGCGGCCGTTCCAATGATTGCGCTGGCGGTCGTTCCACACATGCCGGCGGCGCTGGCGGTCGTACACGTAGATTCCGACGCCTGGATAATAAAAATCGTCGTACCAGCCATAATAAGGCGATCCGTAGCCGTAGCCGTAATAGGGGCTGCCGTAGCCGTAATCGCCATAGTAGCCGGCTGAGCCATAGCCCAGGCTGCCATAACCGCCATAGCCACCATAAGCGCAACCGCCGAGCGCGAGCGCGCCGACGGCTGCGAGGGAAATGTAGGGAATACGCATGGGACACCTGTCCAAACCGAGAGACAGGCAGAACGAACGGATAATCGCCCGCGTTCCTCTGGCGTGAACCCCATGTGAACCGGGGAGCCGCCGGCCGCGGCGGCCGACTTTACCCGGTGACGCCCGCTTTCGCTTTCGCGCGCCGTGTTTTCGCCTGATTCTCCGGCTCGATCGGACCGGTCACCCGGACCTTGCGCTTCGCCTCATGCCAGACCTGGCGATAGGCGAGGTGCGCGAGGATGGTGCCAAACAGCAGGAAGATGACCACCGCGATCCCGGCCGCGTGCCGGCTCTCGAGGTTCGGCTCGGCGGTCCAGACCAGGAATGCCGACACGTCCGTCGCCATCTGGTCGACCGTCGCCGGCGTCCCATCGGCATACGTCACCTGCCCGTCCGTCGTCAGCGGCGGCGGCATCGCGATGTTGAGGTTCGCGAAATAGGGGTTGAAGTGCAGGTTCGGCCCGGGCTTCGCGCTCGCCGGCAGCGGCTCGCCCTTGGCGTTCCGGTAAGTATCCGCGTTGGTGAAGCCGGTCAGGATCGAATGGACATAGGCCGCGCCGCCTTCGCGCGCCTTGGTGATCAGCGACAGGTCCGGCGGAAGCGCGTTGTTGTTCGCCGCGCGCGCCGCGATTTCGTTCGGGAAGGGCGGTGGGAAGTGATCCGAGGGCAGCGCCGGCCGCGTGGCCGGCTCGCCGGTATCCGGATTGATGCTCGGAACCTGGATCTTCCACTGCTTGCCGGATCCCGCATAGGCCTTGATCTGCGCCTCATCGTAGCCGAGCGCCTTCAAGTCGCGGAAAGAGACGAGCTCGAGGCTGTGACAGGCCGAGCAGACCTCCGTGTAGACCTGCAACCCGCGTTGCAGCTGCTTCTTGTCGAAATGACCGAAAGGCCCGTCGCTGGCGAGATGCAGCGGCTTGGGACTCAGGTGGAACTCTTCCGACGCGAGCGGCGCGGGCGGGTGACTGAAATAGGTCGCGAGACCCGTGACCAGAGAGATCAGCAGGACCCCCGCGAAGACGGCGCCGATGAAGCCGAGAATGAAACGCATCTGCTCGTCTGCCCCCTATTCGACCACGGCCGTTGCTGTCTTGGTTCGCCGCGGCTTGCTCCCGGCCGGCGCGGCTTCGGCCTCCTCGCCGTGAAGCACGGAATCGGTGATCGATTTCGGCAGCGGAAGCGGCGTTTCGAACGCCGACACCAGCGGCAGGATCACCAGGAAGTGAAGGAAGTAATAGGCTGCGCTGATCTGCGCGACCGCATTGCGGAACGGAGTCGCCGCGCCGCCGCCGGCCCAGCCGAGAATAATCACGTCGATCACCAGCAGCCAGAAGAAGCGCTTGAACACGGGCCGGTAGGTGCCCGAGCGAACCGGCGACTTGTCGATCCACGGCAGGAAGAACAGCAGCAGGATCGAGCTGAACATCGCCAGCACGCCCCACAGCTTCGCCTCCAGGATGAAATCGAACGTGAATGAACGAAGGATCGCGTAGAAGGGCCAGAAATACCATTCGGGCACGATCTCCGCGGGTGTCGCGAGCGGGTTCGCCGGAATGTAATTGTCCGGATGCCCCATATAGTCGGGCGCGAAATAGACGACGATCGCAAAGATCAGGAGCACCGCGGCAGCGAACCAGCCGTCCTTCGCCGTGTAGAAGGGATGGAAGGGCAAGGTGTCCTTCTCGTCCTTCACGTCAACGCCGGTCGGATTGCCCGAGCCCGGAATGTGCAGCGCCCAGATGTGGAGGACCACGACCGCGGCAATGATGAACGGCAGCAGATAGTGGAGCGAAAAGAAGCGGGTCAGCGCCGCTTCGTCCGGCGCATAGCCGCCGAGCAGCCAGATGCGGATCGGCTCGCCGACGACCGGGAAGGCCGAGAAGAAGCCGGTGATGACCTGTGCGCCCCAATAGCTCATCTGGCCCCAGGGGAGGACGTAGCCCATGAAGGCCGTCGCCATCATCAGGAGGTAGATGACGATCCCGAGCATCCACACGAGCTCGCGCGGCGCCTTGTACGACCCGTAATAGAGGCCCCGGAAGATGTGGATGTAGACGACAATGAAGAAGAAGCTCGCCCCGTTCATGTGCGCGTAGCGCAGCAGCCAGCCCGCGTTGACGTCGCGCATGATGAGCTGGTTGACCGAATTGAAGGCGCCGCCCGTCGTCGCGAAATAATGCATCGCGAGCACGATTCCGGTCAGGATCTGGATGGTCAGGAAGATCCCGGCGAGGACACCGAAGTTCCAGAAATAATTGAGGTTCCGCGGCACCGGATAGCCAGGCCCCGTCGCGTTATAGACGATGCGCGGAAGCGGCAGCCTCTCGTCCATCCACCGCATGAACGGATGCTTGGGTTCGTAGGGTTTGGCCCAGGAAAAGCTCATTTCTTGCTCGTTCCCCCAATCAGCACGGTCGTCGGTGCTGTGAATTCATAATCCGGCACGAACAGGTTCTTCGGCGCGGGTCCTGCCCGAATTCGCGCCGCGGTGTCATATTCCGACCCGTGGCACGGGCAGAAATAGCCGCCATAGGGTCCGCGGTTCTCTTCGGGGCTGATGCCCAGCGGAACGCAGCCGAGGTGCGTGCAGACGCCGAGCGTGATCAGCCAGTTCTTCTTGCCGGGCTTGGTCCGTTCGGCCAGAGTCTGGGGGTCGCGAAGCTCGGACAGCGGCACTGCGTCCGCCTCGGCGATTTCCTTCGGGGTCAGGTTGCGGATGAACACCGGCTGCTTGCGCCATTGCGCCTTGATCCCCGAGCCGGCGGCGATCTTCGAAATATCGACTTCGGTCGTCGCCAGCGCGAGCACGTCGGCCGACGGCGACATCTGGACGAGCAGCGGCGCGATCGCGGCGACCGCGCCTACGCCCGCGAAGCTGACGGCCGCAACATTCAGGAAGTCGCGACGGCGCACGCCGTCGTCGCCCTGTGCGGGTTGCGAAACCTCAGCGGAGCCTGCCTTGGTGGCCATCATTCCCCTTTTTGACGCGATTGAATGCGCCGAAAGGCGCATCAGCGGGCTCGCCCCGGCTCTGTCTGACCAGGTGCGATGGCGGGCTGATAGCGAGCGGTTTCAACTCTGTGAAGGGGCGAAAGCTCTCCGGCCACGAGGCAAAGGATTTCGGTGACAGTTTACTTAATTGGGGCCCGCGCACGGCCGCTCGTCGCCGCGAGAGGGGAATTAAGTAAACTGTCACCGAAATGGAAAGCGAGTGTTGATTTGAATCAACAGTCAGCCGGCGGTCGCGGCCTGCCGTGCAGTTTCGGACTCCGTCCGGCGGCCGAGCCAGGCCGCGCGGAGCATGACCGCCGCCGCGTAGAGCACGACCACGATCACCAGCCAGCGGAGGACCTCCAGCGGCATGGTAACAACGATGTAGGCGGCGACGAGCACGCCCGGGATTCCGCCGATGGCGAGGCCGAGCACGACCTTGAGGTCGATCTGGCCGATCTGGATGTGGCGCGCGCCCGCGCCGGCGCCCATCAGCGCGGCGCCGCCGGCCATGACCGGGAAGCACAAACGCGGGTCCATGCCCATGAGGCTCAGGAAGACGAGTGTCGGGGCGTAATTGCCGACGCCGAAATTGAGGAGAACGCCGAAGCCGAAGCTGGCCGCGATCGCGATCACGGTGAGGACAGGCGAAAGTCCTGCCGCGGTTCCTCCGGCCGGGAACAGGTTGAGGTTGCTCATCCCATAGGCGATCGCCGCGAGCAGGAGCCCGACGGCGACGGTCAGCTGCACCACCCAGACTCGCGCATGCGCGACCAGCGGGGCGCCGATAAGCCCGCCCATCAGCACCGCGACCGCTGAGCCGAACAGCAGAACCGGATCCACCTTCACGCCGAGCTTCAGCAGGAAGATGATGCTTTCGACCATCACCGGCGGCGTGAGGCCGACGAGCATCGTCGGCGGGATCAGCCGGTCGGGCACCATCTTGCGGAACTTGAACCAGGCGGTCGTCGGCGCGAACGATCCGATCCCGAGCGTGTCGAAGAAGGCGACGACCGAACCGAGTCCCGCCGCTTCCCAGTTGGGCACGGCGCGCTTGGCGATGGCTGCGCGGATCAGGATGACGAGGAAAAAGACGATCGCGAGGCCAAGCGGCACCAGCAATGCGATCAACATGGCCGCCCTCCCCACTCGTTCGACATGGGCGGATGCTAGAGCAATTCGAGACCGGCACAACCGCGAGCGCGCGGCGTGAAATATTCGCTGCCCTCCTGACTCCGGGCGCAAGGTGAGGAATCTGAAGCCCCAAGCTCGAATCGTCTGTTCGTCATTCCCGCGAAAGCGGGAACCCAGACGGCGTTGATGAGGGCTCACACAACTGGGTCCCCGCGTTCGCGGGGATGACGAATTAGAGAGCAGGGAACGAACAATGGCAACCGACGCGGGAACGATCCTTTCGCGGATCAAGGACGAGGAGATCGACTGGGTCGACCTCCGCTTCACCGACCCCAAGGGCAAATGGCAGCATCTGACCATGGCCTCGGGGGTGGTGGACGAAGATCAGCTGACCGACGGCTTCATGTTCGACGGTTCTTCGATCGCCGGGTGGAAGGCGATCAACGAATCCGACATGATCCTGAAGCCGGACCTCGACGCCGCTTATGTCGATCCATTCAGCGCGACTCCGATGCTCGTCCTCTTCTGCAACATCGTCGAACCCTCGACCGGCGAGCTCTACGGCCGCGACCCGCGCTCGACCGCCACGCGCGCCGAAGCCTATGTGAAAGCAAGCGGAATCGGCGATACGGTGTTCGTCGGGCCCGAAGCCGAGTTCTTCATGTTCGACGACGTCCGTTTCGAGGACAACTACAATGCGTCCTGCTTCCGGATCGACGATATCGAGCTGCCGACCAACACGGCGCGCGAATATGAAGGCGGCAACCAGGCGCACCGGCCGCGCGCCAAGGGCGGCTATTTCCCCGTCGCCCCGGTCGACAGCGCGATGGACATCCGTGGAGAGATGGTCTCGACCATGCTCGAGATGGGCCTGCCGATGGACAAGCACCATCACGAGGTCGCGGCCTCGCAGCACGAACTCGGCCTGACCTACGGCGGCCTGGTCGAGACCGCCGACCGGATGCAGATATACAAATACGTAGTGCACATGGTCGCGCACGCCTACGGCAAGACCGCGACCTTCATGCCCAAGCCGATCGCCAAGGATAACGGCAGCGGCATGCACACCCACATGTCGATCTGGAAGGGCAAGAAGCCGCTGTTCGCCGGCAACGGTTATGCGGGCCTGTCCGAAATGGCGCTCTATTTCATCGGCGGCGTCATCAAGCACGCACGCGCGCTCAATGCCTTCACCAACCCGACGACCAACAGCTACAAGCGCCTGGTTCCCGGCTTCGAAGCGCCGGTGCTGCTCGCTTATTCGAGCCGCAACCGCTCCGCCTCCTGCCGGATTCCGTACGGTGCGGGCGAGAAAGCCAAGCGGGTCGAATTCCGCTTCCCGGACGCGCTCGCCAATCCCTATCTCGCTTATTCGGCGCTGCTGATGGCGGGACTCGACGGAATCCAGAACCGGATTCATCCCGGCGACCCGATGGACAAGAACCTCTACGACTTGCCGCCGCAGGAGCTGGTCAATGTCCCGACGGTTTGCGGATCGCTTCGCGAGGCGCTCGTCAGCCTGTCCAACGACCGTGCCTTCCTCACCCGCGGCGACGTGTTCAGCGACGACCAGATCGACAGCTACATCGACCTGAAATGGGAAGAGGTGATGCGCTGGGAGACGACGCCCAGCCCGGTCGAATTCGACATGTATTATTCAAGTTAATTTTAGGGTAAACATCATCCTTTCGGGACGCCGGTGGAGGGAAACCCTCCCACCTTCCCATTTCCTTCCACCGGCATCGCTCCCTCTCTCACATAGACGGCACCGACCTTGTCGCTGGCGATTCGCCGCCAGCCCGCGCGCTCGGCCAATCCGATCATCGCCTTGGCGCCGACCGGCAGGATCGCCCAGCGGATATCCCATCGCCGCACTGCTTGATCGAACGCCGCGGAATCGCCTTTCGTCAGCCGCGCATAATTTGCGACGAATTCGTCGCCGTACATGTCCGCGCGGCCGTCGATGAACGGCCGGATTCCTGACAGGATGAGCGGCCCGCCCATCGAGTAGCCGTTGAGAACCGGCTCGCTTCTCAGCGGCGTGGGCACCGCTGCGATCAGCTTCCACGGATTCGAATCATTCTCCGGCAGCTGGATCGGCATCAATGCGCGCACGAGAATGAGGAGAGCAGCTCCGGCGAGAACCGCGATTCGCGCACCCGCCTCAACTGGCGTTGCCCGCATCGCACCCCGGGCGAAGCCCTGCGGCAGGAGCATTGCCGCGACGATCGCCAGCACCGACTGGTGCCTGACCTGGAACAAGGCGAGCCCCAGCAGCGCGGCGAGCATCAGCCAGCGCACCGGGTGAAGACGCGGCCGCTTCCAGGCGATCAGTCCGATCGCGATCGCCAGCACGGCGAAGAAGAACGGTGTGACGACCGGGCTCGACGGCTTCCACTCCTGGATCAAGGGCAAGGTCGCCTGGCCGGTCATGTAGAAGGGGTGCCAGACGCCGGCGATGCCGTTGGCATTGATGAACACGGCGATCACGCAAGCGATCCCGAACACGAGCCACTGGCGGAACGCCCGCCCCCGGTCCGGCGCCGAGATCAGCGCCTCAAGCCCGAACGCGCCGGCGATCCCAAGACCTAGCATGAAGCTCCCGTGGAGATTCGCCCACACCGTCAGCAGCAGCGCGGCGAGGAGCGGCGGCGCGCGATTCTGCTCCCGGGCGCGCAGCATCAGCCAGACCCAGAGCGCGAGCAGCGGCCAGGTGAGCACGTGCGGCCGAGCCAGCGTCATCGGAATCAGCACGAAGTCCATCGCGATCACCGCCACAAGCGCGGAATGGATTGAACGGCGCGTGTTGACGAACACGATAGCATTGAGTGCCATCAGCGCGGCGGTGACCAGCGCCGCGACTCCGCTGTGCCCCGCCAGCCGATAGGCGGCGCCGAGCATGACCTCCGCCAGCCATTCGATCGGCACCCACGGCTTCCCGCCCCAGGTGTAGGAGAACGGGTCCGTTCGCGGGATCGCGCGATGATCGAGGATCCACTGCCCCGTCGCGATGTGCCAGCTGACGTCGCCGTCGTTGAAGATCATGCTCGAGCTGCCGAGCACCGCCGGGATCAGCAGGACGGCGACGAGCAGCGGGAGCAGCGACAGGGACCGACCGGGAGCCGCGGCCGCTTGGTCCAGGCCTGCTTTCGAACTCATCGGCTCGCGGCGTCAGGCACGGTGGACGGATCGTGCCCGTTCGGCGGCGCCGCTGCCGTAGATCATGTAGAGGATGATCCCGATCGCCTGAGCGGCGACGAAGAAGATTTGAGTCCGGTTCGGCAGGCTGATGAACAGATAGATGCAGCCGAGGATTCCGATGGTTCCGACCACCGGCGCCAGCGGCGTCCGGAATTTGCGTTCGCGGCCGGGTTCCCGGTGGCGGAGCACTAACATGGCGGCGCAGACGGCGACGAATGCCGCGAGCGTTCCCGCATTGGCGAGCGCCGCGATTGACGCGAGCGGGATCAGCCCGGCGAATACCGAGGTGACGATTGCGGTGAAGATCGTGATTCTGACCGGCGTTCCGCGACGGGAGACGCGCGCGAGATTGCCCGGAAGCAGCCCGTCGCGCGCGACGACGAAGAATATTCGGCTCTGGCCGTAGAAAAAGGCGAGGATCACGGTGGGCAGCGCGATGACCGCCGCGGCGCCGAGCACACGCGCCGCCCACGGCTTGCCGATCTCGCGAAGGATCAGGGCCAGCGGCTCCGCGCTGTCCGCGAATCCCGTATATGCGACGGCGCCGATCGCGGCCGCGGCGACGGCCATGTAAATGAGGATGCAGATAATCGCCGAGCCGACGATCCCGATCGCGAGATCGCGCCCGGGGTTCTTGGTCTCCTCGGCGGCGGTGGCGATCGCGTCGAATCCATAGAAAGCGAAGAAGATGATCGCCGCCGCCGCCATGACTCCGACCTCGCTTCCCGACGGTCCGGTGCGCGGGAAACCGAAGGGCATGAATGGCTCGAAATGACCGGGGTTGAAGACCGGCAGCGCGACGGCGACGAACAAGGCGAGCGCCGCGATTTTGACGACCACCAGGATGGCGTTGACCGTCGCGCTTTCGCGGGTGCCGGCGATGAGCAGGCCTGCAACCACGACGATGATGAAAATGGCGGGGATATTGACGATCCCGCCGAGCTCCGGCCCCTGGACCAACGCGCTTGGCAGGCCAAACCCAACGGAGTTCAGGAATCCCGCCGCATAGCCCGACCAGCCGACCGCGACCGCACTGACCACCAGCGTATATTCGAGGATCAGCGCGACCCCGATCATCCAGGCGATCAGCTCGCCGAACACGACGTACGAATAAGTGTACGCCGATCCCGAGGCGGGAATCATCGTCGCGACTTCGGCATAGGCGAGCGCGGCGCAGGCGCAGATCACGCCGGCAATGGTGAAGGACAGGATCACCGCCGGTCCCGCCTTGCCGGCGCCGACGCCGATCAGCGTCAGGATGCCCGTGCCGACGATCGCGCCGACTCCGAGCGCGATGAGATGCGGCCAGGACAGCGACTGCTTGAGCCGGTGCTCCTCCGGCATGTCCTCGCGCGAGACGACCGCCTTCCGGACGTTCCAGTTCTTCATTCGGCTGAGCCCTCCCCTGTCCCGTCATTGCGAGGAGCGCAGCGACGAAGCAATCCACCTCGCTACGCTCGCAACCACCGGCGCGTTCGTCAATAATCCTTCGACACGCGGATGCTCGCGCTCGAGCGGCCGATGGTCGAGATGGTCGACAGCAAAGAGAGCCAGCGGGTCATCTGATATTCGACCTGCGTCGCCGAATAGCCCTGACCGTCGGTCACCACCTCCACATACAGCTTGCGGGTGATGTACTTGCCCGCGCCGATCGCCGTCTTCTGCCCGGTCGCGACATCGGCGGGCACGATCCGCAGCCGGTCAAGTCCGACGGCGCGGCGCAATTGATTGATCGGATCGAGACTCCCCGACCCGGACTGAAGCGCGGCCACCGCGGACGCCAGCTGCAACGCCTCCGGGGCGGACAGGTTGGTGATCGAGGTCCCGAACAGGATCCGCGACAGCAACTCGTCCTGCGGCAGCGGGGGCGAGCTCGCAAAGCTGATTTCCGGCTTCAAACCCGTGCCGCGGACGTTCACGCTGGCGTCGAGCCCCTGGACCTGCGCCTCGGCGTGAATGTCGAGCAGCGGGTTGGGCGGGCTCTCCCCCTGGAAGCGGATGACTCCGTGGTCGATCCGGAAATTGCGCCCGGCGAAATCATAATCTCCCTGAATGAGGTCGGCGCGCCCGGTGAATCGCGGCGAATCGGCAAGACCCCCGATCTGGAGGTTCGTCGTCCAGCGGCTGTTGATCCCGAGGCCGGTGACCTGGAGGTTGCTGCCGCTGAGCTTCAAGTCGAGCTTCCATGGGTGCAGCGCCTCGGGTTCGATAACGTCTTCGGGCTCGAGGCCGCTTTCGTGCACATTGAGCTGCGGGACGGCGGCCGCGGCGCTCGCCCGCCCGAGCTGGAAGAGTCCCTTGTCGAGATGGAGATCACCGGAGATCACGCCACCGTTGGCGTCGGACTTCAGCCGCAGCGGCCCGGTCACGCGCGCCGCGACGTCGTCGCGGTTGAGCAGCAGCGCGTGGTCGGAGTCGAAGGCGAGGTTGAGCAGAGTTTTTCCGCCCGAGAAGGTCACCGAACCGCTGCCGGAAATCGTTCCTCCGCCGGATGTCCGCCCGGAAATCTGGCTGATGATCAGCTGCGGACCCGAAAAGCGCGCCTGGGCCGAGAGCTGATCGATCACCATGCCGGTGACGGCGCTTTCGAGCCGCGCTTTATCGGTCTTCAGCGAACCGCGAATCTGCGGGTCGGCCAGCCGGCCGCCGATGTCCGCGCCGACCGCCAGCGGGCCCGACATGTCGATGATCTCGCTCCCGGTCAGCCGCCACAAAGTGTCCGCGGGACCGTTGTAGCGCAGCTGCGCGAACAGCGGAGCGTTCATGAGCTCGGCGACGAGCGGCCCGCTGCCGAGCGGTGCGAATCGCGCCTGCGCCCGGCCCACCACCGAACCATCGCTCGCCGCGACCGCGCGGAGCGCCGCCTGCCTGCCATTGACGACCGCCGCGATCCCGACGTCGATCGGCTTCGACGCGAGGACCAATCCGGCGCGGCTCATCCCGCGGACCTTCAAGTCCAGGCGGCCGCTTCGGTCCGATTTCCAGGCGTAATCGAGACGGCCTGACGCGGAACCCGACAAGTTGAGGTTCGGCCAGAAGAGGTCGAGCACCTCGAGCGGCATTTGCGCGAGCTGGGCATGGACCTCGGGGCGCGAGCCGCTCCGGCCCGATACCGTGGCCGAGCCGCCGTTGAACGTCAAATTCGTCGGCGCCAGCGCCCAACCATCTCCCGAACGGGTCAGAACCGCGGCCTGTTTGAGCACCAATGGCTGGCGCTCGATTCGCCCGCTGCCTGTCAGGCTGATCCTGTCGGGCGAGATGTCGGCAAGCGTGGAGAAAGCGAAGCTTGCGCCGCGCCGTCCGGCAAATGCGGCGCGGACCTGACCGCTGCCGTTCACCAACTTGGCATTGGCGGTGAGCTTCGCGAGGCTGATCCCGCTCGCTTCGACGCCCCTTGCGTCGATCACTCCGTCGACGGTGGTCCGCTCGTCCGCGAGGATGACGGTCGCGTCGACGCGGCCCTTGCGGACGGAGAAAGCGTCGGGAAAGTTCGCATTGTTCGCGGTTAGATGGGCTTCGATACGCTGCGCGCCGGAGACCGGCGAGAAGTCGAGCGTTCCGCCGAGCGTCCCGTTGGCCAACGCCAGCCGGCCGGAGAATCCGCCCGGATCGGACCGCAGTCTGCCGCTCGCATGCGCCCCGCCTGCGTCGAGCGCCGCGATGGCGATGATCGTCTGGCCGTTCTTGGGCATCAGAATTTGGCCGTTGCTGGTGAACTGGCCGAGCTTCGACCCGCCGCTCGCGCGATAGTTGAAGCCTTCGGCTGTCGGGTCGAGCAGCAGGTGCACCGCCCGAAGCCCGAGCGAATCGTTCGGCCGCTCGAGATAGATGTTCAGCTTGGGCCGCTCGATATGCCCGTCGAGCACGAGCTTCAGCGGTCCGTATTTTGCCTGCCGGCCGGAAGCGACGATGTGGAAGGTGCCGTCGCGGTTCCGCTGCCCCGCGCCCGACAGCCGGAGCTTGGGCGAATAAATCTGGAGATTGGTGAAGTGGACGATCCCGTCCCCGCCGCGCTCCAGATTCGTGGTAAGCGACGGCAGTCCGCCGGTGAGATCGCGAAAGAAGCTGTTGTCGAGCCTCCGAACCCAGGCCTTGGCCGTGCCCGCGACGTGACTTCCGTGGCCGTTTGGACCGGGCACGATCCTGAGGTCGGTCATCACGTCGACGACGCCGAGGCCGGGAAAGAGGTAGCGCTGCATCGCACCGGAAAGCAGCACCTGGAAGCGGCCGCTTACGAGGTCGATGAGCACCGACAGCTTGCCGGTCCACTTGGCGCTGGTGAGCTTCAGGCCGTCGCCGCGCACCAGCTTGGGCGTGACCGCGAGCCATCCCTCGATGGTCGGATTGGCGAGCATCGCGCCAGCGACGTCGCCGGCGCCGGTGATCGCCTTGGCCGAAAGCCGGATCGGCACGCGCATCGGCCAGGGGCTCAATCGGCCGCGACCCTCGGCGCGCAGGGCGGTGAAGCCGGTGTCGTCGAACTGCACGAACTTGGAAGTCAGCCGATACGAATAATCGGCGGTGGCGAACGGGCCGTCGAGCGTCCAGACCATCCGCACATCCCTGCCCGTCATGTTCGGGAAAAGCGCCGGCGGCTTCACCAGATCGACGCCGAGCCGCATGTCGCGATAGCGGTTGTTCGCGAGGTCGAGCGCGCCTTTGGCGACCGCGCGGAGCTGGGGCGATGCAGCGACGAGCTGGCCATCGAGAATTCGGTCCTTGAGCGTGGCGTCGCCGCTGATGGTCACCATCGGCACCGTCAGCCGATGCAGCTTGCCGGTCAGGAACGGCGCCGGCGCCCACTTGCCCTCGAGCCGGTAGCGGCCCTGGTCCACGCCGAGCGCCAGCCGCGCGGTCGGCCTGCCGGAGAGATCGAGCGCGGCGCTCCCCCGCCAACGCTCCCAGGTCCCTTTGCCGCCAACCGTGACATCGATCGCGTGCTTCGTTCCGAGGATCGCCGGCACGAGTCCGTCGGCCGGTGCGATCACCCGCGCGTCAATGTCGAACTTGTTGCCATCAGGCTCCGCGTCCAGCCGGATCGAGACCCGGTCGCCACCATTGTTCATTAGCGCTTTGAGCTCGACCAGCGCCCGGCCGGAATGCACGTCGGCCTTGCCCCACACCTGCCCGCTGCGCGGCTGCCCTCCGACTTCCTTGCCGACTTCGAGGCGGTCGATCCTCAATTCGCCGATGTGGATGTCGAAGCCGGGAAGGAGCGGGCCCTTTTTCGTGCTCGGCTTCAGCTTCGGCAGGCGGATCAGGGTGACGCGATCGGCCGTCACGCTATGAATTCGAAGCGTGTTTGCGAGCCAGGCGCCTGGCGTCCAGTCGAGCTTGATATTGGGCGAAGTCAGGAACACGCCGTGCTGGTCGGCGATCCGGACGTTCTTCAGTTGCGACTTGCCGAAGATCGAACCGTCGATCCGGCCGATCCGGATGTTGAGGCCCGAGGACGTCTCGATCTTGCCGATCTGATCGACGATGAAGCGGTGGCCGGGCGAGCTGTCGAGCAAGACGAGCGCCACCGCGAGCAGGAACAGCAGCGCGATGAACAGCGCGAACAACTCATTGAGGAGGCGCCTCGGCCAATCCTTGCGGAGGCGCCTTCTCGGCGGCTCGGTGTCCCCGGTCGCGACGGCTTCGGGCATCAGAAGGCCTGGCCGAGGGAGACGGTGACGGCGAACGGCCCGTCACCCTTCTGGCGATTGAGCGGAACGCCGAAATCGATGCGGATGGGACCGAAGCTCGAATAGTAACGCACGCCGAGTCCGGCAGCCAGGCGCCAGTGGCTGAAGTCCGGCGTGGCGTCCGTCGTCAGTGATCCGCCGTCGAAGAAGGGCACGATCCCGAAATTGCCGCCGAACTGCTTCAGGCGGATCCGCGCTTCCAAGCCGAACTCGGCGAGGCCGCGGCCGCCGATCGGATCGCCGTCGATGTCCTTGGGCCCGAGCTGCTGATAGCCGTAGCCGCGTACCGATCCGCCGCCGCCGGAATAGAAGCGGCGCGACGGCGCGATGTCGAAGGAAGAGGCGCCGATGATCGTGCCGAGCCTGATCCGTCCCGCGACCACCACCCGGTCGGAAACGGGGTGATAGGCGCTCGCGTCGAATTGCGTCCGGACATAAGTGAAGCTGCCGCCGTGCCCGGAATATTCGGGGCTGACTCGCGCGAGGAGCCGAAAGCCGCGCGTCGGATCGAGCAAATTGTCGCTTCCGTCATACCCGAGGCTGACCGGCAGCGCGGCGATCAGGAAGGTGCGCTTGTCCTTGAGACCCGCCGGCGCGAACACACCGCGCTCGTCGGTCGCGAGCAGCTCCGGCCCATAGGTCCAGGTCCATTTCTTCTGCCAGATGAAGTTACTCTGCCGTTCGAGATAGCCGGAGAGCAGCACCGTCCGAGCTTCATAGGCAGCAAATTTCTGGTGCGAGGCCGCGAATTGCAGGTTCAGCACCTGGTCGCGCTGGAGAAAGTTGGAGCGGCGGAACTGGACTCCGGCAAGCTGCTCGGTCGTGCCGAGCACGCCGCGAAGGGTCAGCGCTCCTTCGGGGTTCAGGAAGTTGCGGTCGGTCCAGCTCGCTTCGACGCGCGCGCCCTGCCCTGTCCCGTAACCGAGCTCGCCCGCGATGGTGTGCGACGGAGCCGGCTCCAGCCGCACGTTGACGTCGACCACGCGCCCGCCGTCGACCGGCACGAGCTGAATGTCGGCGTTGGCGACCAATGTGGTCGCGATCAGGGCGCGCCTGAGGTCATCAATTTTGGAGCGCTGGAACGGCTCGCCGCGTTTGAACCGCGCGATCGTCGCCACATGGCTGGCGCTGAACGGCGGTTTGCCGCTGACGTGAATCGCGCCGAATCGCGCGACCGGCCCAGGGGTCACGGGCAAGACCAGGCTCGCCAGGTGCGTCTGGTGGTTCACCTCGACGTCCTGCTCGCCGATTTTCGCCTCGGCGAAGCCCTCTTCGCCAAGCGCCTGGGTGAGCGCGAGGCCAGCGGCGATGACGTCGGCGGCAATGACTGGGTCGCCGGCTCTCACAGCAAACGCATCTCGCAGTTTCGCTGAATCCGGCCCCGCGGCCTCCAGCCCCGGCAGTTCCACGGAAGCGAACTTGTACTGTTCACCCGGATCGGCCGTCAGCACGACCCGCAGCTGCTCCCCCGACCGCTCGGTGCTCGGTTCGACCACCGCGTCGTAATAGCCCTGGCTCCGCAGAAGCTCGGCCAACAGGTCCGAGTCCGCGCCGGCCCGCCGCCCCACCTGCGCCGCGTTCGCCGGATGCTTGCGCTCGGCTTCCAGCGTCGATTGCTTGCGGAAGGCCTCGATCAGCTCTTCGGAATTGCCGATCGATTGAAGCCCTTCCACCGCGACCGTGTAGTGGATGCCCTCACCCACCTCTCCGGTGGAAGGCGGTTCCTTCTGTTGTGCGGCAGTCGCCCCGGGCTGTTCCGGCGTGATCGCCGGCTCATTTGCATTGAGGTCCGGCCAATCGACGCCGAGGTTGGGCATCGGCGCGAGAGGAGCGCTCGGATCGAGCTCGCCCTGGTCAGCCGGTGGCGCCTGCGGCTGCGGTTGGGGCTGTGCCGAAGACGTAGGCTGGCCGGATGCCGGAACGGCGACGAACGCGACGAACGCGGCCGCGCACAGCAACCGCATGGCTCCAGCCATCGAATCCCGCCCGCTCATCTGGGGACGAGCTTTAGCCAGCGCTCCTGAACGGCGCCAGACCGGGGACGCGCTTTCGGCGCCGTTTCGTCGCGCGCCTGGAACAAGTCAAATCAATGACTTAGTGAACCGTCCCTCGGACCACGTCGCTGCTGAGCGTCGCGATCACCCGCTCGATCTGCCGCCAATGACAAAAGCGCGCGACATTCCCCTCGTCCCGGCTGCGCTCGGCGCGCACCGCTGCCTCGAACCTGGCATCCTCGCCGAAGCGTTCGATCAGGTCCGATGCGTCGGCCAGCGCCGTCCGGCCATGGATGAAGGGAGCGTCCATGACTGCGCCTTAGCGCACGGGGCGTTTCGCGACTGCCGACAATCATCGTCAATGTTGCGTTGACCATCATTGCCCTGCATGGGCCGCAGGCATGACCGGATCGACCAGCCGCGCGGGAGGATGTTTCCTCACCCTCTTCATCCTGCTCGGCTTCCTCTACGGATTGTCGATCCAGAACCCGCTCAAGGGCACCCTGATCGGCACCGGGATCGGCATCCTGTTCGCGATCGTCACCTGGCTGATCGACCGCCGCCGCCACCGCGATGATGACTAGACGATCCGCCGCGCGGCCCAAATCACCCTTCCGATGCAATTGATTGAGTCGAGCGAGCAGTCGGGCCAGTCCGGGTAAGCAGGATTGTCCGACTGGACCGTCACCCGGCGGCCAACCGGATTGAGCGCAAGTCTTTTGACGACGACCGCGTCATCGATCCGAAGCACGTAGATTCCATCGCGCAGCCGCTCTGCCGAATCGCCGAGATCGACCAGGATCTCGTCGCCGGCGTTCAACGTCGGCGCCATCGAATCGCCCTCCACACGCACGATCGAGAGGTTGTCCGGCCGGCTCGCGGTCAGCGATTTCAGCCAGCGCTCGTCGAAGGCGAAATAAGGCTTGCCAACCTCCTCGTTCACCATGGCGCCGGGGCCAGCGGAGACCGTGACCGGATGGCGCTTGACGCTGAGAAGGCCGCTCGACTCCGCTTCATCGGCAGCCGGCCCGCCGAGCAGCGACTCGGAGACGGAGAAATAGCGTGCGAGTTTGCGCCGCTCCTCTTCCTTCAGCCGCTTCGGCACGCCGCGGCGGACGAACTGCTGAATGTAGGCCGGATTGCGCCCAAGCATCCGCGAGAGCCCGGCGAAATCTTCTCCACGCTCGAAACAGAGGCGCTCGAGGAGGGCTCGTGGGTCGGACATCATTGTTACGCTTTTAACTATAGGAATATGCCTAGACAAGTAGGAAATGCATTGGAATTGAATGAGCAGCCGAGTCGCAAGGCTGATAAGGACAAGACAGGTGCATTTGCTGAGAGAAGTAGAAAAATTCCTTCGCCAGAGCGACACCCCCGCCACGCGGTTCGGCCGCGAGGCGATGGGCGATCCCCGATTCGTTTTCGATTTGCGCAACGGGCGCGACCCGCGCCCGCGGACCGTGGAGCGCGTTCTTGCCTATCTGGAGGCGGCGGGATGACGAGGATCGCCATCTCGCCGGCGGCCTCGGCGGTCCTGCGCGCCCTGGCCGTCCGCGCCGGCGTGCCGCGCGATAGGATTCTGCTTACCGACGCGCGCTCGAGCGACTGGCGGTCACTGACGTTCACGGGAGAGCGCCACCATTTCGCGCTGCGCGTGCCAGGACCCGGTTCCGGCGAGATCGCCAAACGGATGTGCGATGGCCTCGCGGACGCGGAATTCAGCATTCCGGGACTGCTGGTAGCGGACATTGCCGTCATCGGTGCGCCAGTCACGCCACCGGACGGCTCGACGGATATCACGATCGAAGCGCTGACGATCGCGGCGGATTAGCGAAGCGAGCGCCGCAGCTCGGCCAGCGCCTCGTGGAGCGCCTCCGAAGCGTCGACGGGAGCGGGATCGAGATGCCGGTCGATTCGCGCGCCGAGCTCCGTCGGACTCGGCATGGTGGCCGGATCGAACAGCCGGACGACCCGCGAATCGGGACCGAGCTCGGCGAGGATGTCGTCGAGCGACAGCGGCTCATCGGCCGGCGGAGCGTCATGGATGGAGTCGATCTCGCGAACGTCGAAGATTGGCACCGGCAAGACGCGGCGCCGGGGGCGCACGGCGCCCAGCGCGCGATAGCTCACCACCAGCGCGAGCGCCGACGCGGCGACACTCTTCAAGGCGATCGCCGTCTCGCCTCCCCGCATCGCGAGATAGATATAGACCGCATAGCCGGCCGCCCCGGCAAGCAAGGCGGACGCCGCGCCGTCGATCGTCTTTTCGACACGCCCCAACAATCCCGATTCCATGGACGCAATCGATAGGCGGAATTGGTTGCGGTTCCGTTTAGGCCGGCACTTCGCGCGGATGGCGGATCTCGGTCACCTCCGGCGCATTTTCGATGAGGTCGATCAGCGCATCGGTGAACGCCTCCACATCGTCGGGCTTGCGGCTGGTGACGATATTGCCGTCCGTTACCGCGGCTTCGTCGACCGCGTTCGCGCCGGCATTGCGAAGATCGGTGCGGATAGAGGCCCAGCCGGTTGCCCTGCGACCGCGAAGCAGGTCGGCTTCGACCAGCAACCACGGTCCGTGGCAGATCGCGCCGATCGGCTTCCCCTGCCGGTCGAAGTCGCGGATCAGCGCGATGACATTGTCGTGAAGGCGCAGCGTATCGGGATTGCGCACGCCGCCCGGCAGGATCAGCGCGTCGAAATCGTCAGCATTTGTCTCGTCGATGGTGAGGTCGGGACGGATCGTCTTGCCAGGATCGTCGTGGACCGTCGCCTGGATCGGATCGCGCTTCAAGGACGCGAGCACCACTTCGGCGCCCCGTTTCCGGAGAATCTCGCGCGGCCCGAACAGCTCCCATTCCTCGAACCCGTCGGTTGCGACAATCAGCACCCTTGCTTCGGTGATCAGCGGCATGTCCTTCTCTCCTTTCGAGTGACCACAGGAACCCGCCCGCTCGACGGAGGATTATGCCCGCTGATGAGTCGAGTAAAATCCGCCGGTCCTAAAAATGCTTCGGCATAGCAGCGATGCAGAGCCTGGCTTCACCCGCCAGCGCATGGGCCGCCACTGGGCCTATTTCGACGGAGATACGCGAGTAACCGACCGCGCAACCATCGATCGGCTGAACGCAATCGGACTTCCGCCGGCTTACGCCAGGGCCTGGTTCTGCAAGGATGCGAACGGTCATCTCCAGGCCATCGGAATCGATGCGCGCGGCCGCAAGCAATATCGCTATCATCCCGAATATCGAGCGAAGCAGGATGGCGCGAAATTCGATGGACTGTGTGAGTTCGGCAAGGCGCTGCCGAAGATTCGGCGCAAGGTCGAAACTGACCTGCGCGAGCGTACACTCAGCAAGGACAAGGTGCTCGCCGCCGTCGTGCGCCTGCTGGACGAAGAGTATCTGCGCGTCGGCAATCAGGAATATGCCAAGGCGAACAAAAGCTTCGGGGCGACAACGCTGCTCAGCCGGCAGGTTCACGACGACGGCCGCAAGGTGAAAATGCGCTTCAAGGCCAAGAGCGGCGTGGAGCGGGAGGTGACGATTACCGGCCGAACACTCCGGCGGCTCGTCCGCCAGCTACAGGAGCTGCCCGGCCAGGCCTTGTTCCAGTACATCAACGGCGACGGCAATCCGCACCCCGTCAGCTCGAGCGATGTCAACGACTACATACGCGAAGCATCCGGCGGCGAGTTCACGGCCAAGCATTTCCGCACCTGGGGCGCGAGCGCGATCGCGTTTGAGCAACTCCTCGACCATTCGAAAGCCACGAGGATCAGCGTCGACACCATGGTCGAGCCGGTCGCCGAAGCGCTCGGTAATACCGTGGCGATCAGCCGCAAGGCCTATGTTCATCCTTCGCTGATCGAAGCGGTGAAGGAACAGCCACGAAATCCGCTGAACGGGATGGAGCGCCCGCCCGCACGCAAGCGGCTGTCGAGCGCCGAGGTGGCACTGCTCGACTTCCTTGCGCCCCCACAGAAGAGAAGGCGAAGGAGTGCGGTTCGAACGGCAAGCGCCCAGACGGCGGGTTGATCCCGGAGCGGGCAGCGGCAATTAGGATCGGATGCAAATCGGCGGCAACGCGACAGAGGCAATCAACAGCGGCCGGGAAGGAGTCGTGTCGATTGTCGACTGGTTCCAGGCCAACAGCGCGCAATTGCCGATCGGGCTGGCGGTCGCAGCGGGAATCGTCGTCTTCATGCTGGGCCTGCGCTGGGTCGGGAGCCGGCTGACCGCCGGCGATCCCGATTGCCATCACTGGCGCGGGGTGGTCGGCCGGGTACTTCACAAGACCTCCATCTTCTTCATGATCGTGGCGGCGCTGGATATCGTTGCGAACTACGCCGCGATCCCGGCGAAGATCGAGCGTCTGCTCGATATCCTGTTCACGATCGGATTCGCCTTCCAGGGCGCGATCTGGGCACGCGAGCTGATTATCGGCGTCATCAGCCGCCGCGCTGGCGAAGATTCGACCGACAGCGGCCTGGGCAATGCGCTCGCCGTCATCAGGGTCCTGGTCAGCGTCACCCTGTTTGCGATCGCCATCGTCGTCATCCTCGACAATCTCGGCGTGAACGTGACTGCGCTGGTCGCCGGTCTCGGCATCGGCGGCATCGCGATCGGCCTCGCGGCGCAGGGAATTTTCTCCGATCTTTTCGCCGCGCTCGCGATTCTGTTCGACAAACCGTTTCGGCGCGGCGACACCATCCAGTTCGACCAGACGACCGGCACGATCGAGCGGATCGGACTCAAGACGACCCGTCTGCGTTCACTCAACGGCGAGCTGGTCGTGATGGCCAATACGAAGCTTCTGGAACGGGAAATCCGTAACTATGCCGGCGGAAACACCCGCCGCTCCGAGCTTCCGTTCGGCCTCGTCTATCAGGCGTCGCCGGACGAGCTCGAAAAGGTCACCTCGCTCGCCAAGGCTGCAGTGGAATCGCGAAAGGGATGCAACTTCGTCCGCTGTGGAATCGTACGGTTCGGCGCGTCGAGCATCGATTTCGAGCTCATCTTCGAAAGCCGCCACACCGATGCCGGCGAAGTCACCGCGGACCGGACCGCGGTTGCCCTCACGATCCTCCGCTCATTTGCCGAACACGGACTCGAGTTCGCCTATCCGACGCAGACGACGTTCACCGCCGCACCCGACGGAACGATGATCATGCCATACGCGGCGCCGGCACGCTGACCCGGGCCGCGTCGTCCACCATGCCGATAGCCAGCCTAGCCGAGATCGAACGCCAGGTTGGCGAGGAAGTGGGCGTTTCGGGCTGGATGACGATCGACCAGGCGCGGATCGATGCGTTCGCTGACGCCACCGAGGACCGGCAGTTCATCCACGTCGACCCGGATGCCGCGACGCAAACGCCGTTCGGCGGGACGATCGCGCACGGCTTTCTCTCGCTGTCTCTCCTTTCACGCATGGGCGCCGAAGCGATGCTGATGCCCGAAGGGTTGAAGATGGCCGTCAACTACGGTCTCGATCGCGTGCGCTTCCTCGCGCCGGTCAAGTCCGGCAAGCGCGTGCGCGGCCGATTCGTCCTGCAATCGGTTAAGGAAAAGGCGCCCGGACAGGTGGTGATGCATCACGAGGTCACCGTCGAAATAGAAAGCGAAGACAAGCCGGCGCTGAGCGCGGTCTGGCTCACGTTGATGATCCTGTGAGGCTTCCCCTTCCGTCCGGGACGGCTAAGGAAGTGAACAGCAGTGTCAGTAATCCTGCTGCGATACGCCAAGGAGAGTGAAATGGCTCGCGACGCCGTGATCGTTTCAACCGCCCGCACGGGCATCGGCAAAGCCTATCGCGGCGCGTTCAACGCCACGCCGTCGCCGACGCTCGCCGCGCATCCGATCCGCGCCGCCGTCGAGCGCGCCAAGGTCGATCCAGCGGAAATCGACGACGTCATCATGGGTGCCGCCCTGCAGCAGGGAGTCCAGACCACCATCGGCCGCACAGCGGCACTCCGCGCCGGGCTCCCGGTGACGGTCGCCGGAATGTCGATCGACCGCCAATGCTCGTCGGGCATGATGTCGATCGCCACGGCGGCCAAGCAGGTCATCGTCGACCGCATGGACATCGTGGTCGCCGGCGGAGTCGAAAGCATCAGCCTGGTCCAGACCGGCGAGATGCGGCTCGGCCCCGACCCCGAGCTCCTCTCCATGCACAACGGCGTCTACATGCCGATGATCGACACGGCCGAGATCGTCGGCAAGCGCTACGACATCAGCCGCGAGCGCTGCGACGAATATGCGCTCCGCTCACAGCAGCGCACTGCGGAGGCGCAGCGCACCGGCAAGTTCGACGACGAGATTATCCCGGTCACCGCGAACATGGCCGTGAAGAACAAGGAGACCGGCGAGGTCTCAATGCAGGAAGTGACGCTGGACAAGGACGAAGGCAATCGTCCCGATACCACGCTCGAAGGCCTGCAAAAGCTCGAGCCCGTGCGGGGGCCGGGCAATGTCATCACCGCCGGCAACGCCAGCCAGCTAAGCGACGGTGCGTCCGCCTGCGTGGTCATGGAAGCGTCGCTCGCGGAGAAGCGCGGGCTGGAGCCGCTCGGCCGCTATGTTGGTATGGCGGTCGCCGGCACCGCGCCCGAGGAAATGGGTATTGGCCCCGTGTTCGCCGTCCCCAAGCTGCTCGACCGCTTCGGCCTGAAGATGGACGACATCGGCTTGTGGGAGCTGAACGAGGCCTTCGCGGTCCAGGTGCTCTATTGCGTCGACAAGCTCGGCCTTCCGGAGGAGCGGCTCAACGTCGACGGCGGCGCCATCGCTATCGGCCACCCCTACGGCATGTCAGGCGCTCGGCTGGTCGGCCACGCGCTGATCGAGGGCAAGCGCCGCGGCGCGAAGTATGTCGTCGTCACCATGTGCGTCGGCGGCGGCATGGGCGCCGCCGGGTTGTTCGAGGTTCTCTAGGCATGGTTGAACCCAATCGCTCGGAATTGGGTTGAGCCGGCAAAATGGGAGGAACAAGGATGCCCGAATCCAATTGCCCGCTGGTCGAACGGATCGCACGGGTGCTCGCCGGCGCGGCCCTCAGCAGCAACGCCGATGGCGATGATCCGTCGGCTGCCGCAGAAGTCGACCGGACCTGGCGGCGGCATTTGAACCAGGCGCTCGCGGTTCTCCACACGGCACGCGAGCCCGACGAAGCCATGGCCGCGGCGGGCAATTCGGAGACCTGGCGGAAGATGGTGGAAGCCGCGATCGCGCAGAAGATCGATTGAGCCCAGCCGCCGACAGAGGAGGAAAAGGGTCCCGCGAAGCCCATCCGCGCTGGACGCTCGTCACCTGCATCCTCGCCTCCAGCCTGTCGTTCGTCGATTCGTCCGTGCTGAACGTCGCGCTGCCGGCGATCCGCGAAAGCTATTCGGCTGGCGCGGCGGACGTGCAGTGGGTGGTCAACGCCTATCTCCTGCCCTTGTCCGCGCTGCTGTTGCTTGGCGGCGCGCTCGGCGATCATTTCGGGCGGCGCCGGTTGCTCGTCCTCGGCACGGGCCTGTTCGGGATCTCGTCGCTGGTCTGCGCCCTGTCGCCGAGCCTCCCCATATTGCTAAGCGCACGCGCGGCGCAGGGAATCGGCGCCGCCTTGCTCCTCCCCAACAGCCTCGCGTTGCTGAACTCGGCCTATCACGGCGAGAAGCGCGGGTGGGCGGTTGGAATCTGGGCCGCGGCCGGGGCAGCTTCCGCCGCGGTCGCGCCGTTGATCGGCGGCTGGCTGGTGAGTTCGGCCGGCTGGCCGGCGATCTTCTACATCAACCTGCCGCTCGCGATCGGCGCGATCGTGCTTGCATTGCTTTACGTCGCCGAAAGCCGCGAAAGGGACGTCGGACGCACCGACTACACCGGCGCGCTGTTCGCGACGGGCGGACTTGGCGGCGTCACTTATGCCTTGACGCTTTGGTCGGCGTCGGGGCGCTTTGGCGGAGAGGCGGCAGCCGCGCTTGCGATCGGCCTCCTGCTCCTCGCCGCCTTCCTCTTCGACGAGCACCGGCGCGGGGATCGCGCGATGATGCCGCTGGAGCTGTTCAGGAGCCGCTGCTTCTCTGGCCTCAACCTGCTCACCTTCCTACTCTACGGCGCATTCGGCGCGGCGATGTTGCTTATCCCCTACGTGCTCATCACCAGCGGCGGCTATTCGCCGGTCGAGGCGGGCCTGGCGATGCTTCCCATGCCCGTCCTCATGACCGCCGCTTCGCCGACGATGGGCGCCTTCGCTGCCCGGTCCGGCCCGCGACTTCCGCTCACGGTCGGTCCGCTGATCGTAGCCGCCGGACTGATGCTTTCACTGCTCATCCATGAGCATGGCAGCTACTGGACCGGCCCCTTCCTCGCGATCCTTGTCATGGCCGCGGGCATGACGATCGCGGTCGCGCCGCTGACTGCCTCGGTGCTGGGCTCGGTCGAGGAGCGGCATGTCGCGATGGCGTCCGGCTTCAACAGCGCGGTCGCGCGCGTCGGCGGCCTCATCGCCACCGCGCTGCTCGGCGCGGTGCTCGGCAGCGAAGGCCGAGCACTCTTCGACGGATTTCACAGCGCGATGACCGTTTCGGCCGCCGTCGCCGCGCTCTCGAGCATCGTCGCGCTGACGATGCTCGGCGGCGTGAAGATGAAGAGCGCGCGAGCGAACGAGCCCTGACGGCAGTAGCCAAATCTGCTATAGACGGTCGATCATCCTACTCTGTGAATGGAGATGGTGCATGAGCGGGATCGTTCGTCCGTTGGTGCTCATCCTGGCGGCTGGAACACTGATGAGCGCCGGTCAGCCATTTTCGCACCAGCCCGGTCCGCTTTCCACGTTACATGGCGACGCGATGCGCCATCCGGGCAGCCATTCGATGCGCGCGATGATCATGGCGTCGGCCGCGGTCGTGCAGCAGAACGAGATCGCCGCTGCACCGCTCTACGACGGGCTCGGCAAGGTGCATGTCCCCGTCACCACCGCGAACCCGCGGGCGCAGCGCTATTTCGATCAGGGTCTGGGCTTCGCCTACGGGTTCAACCATGCGGCGGCGATCGCCGCCTTCCGAGAGGCGCAGCGGCTCGATCCGAACTGCGCGATGTGCTTCTGGGGAGAGGCATTCGCCTACGGTCCCAACATCAATGCGCCGATGGAGCCGGAGAGCAACGCGCGCGCGGTCGGCCTTGCCCGCTACGCCGACTGGCTGGCGATCAAGGCGACTCCCAAGGAACGCGCGCTGACCGGAGCGATGGTCAAACGCTATTCGCCCGACCTCGGCGCGGATCGAGCGAAGCTGGACGCGGACTATGCCGACGCGATGCTCGCTGCCGCCGGCGCCCATCCATCGAGCGACCCGATCGCGCTAATCGCGGCGGAGGCCGCGATGGATACGCGGCCGTGGGACTATTGGAGCGCCGACAAGCAACCGAACCCACGAATCGGCGAGGCGGTTCGCCTCGTTGAGACTGTTCTCGCCCGCAACCCAGAGCACCCTCAGGGCGCCCACCTCTACATCCACCTGATGGAGAACGGGCCGGACCCGAAACGCGCCGAAGCCGCCGCCGACCGGCTGGCAACTCCCTTGTCGCCGACCGCAGGTCACCTCGTCCACATGCCCGCGCACATTTATTACCGGGTCGGACGCTGGAAGGATTCGATCCGGGTCAACGTCGACGCGGCGCGCGCCGACGAGGCCTATCTGAAAGCGAGCGGCGACAAGGGACTCTATCGCTACGGCTACTACCCGCACAACGTGCACTTCATCGTCACGTCCGCGCAGATGTCGGGGGATATGCCGACAGCGATCCGGGAAGCGCGCAGGCTGGGAACGCTTCTCGATCCCGGGACCAGCGCGAAGATCGCGTGGATCCAGGCGATCAACGCCGCGCCCTATTTCGCCGCCGCGCAGTTCGAAACGCCGGCGCGGATCCTCGCGATGCCGAAGGCCGACGCGCGCATGCCTTATATCGTTGGGATGCGGCATTATGCGCGGGCGACCGCCTATGCGCTGCAGCGTAACCGGGCCGGGTTCGATCGGGAGATCGGGCAGCTCGCGCGGCTTCGCGAGCATGGCGATTTCAAGGCGATGATCGACCAGGGCGTGCCGGCGCCGCAGCTGCTGCAGCTTGCGGAAACGGTGGCGCGGGGCCGGTTCGCAATGTTCGGCGGTCGCTATGACGATGCGGTTCGCCTTTACGGCGACGCCGCGGCCCAGGAGGCTAAGATCCCCTACATGGAACCACCCTTCTGGTATTATCCGGTTCAGCAGTCACTCGGCGCCGCGCTCTACAAGGCGGGCAAGTACGCCGAGGCGCGCGAGGCCTTCACGAAAGCGCTTGAGCAGTCGCCGAACAACGGCTGGGTGCTGTACGGGCTGGCCGCGACCAACCGGGCGACCGGGCTGAAAGCCGAGGCCGAGGCCGCCGACGCGGCGCTGAAACGCGCCTGGGCCGGCGATCCGCGCTGGCTTCGAATGGAGCGGCTGTAGCTAGTCGTTCGCTCTGACGAACTTCTCGACTACGGGCGCGATCTTCTCCCGCCATTTGCGGCCGTTGAAGATCCCGTAATGGCCGACGTCCTCGGCGAAATAATATTGCTTTTTCGCCTTCGGCAGCCCGGTCGCGATGTCGAGCGCGGCCTTCGTCTGCCCGATCCCCGAAATATCGTCGCGTTCGCCCTCGATCGCGAGCAGCGCCGTATCGCGGATGGTCGCGGGATCGACCCGCCGTCCGCGGTGCGTCATCTCGCCCTTCGGCAGCAAATGCCGCTGGAAGACGACGTCGACGGTCTGCAGGTAGAATTCCGCCGTCATGTCGCAGACCGAGAGATATTCGTCGTAGAATTTCTGCGTCGCCGCCGCCCCCTCCTCGTCGCCGACGACGAGATGCTTGAACATCTCCCAGTGGCTGATGAGGTGCGAGCCGAGGTTCATCGTCATGAAGCCGGCGAGCTGAAGGAAGCCCGGATACACTTTCCGTCCGGCGCCCGGGAAAATCATCGGCACGGTCGCGACCACATTATGCTCGAACCAGCCGAGCGGCCGCTGCGTGGCCAAGGTATCGACCGCGGTCGGAGATTCGCGCGTGTCGATCGGACCGCCCATCATCATCAGCGTTTTCGGCCGCCATTTCGCCTTGTCGGCGTTCATGCGCGCTGTGGCTGCGAATGCAGGCACCGCCGGTTGACATACCGCAAGCAGATGCGGCCGCTCGCCCGTTCGCTCGCCGATGAAATCCAGGAACTCGATCAGATATTCGATGTAATCGTCGAGGTCGAAGCGGCCGTCTGACAGCGGCACGCACTTCGCGTCGCGCCAGTCGGTGATGTACAGGTCGAAGCCCGGCAACAGCCGCTCGACTGTCCCGCGCAGCAGCGTCGCATAGTGGCCCGACATCGGCGCGACGATGAGAAGGCGCGGCCCCTTGTCGATTCCGTCCTTCGAGAAATGCTTGAGCTGGCCGAACGGTTTGCGCAGCAGGACCTGCTCGTCGACCCGCACGTCCTTGCGGCCGATTTTGACGGAATCGATTCCGAACCGGGGCTTGCCGTGCGGCGCGGCGGCATCTGAAAAGACCTGGAGAGCGGCGGCGACCAGCGGTCCCATCGCGCTGTAGCCCCAGGGATTTGCGGGATTGTGAAGCCATCCGGCGCCCAGACCTGCAAGCTTGCTCGCACCTGCGAGAAGCGAACGCTGCACTTCATAGGCGTCGTAAAGCATCGAACCTCATCTTTTGCCTCGTGGAAACTGGAAATGTGGCCCGACTTCGCGCCGCTGGCAACCCCATGCTGCGGTGCAAAAGAAATCCTTCGCGTCCCGGGCCTTTTGAAAAAGCCGATCAGGGCGGGAACGAATCCGCCGATGAACCGATTTTATTGCCGTTGCACGTTGAAAAAAAGGAGCGGGATCATGTCTATTCTTGATGGACTTCTCAAACAGGCGGTTGGCGCCGTCGACATTCAGCAGATCGCGGAGCGCGTCGGCCTGCCGGCCGACAAGGTCGAATCCGCCGTTGCGGCGCTCGGCGCCGCGCACCACGAGCCGACCGACACGGTCCAGACGGCTTCCGGTCAGACCGGAATTGAGCCGGGCAAGCTCCAGGAAATCATGCAGCATCTCGGTGGCGAGGAAGCGCTCGGCAAGATCGCATCGCTTCTCGGACAAAGCGGCGGAGGCAATCCGCTCGGCGGTCTCTCTTCCTTCCTTCGCGAATAGGAGACGCGGCAATGAGCATCGCCAAGACAATCGAGATCACCTCGAGCTCGGCAAGCGGGATCGAGGATGCCGTGCGCGGCGGGATCGCCAAGGCCGGCGAGACGGTGAAAGGGATCGAAACCGCCTGGATCAAGGACGCGAACGTCATCGTTCGCGACGGCAAGCCCGCCGAATGGCGGGTGCGGCTCAAGCTGACCTTCATCGTCGACTAGAGGGGCTCGAATTCGACGGTTCCATCAGGTTCCATCAGGAATGAGCAGGAGGGCTGACTCATGGCCGAGGATTGGTTTGCGGACGTCCGGAAATACGCGGCCGGAGCGGACCCGGATCATGTCGCCGGAATTGTCCGTTATTGCGGAATCGCGCTTCGCAAGAGGGATTCCGCTTTGGTGTCCTTCTCAAGCCCGGAGGAGACGGCGCGCGTCCGTGAGAATTTCCTCAAGAAGAAGCTGGCGCTGAGCGATCCGGATTCGGCCCTGGACGAAGCGATCGCTGCGGTCGGAGAGCGGATGAAGGGGGACCGGACGAAGAATCGCGTCACGGTCTACTACCTGCTCGCCGACCGCTTCGGCAGGCTGGACGACTTCCTCAAAACATCGAAATCCGCTGCACCCAAGGCAACCGCATCGGCGTCGGCAGGCCGTGAACGCGCCGCGAATGACGAACCGGCCGCTGCACGCCAAGCTGAACCTGAGGCACAACAGCAATCCGCCGAGGGTTTCCAGCCGCAAGCCCGACCAGCGGCGGCGGCGGGAGCCTCGTTCGGGGCGGGCACCGCTCAACCGTCGACGTTCGGCTCCAAGCCAGGCGACGGCGATTCGACCGGCGGCGCTCAGCCTTCGAGCGGCGATCCCGTTCAATTCGCCGCTACCTCTTCCCAAACGGGGAGCCGCTGGTGGCTCTGGCTCCTGCTTCTGATCGTGGTGATCATCGTGCTGTGGTTGCTGTTCAGGTAAATTGAGAGGCGCAGGGGCGGCCGGGCCGGCGCCTTTTCCGCTCGGCGGAGGATTTGGCGAGCGCTGCGACAAACTGTAGTGGGCGGGCATGGCCATCCCCCCAGCAAACCGCCCCAAAGGCCGCTCGATCCGCAACCTCCGGATGGTCTGGGGCTTCGCGCTCCGCTACCCGGGCCACATCGCCATCGCAGCGCTCGCGTTGCTGTTCGCGGCGGGCGCGACGTCGGGCGTCCCCTACGCCTTCAAACTGATCATCGACAAAGGCTTCGCGCAGGGGGCCGGCACCACCCAGGACATCGCGCGCTGGTTCGAATATCTGCTGCTGCTCGTCGGGGTCCTCTCACTCGCGACCGCCGTCCGCTACTTCTTCGTTTCCTGGATCGGGGAGCGCACTGTCGCCGACATCCGTCTTGCCGTGCATCGCAACCTGCTGCGCCTGTCACCCGGATTCTTCGAGGAAAATCGCCCGGCCGAGATCACCTCGCGGGTGACGGTCGACACGACGATCATCGAGCAGGTCGTCGGCACGACCATTTCCGTCGCGCTGCGCAATTTGATCCTCGGCATCGCCTGCATCGTCATTCTCTTCGCGCTGGCGGCGAAGCTCGCGCTGCTGATTCTCCTCGGTGCGGTGTTGGTCGTTTTTCCGGCCGCGATCCTCGGCCGGCGAGTCCGCGCGATTTCGACTCACAGCCAGGATCGCATCGCCGACGTCGGCACCGTCACCAGCGAGGTGCTCGGCGCGATGAAGATCGTTCAGGCGTTCAACCAGCAGGGCCGCGAAGCCTCGCGGTTCACGGACGCCGTGGAGCGCGTCTTCGCCACGGCCAAGCGGCGGATATTTGTGCGGGCGATCATGACGGCGATCGTCATTTTCCTGATCTTCGGCGCAATCACAGCGGTCATCTGGATGGGCGCGGTCGAGGTCGCGGCGGGGCGCATGACGGGCGGCACGATCGCCGCATTCGTGCTGTACGGCGGACTGCTCGCCGGCGCGTTCGGCAATTTATCAGAGGTTTATGGCGACCTGCTCCGCGCTGCCGGAGCCTCCGAGCGCCTGGGCGAGCTGCTTCATGCCGAACCGGACATTCGCGCGCCCGCCCAACCGGCGAAACTGCCCGATCCGCCGCGCGGCGAGCTCGCCTTCGAGCAGGTCACCTTCCATTATCCAACGCGACCCGAAACCTCGGCGCTCAATGATTTCAGCCTTACCGTCCAGCCGCGCGAACGGCTGGCGGTCGTCGGACCGTCGGGCGCGGGAAAGACCACCATCTTTCAGCTCGCCGAGCGTTTCTACGATCCGCAGCACGGACGCATCTTGCTCGACGGAGTCGATTTGCGCGACGCCGATCCCGCTGACATTCGCGAACGAATTGCCATGGTCCCGCAAGATACGGTGATCTTCGCCGCGAGCGCGCGCGACAATCTGCGCTACGGCAATTGGGATGCGAGCGAGGACCAGCTGTGGCAGGCCTCGCGCGACGCCAATGCGGAGGAGTTCCTGCGCATGCTTCCGGATGGTCTCGACACCTACATGGGCGAAGGCGGCGCGCGGCTCTCGGGCGGCCAGCGCCAGCGCGTCGCGATTGCGCGCGCGCTGCTTCGCGACGCGCCTCTACTCCTGCTCGACGAGGCGACGTCTGCGCTCGACGCGGAAAGCGAACGCCTCGTGCAGGACGCGCTCGACCGGCTGATGGAGCACCGGACGACAATCGTCATCGCGCATCGCCTCGCGACCGTCCGCGCCGCCGACCGAATCGTCGTCATGGATCAGGGACAAATCGTCGAGGAAGGCACGCACGCGACTCTGAGCGCGCACGGCGGCCTCTATGCGCGCCTGGCGCGCCTCCAATTCGAGGAACGCGCGGCCTAGCTTTTCTTGCCGCGCGGCCTGGACTTCGTTCCGCTTTTTGCCGAGCTGCGCTTGGGAGCGGCGCGTTTGGCTGGCGACTTGCGTGCTGCCGACGATCGCGTCGCGGCCGGCTTCGAGGCTTTCGCGCGCGTGGTGCGTTTCGCCGCCGGTTTCTTCGCTGCAGTCTTGCGCGCGCTTGTCTTGCGTTTGGCGCTTGTCTTGCGCGCCGGCTTGGAAGCGGCGCTTCCGCCCGACGACGACGTGGAAGCGGAGCCTTCCACGGACCATTTGCCGGACATCACTCGCTGCGCCGCCTCGGCGACCGCTTCGGCGATCAGCGCGCCGAGTTTGGTTGCGCTCGCGGCAACGCTGTTCGCGGCCTGCTGCGCGGTGTCCGCGGCGTCGAGTCCCGCATCGCGAATCTTGCGGCGGGCAGCCGGGCTCGCGGCGATTGCCGCCGCGGCCGCCGTCAGTCCAGCGGCGAGCATTTCCTTGCTCATCGCTGCCTTGGCGATCTTGTCGACCGTTGTCTTCTTTGAACTTGAACTGGATGTGGAAGAGGATTTCGAAGTCTTGCGTGCGGATTTGGCCATCGCTTCATTCCCTCCATCGCGGATCGGATTTCTACGGCTGTAACGCTTCCCGAACGAAATGGGGACAGGATTCTCTGCGGCATGCGCCGATCCCGAATATGTTAAAGGCGATGCCCGCACATGTCTGCGGGGCAGACATGTTAAAGGGCACCGCCGCATATGCAGCGATGCCCTTCGACATGGTCAGCGGCCGAAGGTGTGGCCGTTCGTCAGCATCTAGGGCTTACGAACACCCCTCTCCGACCTCCCTGCTGAACCATGAGACATCGGATCACCTCCTTTCGCTGCGTTGAAGCCGGCTACGAACATGATTCTTTGTGAGGTGGAACGCAAGACTTGTAATCATGTGAACATTCGGCAATCATCTTGCGCTTGCCGAGCTCCGAACATCGGAGTCATGACGACGGCATTCCCGGAAATCCCAGAGCCCAACCCTGGAACTCAACGTCCCAGCGTTCACCTGCGTCCCTGGAGCTGTAGGGCGAAGGCGGACGCGGTAACGATCCGCGTAACCCCATGCCGGCCAAGATCGAGCAGATCGGCCTTGTCGCCGGTGACGAGCCAATCGGCCTTACCCGCCTCGCATAGGCCGAGCAGAAAATCGTCGCGTGGATCGGGTGAGCGCTGGATGGCGGGAATTCGCTCCGGCATCTCGGCGACGGCCGCGATCCGGTTGATGAGGCGTCCGGCCTCGGAGGGCCGGATCAGTATCCGGATCTTGTCGCGGCGGCTGACGTCGCGCAGTTCGTCGAGTTGCAGCGCGTGACTGATGAGCGTGAAGCGATCGTCGAGCCAGGCATCGATCAGCGTCGCGGGAATGCCCGCCGGCGAAATCAGGCCGCTCAACAGCACATTGGTGTCGAGAATGGCGCGCACGCGCGATCAGGCGCGATGCTCTGCCCAGACTGCGCGTCGCACGGCGCCAAGCTCTGCGTCGACGATCCGCTCGATCTCCGCTGGATCGGCATCGGCATTGCGTTCGCGCACGTCGCGAACCGTTTCACGGAGCACCGCGCGGTTCACCGCCTCCTCAACGAAGCGCGAAAGATCGCCTTTGCGCCCGCCGCGTGTCGCCAGCAGCGTACGCAGGGCAATGTCGGTCTCGCGCGACACCTTGAGGCTCCAGCGGGCAAGGTCATGCATGACGCCACCTATGCGTTCAAACGTATAAACACATAGACACATATATGAGTTTTGCCACTTGCGTCAACGAGGAGCTGACCGCGGCCATGGCCCCGAGATACCGAATCTCAACTGACTGAATCCGCGGATCAGCCGCGGCAATCCTCCACCACCCGCGCGACTTCCGGCTGAGAGGGCAGCACGAGCGGCGGCGCGCCTTCCACACTGATCGCGAAGCGTCCGCGGCTGAAGGCCATCGCGTCGAGGATGTCGTTGTTCGACTGAACCGTCGCGCTCACTTGCGCCGTAGCCGGATCGAACGTCGCGGCGAAGCTCTTGCTGCTCGAGCTCGTCCAGACGAGCAGGAACGGCACGGCCGCCGCCGACGGCTTCGAGATGGTCACGAGCCGCCCCGCGAGCGTGCAGCGGATCGTCAGCTGCGCCCGGCGCGTCGCGGCGTCGCGGAACGCCGCTTGCGTGCCGCCTGCAGCCCCAGAATAGGACCAGTCGCCCGGAACCGGCGAGGCGTACCGGAGATCCGGCATCGGCGCGGTCGAGGGTGCGGTCACGGGTGCGGCGGTCTGTGCATGAACCGAAGAAGCGGCGATCAGCGCGAACGCTGCAACAATCGAAAATCGCATGACGGTCAGCGGCTCAGGCGATCGACTTTGGCCTGGAGCGCGGCAAGCTCGGCCTTCAGTTGCTCGACATCGCTGCTCGCCGGTTTGGCGTCCGCTTTGGGCTTGCCGGCGAATGCCTGGGCGGCATCCTCGAACATCGCCATGTTGCGCTTGGCGAGATCGGCGAACATGTTGCTGCCGAACGCGTCCTTGACGGCGCTCTGGTTGCGCTGAAACGCGTCCATCGCGGCTTCGAGATATTGCGGGACGAAATTCTGCATCGAATTACCGTACAGGCCGATCAGCTGCTTCAGGAAATTGATCGGAAGCATCGTCGAGCCGCGCGATTCCTCCTCGACGATGATTTGGGTCAGAACCTGGCGCGTGATGTCTTCGCCGGACTTGGCATCGACCACTTCGAACTCGCGGCCCTCGCGCACCATCTGCGCCAGCCGGTCGAGCGTGATGTAGGTCGAGCTTTCCGTGTCGTAGAGACGCCGGTTGGCGTATTTCTTGATCGTCACCTTGCCGGTGGACTTGGCCATTCGGAACTCCCAAAGTCGCGCCATGTCCCTACTACCGGACGATAGTGCGCTGCAACATGAACGCGCACCGCGTCCGCTGCCGCTGTTCCTCGAGCTCGTGCGCGAGATTGCTCAGCGCGATCCAGAGCTGGCGCGAGATGCGCTGGAAGGGCTGCGTGCGTACGAGCGTGCGCCGCGCAAGGATCGTCCAACGCCGAAGCCGGAGATCGCGCGAGCCGGCGGCACGTCGCTGCGGGATTATGGCGGCGATGGACGCCCGGCGATCCTCATACCGTCGCTGATCAATCCACCACGAATCCTCGACCTCGACGCGCAGGTATCGCTGGCCGCCGCCATGTCGCGCATGGGCCGGCGCTCACTGCTGCTCGACTGGGGCGAAGCGGAGCCGCGCAAGGGAGTCGATGTCGCCGGCCACGTCACGGAATTGCTGCTCCCTTTGCTGCGCAGCATCGGCGAGCCGGCGGCGCTCATCGGCTATTGCCTCGGCGGCACGATGGCGATCGCGGCGGCGAACCTGATCGAGGTCGAGCGCCTGGCGACGCTCGCCGCGCCGTGGAATTTCGCTCGCTACCCGGAAAGGTCGCGTGGCGCGCTCGCCGGCATGTGGAGTCATGCCGAACCCGCCGCGCGCCAGCTCGGGGCCCTGCCGATGGAAGTGCTCCAGGCGGCCTTCTGGTCGCTCGATCCAGAGCGGACGGTCAGGAAATTCGCTGACTTCGGTAGGGCCGATCCAGCAAGCGCCGACACGCGCCGATTCGTCGAATTGGAGGAATGGGCGAACGAGGGCGAGCCCCTGCCCTATCCGGCGGCGAAGGAGCTGATCGAGGATTTGTTCGCCCGCGATCTTCCGGGTTCCGGCGAGTGGCGCGCCGGCGGCCGCCAAATGAGCGACCGACTCTCCATCCCCGCGCTCCACGTCACCGCCGCGCACGACCGCATTGCACCCGCGTCAACGGCGCCGAGGGGCGAGACGATCGGGATCGCCTCGGGCCATGTCGGGATGATCGTCGGCTCCGCGCGCGATCGGCTTCACGCCGCACTGCGCGAATTCATCGGGAGAACCGAATGACGAACCGATGCGCCTGGGTGAAACCCGAGGATCTCCTGATGGTCGAATATCACGACCGGGAATGGGGCCTACCCGTCCACGACGACCGCAAGCATTTCGAATTCCTCGTCCTCGAAGGTGCGCAGGCGGGCCTCAGCTGGTCGACCATCCTCAAGAGGCGCGAAGGCTATCGCGCCGCTTTCGCGGACTTCGATCCGGAAAAAGTCGCGCGCTTCACCGGCGAGCGCGTGGAGAAGTTGCTGCTGGACGCGTCGATCATCCGCAATCGGCAGAAAATCGAGGCCACGGTGCGCAACGCCCGCGCGTTCCTCGCGATCAGGCAGGAATTCGGCAGCTTCGATGACTATTGCTGGCGCTTCGTCGACGGCCAGCCGAAGGTGAACCGCTGGACGTCGACGACCGAAGTCCCGGCCACTTCAGCCGAGTCCGACGCCTTCAGCAAGGACTTGAAAAGCCGCGGCTTCGGCTTCGTCGGCTCGACCATCATCTACGCGCACATGCAGGCGGTCGGGATGGTCAACGACCATCTGGTCGACTGCTTCCGTTATCGCGAGGTTCAACGCCAGGATTAGCGAACGCGAATGATCGTCTTCCCCGACCGTCGCTCGGTCGGGTTGAAGGCCGCGACGGCATCGTCGAGGCGCGCGACGGTGCCGATGTTCGTCCTGAGCCGTCCGTCCCGCACGCGCTGGACGATCTCGCCCAGCTGGGCCCGGTCGGACTCGACAACGAAGTCAATTGCTAGCCCATTGGCAGGACGCTCTTCCACTGGACCGACGATCGACACCAAAGTCCCTCCGGCTCGAACCAGGCGCGCGGACCTTTTCCCGATGTCGCCGCCGATGAGATCGAACACCAGATCGACGCCGCCGACGTCTTCGAGGACGTCATTCTCGAGATCGACGAACTCGTTCGCGCCGAAGTCGAGCGCCTTCTGCCGGTCGGCGGCGCGCCCCGTGCCGATGACATGGGCGCCCGCCTCCTTCGCCAGCTGCGTCACCATCGAACCGACCGCGCCAGCCGCACCGTGCGCGATGACGCTCTGGCCTGTCCGAAGGCGGCCGTGCTCGAACAATCCCTGCCATGCGGTCAGGCCCGAGATCGGCAGGCTCGCGCCCACGGTGAAGTCGACGTCGCCCGGCAGCGGGGCTAGGCTACGTGCCTCGATGGCGATCTGCTCCGCCAACGTGCCGTCCCGATACCAGTCGGCGAGGCCGAACACCCTTTGCCCGACCGACAGCCCCGTCGTGCCATAGCCGAGCGCGGTGACCACGCCGGCCAGCTCATGCCCGGGAATTGTCGGTGTCCGGTCGCGGTCGAGGCGATCGGTCCAGGTCGAGGGCCACGTCAATTCGGTTCCGACGAATCCCGACGCATGAACTTGAACGATGACGTCGTTGATCGCCGCCTGCGGCTCGGGCCGCTCGACCAGTTTCATCCCGGCCGTTCCCGCGGCCTGGTCCGTCACGACGATTGCCTTCATCATCCAATGCTTTCCGTGCCGGCCGGCGCCGAGCTATGCCAAGTCATTGATTTTATGGCGCACCCGACAGGATTCGAACCTGTGGCCTTTGCCTTCGGAGGGCAACGCTCTATCCAGCTGAGCTACGGGTGCGTGGGCTGAGCGACTTAGCGACGGCGCCTGCCCCCGGCAAGGCATTGCCGTCGCGGCCTATCCCATCTTTCCCGCCATCGCGATCTGCTTCGGAATGCAATCCGCGCGGCTGAGCGGCGGCGGCGCGTCCGCGCGCAGCTTCAGGCGCGGAGTCAGCTCGGTCAGCCGCCGCACGTAAGCGTCGGTGAACACCGTCGCGCATTTGCGGCTGAGGTGCGACCATTCGGGAATCACGAGCCCTTGCGCTTGCGGAAGGTCATCGGCGTGGATGCCCTTGGCGCGGCTGACCGCCAGCAGCTGGTCCCACCCTTTCGCCTTGGGCAGCCTTTTCTCTTCGATCGAGCGAAGCTCCGGCGCGGACGGCGGGCGAATGAAAATCACGTCCCCGCCTCTTGCGCGGATTCGCCGAACCGCCTCGGCGCTCCGGGCGATCACCGCGCGTGCGATAAACGGCGGCAGAGGCGGTCCCTTGAACAGGTTCCACGCATAGCGCGCGTGACCCCGCAGATATGCGTCCTTCTCGATCCGGTCCCACATGAAATATTGTCGGTCGTCGAACGTCTCGGAGATCTTCCAGACGTCTTCGTAAGGACTATAAGCCCCCTTGCGCATCGTATGGTCGAACCGCGGCGCCCAGCGGCTCAGGCGATAGTCTGCATCCATGAAGGCCAGGTGGCGCTGCAGGAAACGATCGATCCACAGGCCCGTCAGTTGCGACGGCTTGCCGTTCTTCTCGAAGCTCTTGAGATAGCCGCCACCGAGACCGACGCCCGCCGGGCGGAAGTAACTGAGATCGGCGAGGCCGAGGATCAGCAGGCCGTGGAAATTCGGGTCGTTGGCATAGCTTAGGAGCAACGCGCGGGCGTTGGTCCCGACGATCGCGGTCTGGATCGGCCGGACTCCGGTCAGTTGCTGGAACCGGTCGAGGTCGGTGTCGAACAGGATCCGGCTGTCGCCGACGATGGTCACGGGCGCGGCGTCCGCAAGGCGGCGCTGCTCCGCCCAGGATTGCGGGCTGTCGTCGATGTCGCCCGCGCGAAGCCCGATCCACGTGCGCGCTTCATATTCCCAGACCGACAACAGCAGCGCGACGGCGACGAACACGGCCGCGCCCATCCGCGCCCAGGGCTGAAGGGGGATGTCGCGCGTCGGCACCGGCTGCGCCTGTCCCGGGCGATTGGCCGCGGTCTGCCTCAAACCCGCGGGGAGCGCGCCTTCGCGGACTCCGCGCAGCTCGGCTTTGTGCGCGTCAGAATGCGAAATAGATGAAGGCATTGCCCTGCCCCTGCTCGACGATCACCGCGAACAGCAGGATCGTCCAGATGCTCGCGATGGCGATCGCCGGAGTTCGCTCCATCACCGCCTCGAGCGTCGTGTTCCGCATCGCGAGATGGGTCCCGAAGATCGCCGAGACGATGACCATGGCGATGATCATCGGCCCGGCGGCGATCAGCGGCGCCGGATGGTTCGCCATGCCGCTCATCCCGGCCAGCACCACGCCCGCGTCGGCGAACGTCTTCGCGCGGAAGAACACCCAGGTGATGTTGACCAGGAGGAAGGTCAGAAGCGCGAGGCCGACTAGCGTAAGGCGCCCGGGCGTGAAGCCCTTGAAGCGTGCCTTCAGCCACCGCTCGGCCGACAGATAGAGTCCGTGCAGCCCGCCCCAGACGACGAAGGTCCAGTTTGCGCCGTGCCACAGGCCGCCTAGCAACATCGTTCCCATCAGCGCCGCATAGGTCCGCGCCGGTCCGTGCCGGTTCCCGCCGAGCGGAATGTAGAGATAATCGCGGAGCCAGCTCGACAAGGTGATGTGCCATCGCCGCCAGAAATCCGAAAAACCCACCGCGCCATACGGAAACCGGAAATTGTCCGGCATGGCGAAGCCGAGGCACAAGGCGACCCCGATCGCCGAGGTCGAATAACCCGCGAAATCGCAAAAAATCTGCCCCGCGAACGCCAGTGTCGCGACCCACGAGTCGAGCATTCCCGGCGCCTTGTCATGCTGGTCGTAAACCGCCTCCACGACCGGCGAGAGGAAGCCGTCAGCGAGCACCACCTTCTGGAACAATCCGAGAGTCAGCAGCGCGAACCCGAAGAACATCTGGTTCGCGTTCGCCCGCCGCGGCTCGTCGAACTGGGGAACGAGCTCCGTCGGGCGCATGATCGGCCCGGCAACCAGGTGCGGGAAGAAGGTCACGAACAGCGCGTAATTGAGGAAGCTTCCCGCCGGCGCCGACCGCCGGAGGTACACGTCGAGCGTATAGGACAAGGTTGCGAACGTGTAGAAGCTGATGCCGACCGGAAGAACGATGTCCCAGCCCGGCGGGTGATAGACGATCCCGAGCGATCCCGCGATCGCCACGAAATTGTCCATCAGGAACCCGCCATATTTGAAATAGCCGAGCATCCCGAGGTTCACGACGACGCTGGTCAGCATCCACAATCTGCGCGTTCGCTCACGTTTTGCTCGCACCATCCACTGCGCCGCCCACCAGTCGACCACGGTCGAAATCCACAGCAAAGCGACGAACGGCGGGTTCCACGCCGCGTAGAAAAGGTACGACGCGATCAGCAGGTTGATCTTCTTCTGCCGCCACGAAAAGAACGGCGCGTTGTGCGCCGCCAGCACGATCGCGAAAAAGACCAGGAAGGTCAGCGAATTGAAGATCATCGGACGCCTGCCCGGCGTCCGTCCGCCCCGTTGCCCATGTACAGCTTCCCCCTGCTGCACGCGCCCGCCGCGAGACTCGGCGGCGAAGCGGGCAGAAAATCGCACGCGGCTCAATCCGCTGCAAGTGAATTGGTTAGCGGCGGTGTCTTGCCTGCCGTGCCCACTCCCGCGATGACGGTGTGATGCGAACCACGCTTCTTCTTGCGAGCCTGCTGCTCATGACCACGTCAGCCCACGCCGCCGACCATCGCCCGCGCGCCCGAGAGGCAGGGATCACGTTCGGAATCCTTCCAACAGGACCGTTGAACGCCATTACGGACGTCGCCGGCGTTCGCGTCGGGCAGGTGACGATCAACGAAGGAACCTCGATTCACACCGGCGTGACCGCGATCCTGCCGCACGGCGGCAACCTCTATCAGGACAAGGTCCCGGCCGGCTTCGCGGTCGGCAATGCGTACGGCAAATTCATGGGCTCGACCCAGATCAAGGAATTGGGCGAGATCGAAACCCCGATCGTACTCACCAACACGTTGAACGTACCTGAGGCCGCGGCCGGGACGATCGAATGGACACTGAAACAGCCGGGCAATGAGGAAGTGCGCTCCGTCAACGCGGTCGTGGGCGAGACCAACGACGGCTATCTGAGCGACATCCGCGCGCGGCGCGTCCGCCCGGCCGACGCGGTCACTGCAATCGAATCCGCGCACGAAGGGCCGGTTCAGGAAGGCGCGGTTGGCGCCGGCACCGGCACCGTCGCCTTCGGCTGGAAGGGCGGCATCGGCACCAGCTCGCGCAAGCTCCCCGCGAGCCTGGGAGGCTGGACGGTCGGCGTGCTCGTGCAAACCAACTACGGCGGCGTCCTCCAGGTCGCGGGCGTGCCCGTCGGCCAGGCGCTCGGGCAATATTTCCTGAAGGACGAGCTATCGAAAGCGAGCGCCGACGGCTCCTGCATCGTCGTCATCGCCACCGACGCTCCGCTCTCCGACCGCAACCTCGAGCGCCTTGCCCATCGTGGCCTCCTGGGCATCGCGCGAACCGGCTCGCCAATGACCAACGGCTCCGGTGAGTATGCGATCGCTTTCTCCACCAGCCTCGACGTGCGCCGCACCCCCGAGCGCCGCGCGCATCCGAGCGCGATCGTCGACCTTCCAAACGACCAGATGTCGCCCCTGTTCGAAGCCGCCGTCGAGGCCGCGGAAGAAGCGGCGATCAACTCGATGTTCGCCGCGACCCCCGTGGACGGCAACGGCCACCACGTTGACGCGCTTCCCGTCGACGAGGTGGTGAAGCTCTACAAGCGCTCTCGCCGATAGGCGTTGTTGCACTGCTAGACAGTGGAATGCCGACACGGCCGCGGGTCTAAGCGATCCCCACATCCAATTTAATGTTTCTGACAGCGGATGTTCGTGCGTGGAGTCTATTCTCCGAGGTTCCCATGCCGAGGGAGGAAACAATGAAGAACGTTCTGCTCGCACTGTCCGCGCTCAGCCTTCTGGCGAGCGCGGTGCCCACGCTTGCCGCTGCTCCCTGCAAGGACAAGAAGGGCAAGTTCATCAAATGCCCCGCAAAGCCGAAGGTTTGCCGCGACTCCAAGGGCCACTTCATCAAGTGCAAATAAGGCTCGGCAGGTTGCCATGAGAGTCTGATTTCGGCGGCCGCGCTAAAGGCTGCCTGCTCGGTTGCGTCCAGCGAGCCTGTGTTCGCCGCGCGCACCCGGCCAAGCGGCGTGCGGCCTCTTCAATACTCGCCGTAGCGTCCCTTCACGCTCTCCAGCAGCTTAGCGCTGTCGTATCCGACGCCGTCCTTGAACACGGTGACGACATTCTCGACGTCACCGATCGTCGCTGCGGGATTGCCCTTGACGATGAACAGGTCGGCGTTCTTGCCGGCGGCGATCGAGCCGATGCGGTCGGCAAGGCCGAGATAGGTCGCGCCGTTGAGAGTCGCGATTTTCACCGCTTCGACCGGCTTGAAGCCCGTTTCCACCAGCTGCTCGATTTCGCGGAGGTCGCCGAAGCCCGGGATGACTCCGCCGTTGCCGGTCGGATCCGGTCCCGCGAGCAACAGCCCGCCGGCCGCGACGAACTGCTGCTCCAGCCCGAGATCGTTCCTGTACGCCTGGGCGAACGCCTGCCCGCGCGGAGTGGAGCCGCGCGTCGCCGAGAGGTTGCGCAGATAAAGGTAATCGGTCCGCGCCTGCGGCGTCAGCACCGCCATCGCCCTCGGATTGAGCGGCGCGTGCAGTGCCAGGCTCTGTTCGAAGACCGGCAGCGTCGAGGTGACCGCGACATGGCGGTCGACCAGCAGCTTGATGAGCGCGTTCGCCTCCGGGCTCCCCGGCTTCATCGCCAGAAGCGTCGGGGTCCCCTGCCCGTCCGAGCATTTGTCCGGCTGCTTGCCCGGATCGAGCTGCGTGTTGACGAAAAATCCGTGCTCCAGGTCGTCGATCCCGAGCTCGGCCGCTTCGGGATAGGTGACCGAGCACAAATGGCCGGTAACTTTGAGCCCACGGCGGTGCGCCTCGTCGATCGCGGCTTTCAATTCCGCGCGCGTGATGTTCATGTACGCCTTGAATGAGGTCGCGCCCTCGTCCGCCCAATAAGCGACGGTGCGCCGCGCGTCGTCCGGGCCCTTCAGCTGATGCATCTGGATGAAATAGCTGCCCGCGCCTTCCAGATAGGGAGCGGTGACGTCCATGTGCGGGCCCGCCATCTGCCCGGAATCGATCCGCGTTTTGACGTTAAGGTCGGCGTAGGGTTCGACGCTGCCCGTCGTCCGCATCGTCGTCACGCCATTGGCGAGATAGAGCCGCGGCGCGCTGAACGTCATTTGCGGGACGACCAGCGGATCGTCCGAATGACCCGACGCGTCGAGGTTCGGCCGCGCGATGTAGAACATGTGGTTGTGCATGCCGACGATGCCGGGAAGCGCCGTCTCCCCGGTTCCGTCGATCACTTGATAGCCCGCCGGAATCGCCGCACCCGCCGGTTGCACCGCGGCAATCTTCGCGCCGTCGATGAGCAGCGTCATGTCCTCCATCGGAGCCGCCCCGGTTCCGTCGATGATTCGCAAATGCGTGATCGCCGTCTGTCCGGCGGGAACATGGACGAAGGGCTTCACGTCGGGTCCCGGCTCGGCCGGCGGCGCGAGAACTGGCGCGGCGAATGCGTTCGAAGCCAAAACCAGAGCGGCCGAGGCCGCGAGCAGACGCCATTTCATGTACTTCCCCCTCTTGCTGGCGCGACCATAGCAAATTGAAACGCATCCGTCAGAATCCCGCTTTCCCGTGCCAAAGCGGGACCCTGACCTCGATTCACGCTCGACAATGCGCTATGGTTAACCGAAATTAACTTTCACTGGGCGCGAGTCGCGGAGATTAGCGCGCCCTCTTTTGGCGCGAGTTGCATTACCGCGCATGTGAGCGATGTCCTTGACGGATCTGAGCGGGGGTGAAGTGGCCGAAACCGACATCTTCCTGTCCTATGCGCGCCAGGACCGGCCCGTCGCGCGCATCTTCGCCGAGTGCCTGATCGAGGAAGGCTTCACCGTCTGGTGGGACGCCTCGCTTCATTCGGGCGAGACATTCGACGAAGTGATCGAGAAGAGGCTCCGCGATGCGGAAGCCGTGATCGTGCTGTGGTCGCCGCGTTCGGTCGCCTCGCGCTGGGTCCGCGCCGAGGCGACGCTGGCCGACCGGCGCAACAAGCTTGCGCCGGCCATCATCGAGCCATGCGACCGTCCGATCATCTTCGAGCTGACTCATGCGGCCGAGCTTTGCGACTGGAGCGGTGACCGCTCCGATGACCGCTGGCAGACGTTCGTTCACGATCTTCATCGGCTGGTCCGGGGCGCCGAAGCCGCTGGCGCCCCCGACACGCATCGCCGGCCGGCCCACTCGCATCCGGCCGCCGTGAAAAAATTGGAGGCGATGGCACCCGTCTCCGCTCGCCGCCCGCTGCGGCCCGGAAGCGACGAGGTCATCGTCGCCGCCGAGCGCGCCGCCCCCGTGTCCGCGCTCCAGCCCGCGCCGGAAGCCGACCCGCAGGGCGAAGTGCATTGCCTGGAGATCGAGGACGGCGAGCTTGGCGGAAAGCTGCTCGTGATCGACCAGTCGGGTGTCCATGTCGGACGTGCCGCGCCCGCTGAGGTCATCCTCTCGCACAAAAGCATCTCGCGCGAGCATTGCATGATCGGCCTTGCCAATGATGAGCTGCTCGTCACCGACCTGAATTCGACCAACGGCAGCTATGTCGACGAAGTCAGGATCAGGCGAACGACGATCCTTCCCGTCGGGTCGGTGCTGCGGCTCGGCCAGGTCGGAATGAAGCATTCGATCCGCACCCGCGCGGAGGCGGAGCGGAGCCGCGGAGAGGCGGGCACTGGCCACCAAAGCCGCGCCATGGGATGCCTTGCCGCTACACGTTGACCCGTCAGCCGGCAGCTATTGCTGCGTCACCAGAAACTTCACGTAGGCCCGCGTCTGGTTGGCCTGCTTGATCAGCCTGTCGGCCTCGCGGTCCGACGAAACGCCACGGATCGAATCCCGCAGCGTCTTCAGATTGGCGTCATAGCTTTTCGCCAGCGCGGCATTCTGGCTGTTCTTGGAGCGCATGACTTTCTTCGCCATCGAGCGCGCGTCGTCGACGACAGAGTAGAATTGCGACAGCTTGGCTTGTGAAACGCCAGCCCCTTCCGATCCGGCACTGTTCGTCGACGCTTCGGCGGCGCCCGAATGCCGGTCGGCCGTGCGCGACGCGGCCGTCGACGTTCCGGCCTGCGCGGCGGAGTTTTTGGCCGCTGCTTTCTTGATTGCGGCGAGCTTCGCCTCGGTCGCGGCGTTCTTCGCTTTCTCCGCCCGAAGTGCCTCGATCGCGACGGCCTGGTCGTCCGGCTGACCGGCTTCCGGTTGCGCGCCTGCGTCGGCCGTATTGGCGACGTTACCGCCGCCCAACTCGGACTGGACCGCGTCCAGGCTCGCGACGGTCGCGGCATTATTGTCCGGCGCCGTCCCGATCGCTTCCGTTCCGTTGCCATCGGAGCGCGAGCCGCCGCTCAGCATATACCCTCCCAGCCCGACGACCGCGAGCACGGCCACCGCCGCGCCAGCCATCACCGGCATGCTCGGCTTTTTTCTCTGGGGCGCAGCATCTGCCGGTTTGGCGCCGGTCTTCGCGGCTGGCGGAGCGGCTTCGGCATCCGCGCCCTTGCCCTTCTTTGTCCGGTCCGCCGGCGCGGCTTCATCGGATTCGGCCGCAACCGGCTCCGGCGCCGTCTTTTTGCCCGCGCCAGTCTCCTCTCCCGCGCGCTTGAAGCGGGCCTGTTTCGGATCGGCCGGAACGCCCGTTTCGACGGAAGCCTTCTGATCTCCGTTCGGAGTGGGCGGCACCGGTACGATTTCCTCGGCCTCGACCTGTTGCGCGTAGAAACGGGTCGCGTCCTCGTCCGTCTCGTCGGTCGTCTGGCCGGCCTTCTTCCCGAACATCGCCAGCCAGTCAGTAATCGACTGCGGGCGCTCTTCGGGCTTGACGATCATCGCGGCGTCGACGGCGGCGAGGAAGCGCTTGCTGTATCCCGGCCACTTGCCGCCCGCGAGCGGCTTGCCGAGCCCGGCGTGGAGTCGTTCGAGCACTTCGGGCGGCTTCTCGCCCGTCACGCATTCGTACATGACCACGCCGAGCGCGTAGATGTCGGTCCACGGCCCCTGGGCGTAGGTTTTCACATATTGCTCGATCGCCGCGTAGGGCGGCGTGTGGAACGTCACCTTGGTGCTGGTCGCCTCCGCCGTGTCGAACCGAGCAGAGCCGAAGTCGATCAGGACCGGCCTGTTGTCCTCATTGATGAGGATGTTGGGCGGCTTGATGTCGCGGTGGAGCACTCCGACGCGATGCGCCCGCTCGAGTCCCTCGGCGATGGGCCGAAGGATGCTCCACAGGCTGCGCTCGTTGAACCGCCGACCCTGCTTGATCATCTTCGAGAGGGAAAGCCCATCCTCGAAGTCCATCACCATGTAGGCGGTGCCGTGAATCTCGAAGAGGCTCCGCACGCTGACGATGTTGGGATGGCGCGTCGGAGTTGAGAGATTCCACAGAAGCTTGGCTTCCTCGACGAACTTCTTGAGCCCGAGCGCGTGCACTTCCTCCGCGTCGGAATCGATCGGAACGACGGTGTCGGACGAATCGCGCTCGCTGATTGAGCTCGGGAAATATTCTTTTATTGCAACGAGTTCATTGAAATATATTCCCTGCGCCTTGTAGACGATACCGAAGCCGCCGACGCCGAGCACTTCCTCGATCCGCCACTCGCGCAGCACCGTGCCCATGGGCAGCGCCTTGTTGCTATAGGCCTTGTTCATCGTCGAGCCCCCGCGACCTCGTTCTCAAAAAGTAAATCGCATGAAGCACGTGCGAATGCTAGTCAGGCACGGCACAACGCGGGGAATTGCATGCACCTCGAATGCGCCAGCCGCACTCACGTCGGGCTGAAGCGGAAGATCAACGAGGATTGCATCCTCGTCGACAGCGATCGCGGACTGTGGGCGGTGGCCGACGGCATGGGCGGCCACGAGGCCGGGGAAGTCGCCAGCGCGACCGTGATTGACGCACTCCGCCGGCTTTCAACGGCCGACAATCTCGACTCACTCGCCGCGGACGCGATGGAGGCGCTGCGCGGAGCCAATCGCCAGTTGGTCGATCTCGCCGGATCCGGCGGCAGCGAGAAGACGATCGGAAGCACCGTCGTCGGGCTCGCGATAGGGGATGGCGAGTTCCGTTGCTTCTGGGCCGGTGACAGCCGGGCGTACCGGGTGCGCGAGGGCATCATCATCCGCCTCACCCGGGATCACAGTCTTGTTCAGCAGCTCGTCGATTCGGGCATGCTGCGCGCGGAGGACGCTGACGGACATGTGAATTCGAATGTCGTCACTCGGGCCGTCGGTGTCGCGGCGGACGTCGAGGTGGAAGCGGTGAGCGGCGACGTCCGTTCGGGCGACCGTTTCCTGCTTGCGAGCGACGGTCTCACCCGAGTCGTCGACGACGCGGAACTGGCGGCGGTGCTCGACCGGGAGCCGCCCGAACAGGCCGCCGATACCCTCCTTGCCGCCGTGCTGGAGCGAGGCGCCCCGGACAATGTCTCGCTGATCGTCTGCGCTCTCGACTGAGCATCCGCGAGCGACGCTCAAGGAGCCGTGACTCGCGCCTCCGTTCTGGGTTATCTTTCCCTCCAGAACGGGAGACGAGCCATGAATAAGCTCTTGGGCCTTTCACTGCTCCTCGCGGCCGCATCCATGCCAGCCGCGGCGGTCACGGTCGAAAGCGCGACCGGCGACTGGAGCAAGCTGCCGCGGCTCAGCCAGCGCGGCTATCAGAATTTGACCGAGAAGATGCAGGCGAAATTGTTCGAGATCGCCGAATCGAAGCAATGCCCGGCCTTCGGCCTCACTCAGGGCCGGCTCGATTTCCGGATCAGCTTCGCGACCCATTATGCATCCGACGGAACGCTCGAGCGGCTGATTCTTCCGAAGCTCGACTGCGCCGAGGCCGAAGGCGTCGTCGGCGGAGCGGTTCTCGGGATGCTTCAGGCCGGCGACTATAGCCCGACCGGGCAAAGCAAGAATGGCTGGTACCAAGGCGAGCTGGGATTCACCTTTGCCGGCGATTCGGCACGCAACCCCGCGGTTCCGCAGACGAGCAACGCGCAGAATCAGCAACTGGTCAGCAACGGCCCCGACCCGAACGAGATCGTCTGCCACAAAATCCACGAGATCGGCTCGCGGATCGACGTCAAGCGCATCTGCATGACACGGTCACAATGGACCGAAGAGGAGCGCGTGACCAAGAACGAAATCAACCGCGTGCAAACGCAGCGCGGGTGCAGGGACACCTGCTGACTCGTCGCTGCGGGCGGCAAATTCTAACGAAGGTTAGCGCGACCCGTATCCGGTCAGCATGGTCTTCACCGTGCGGAACAGGATCAGAATGTCGAGCCACGGCGAGAAATATTTGATGTAGTAGAAGTCGTACTGCAGCTTTCGATGCACCTCGTCGACTTCCGCCACATGACCCTGGTTGACCTGCGCCCAGCCGGAAATCCCCGGCTTCACGACGTGCCGATAGCGGTAGAAGGGGATTTCGCTCGTGTACCAGGCGGACAGGATCTCCGCCTCCGGGCGCGGGCCGATCCAGCTCATCTCCCATTTCAATATGTTCAGTATCTGCGGTAGCTCGTCGAGCCTCAGCTTCCGCAGCCATTGACCGACGCTAGTGATCCGATCGTCCCCGTCCTTCGTCATGGCCGAGTCACGCTCGTTCTCGACGTCGGCGGAGCGCATGGTGCGGAATTTGTAGACGGTGATGGTCTTGCCCGCGTGACCCACACGCGACTGACAGAACAAGACCGGCCCTGCGCTCTCCAGCCGAATCGCGGCCGCGACCGCCGCCATGAGCGGCAGGATCAGGGGCAGGATCGCCAGCGCAAACAGGAAGTCGGAGAAGCCCTTGAAATAGAAATAACCGCGCGCGGGCACGAGCGATCCGAAACTGTTCTCCGACAATTTCTCGAGCTCGACCCGGCCGGTTAGCGATTCCGATAGCTGCTTCACCTGGTACACGATGCGCCCGGCGAGGGCGGCATCGGCGAGGAATGCTTCCCAGGCATCGGGGAGATCAGCCCTGAAATCGGCGACGATCGCCTTGCATGCGCGAGTGTCGCCGAGCCTCGGGCGCTTAAGCACCAGCCAGTCGATACTGTCGATCTCTTCGACAATATGCGTCTCGCCGAAGGGCACGACGGCGATTCGCCTGCGCACCTTCCGCTCGGCATATACATACAGCAAATAGAGCAGCGCGACGTGGAGGAGGAATCCGGCGGCGAGCCCGACGCGGTCGTAGGGGAAACGCGTGAGCATGAACCACACGACCACCACGCCGTGACCGGTGAGCGCCGACGGGAGGATGACAGCGCTGCGCCGAATTCCGGGATAGATTTCGATCGACAGCCGCATCCAGAAGGCGATGACGACCGCCGCGGCATTGCCAGCCAGACTGTTGAGGCTGGAGGGTTCGAACGGCTCGCCGGGAAGCAACGGCCCACGCGCCAGCCACGGCAGTATCGCGGCGAGGGCCAGCGCCGCGGCGAACTGAAAACGCTTGCTGGCGAGTAGGGATGCCCGATTTGGATGCGCCGGCTGCGCCGTCCGCGCCAAGGTGACTGCGCCATCCCTCACAGCGTCCACCGGTCGATACTAGCTTCGAGCGTCCGCTCGCGCCACATCCCCCTGAGATCCGCCAGCGTGCCGCCCGGCGAGATCATCGCGGCGAGACGATCGTCGGGCATGTCCCGATACTCACGGTGAGCGACCGCGCCGATGACCAGATCGTATGCGCACCCATCCGGCTCCCTGACCGCCAGCCCATGCTCCCGCTCGATCTCGGCGGCCGGCGCGAGCGGGTCGGCGACGTGCACCTCGTGTCCGAGCCATTGCAATCGCCGGACGAGGTCGAAGCTGCGACTGTTGCGCACGTCGGGCACATTCTCCTTGAACGTGAGGCCGAGGACCAGCGCGCTGCCCGCCTTGCGCCGCCGGTCGTGCAACGCGTCGGCGATCCACGCGCCCATGCCATCATTCGTGTCCCGCCCGGAAAGGATCACCTGCGGGTCATGTCCGAACTCCTGCGCGAGGTGACTGAGGTAATAAGGATCGACGCCGATGCAGTGTCCGCCGACAAGGCCCGGCTCGAAGCCGAGGAAATTCCACTTCGTTCGCGCGGCGGCGATCACGTCCCACACCGACACGCCGATGTGCGAGAAGATTTGCGCGACCTCGTTCATGAAGGCGATGTTGATGTCGCGCTGCGCGTTCTCGATCGCCTTCGCCGCCTCCGCCGTCTTGATCGACGCCGCGCGGAACACGCCCCCGCTCGTGATCGATCCGTAAATCTCCGCGAGTTGCTCGACGACTTCCGGATCTTCGCCCGCGACAACCTTCGTGATCCTGTCGATCGAATGTTCGCGGTCGCCGGGATTGATCCGCTCCGGACTGTAGCCGAGACGGAAATCGCGGCCGCGTTTCAAGCCCGCGGCGCGTTCGATTTCCGGCCCGCAAACTTCCTCGGTGACGCCAGGATAGACGGTGCTTTCATAGACGATCGTCGGCCGCCGCTCGGGATCGATCAGCCCGGCGACGGTCCGGGTTGCCGCGATGAGCGCGCGAAGGTCGGGTCGCTTCGCCTCGTCCACCGGCGTCGGTACCGCGACGATGTAAACATCGGCTCCGGCGCAATCCCGTGCTTCGGCCGTCAACTTTAGCGAGGGTTCCCGAAGCGCCAGCTCGTCCACCTCGCGTGTGCGATCGTTTCCGTCCCGAAGCGCGGCGATGCGCTCCGGATCGATGTCGAATCCGGCTGTGTCGAAATGGCGGGCCAGCGCGATGGCGAGCGGGAGCCCCACATAGCCAAGACCGACGACGGCGATACGCGGACCAGCCCCCATGCCCCAAGGCTTATCGCGACTTCCCCGTTTCGGATAGAGCGGGCCGGTTCAGCCCGCGTCGATCCGGCCCCGGCCGATACCGAAGAATGCGAGGCCGGCTTCTTCCGCCTCGCCACGGTCATACACGTTGCGCAAATCGACGAGCACCTTGCCTCGAAGCGAAGCGGCGATCTTCTTGAGGTCGAGCGCCCGGAACTCGTCCCATTCGGTCACAATCACGACCGCATCCGCCCCGGCGGCCGCCTTGTAAGCGTCGTCGGCGAACTCGATGCCGCTGAAAACCCGCTCGGCCTGATGACGCGCAACGGGATCGAATGCGCTGACCTCAGCGCCGCGCTCGACGAGTCCTTTAACCAGCGGGATCGATGGCGCATCGCGCATGTCGTCGGTGTTGGGCTTGAACGTCAAACCGAGGACGCCGATTCTTTTGCCCTTGAGGTCGCCGCCGACCGCGCGCGAAACCCGCTCGACCATGCTCGCCTTGCGGTCGTCGTTGACGTTCACCGTTGTCCTGACAATCCGCTGATCGATGCCGGCCTTGTCGGCGGTCTGGAGCAGCGCGAGCGTGTCCTTCGGAAAGCAACTTCCGCCATAACCCGGCCCCGCGTGAAGGAACTTCGGCCCAATGCGATTGTCGAGACCGATCCCACGCGCGACTTCCTGGACGTCGGCATCCACCGCCTCGCACAGGTCCGCGATCTCGTTGATGAAGCTGATTTTGACGGCAAGGAATGCGTTCGCCGCATATTTGGTCAGTTCGGCGGTGCGGCGGCCCGTGAACAGGATCGGCGCGCGGTTTAGGAACAGCGGCCGGTAGATTTCGCGCAGCACCTCGCGCGCCCGCTCGTCCTCCGCGCCGACGACGATCCTGTCGGGGTGCTTGAAGTCGGCGATCGCCGCGCCTTCACGGAGGAATTCCGGATTCGAGGCGACCGAGACGTCGTCGACCCCCTCTTCGCGGAGGATACGTGCGATCTCGTCGCCGGTGCCGACCGGGACCGTCGATTTGGTGACGACCACCGTCCCCGGCCGGATGACCTTCGCGAGCTCCCTTACCGCATCGAACACGAAGGTCAGGTCCGCATGACCGTCGCCGCGCCGCGCCGGCGTACCGACGGCGATGAACACCGCCTCGGCATTCTCGACAGCGTTCTCAAGGTCAGTCGTGAAGGTCAGTCGCCCCCGCTCCTCATTGGCGGCGACCAGCGCCTCGAGCCCAGGCTCCCAGATCGGCATCCGGCCCGCGTTGAGCCCGTCGATCTTGCCCGAATCCTTGTCGACGCAGCACACGACATGCCCAAAGTCCGCGAAACAGGCGCCGGAAACGAGCCCGACATAACCGGTGCCGATCATCGCGATACGCATGGAAACTCCCTATCGTGAAAGGAATGCCGCGCCATAGCGAGCGCCGCCGCAGCGGCCAAGCAGCGAAGAACAACAAGGGATTTCACGCGAAGGCGCAAAGGCGCGAAGTTCCTGAACTGGGGTCCTTCTTTGCGCCTTCCTGCCTTTGCGTGAAACGAATTCTTCCTATATTGGCGCGGCCCTTCCGATGAACATCACGACACTCCCCAAGCCCCCGCGCGTCGGGCTGGTCTCGCTCGGCTGTCCCAAGGCCCTGGTCGACAGCGAACGCATCATGACCAAACTCAGAGCCGAGGGCTACGACATGTCGCCCGATTATGCCGGGGCGGACGTGGTGCTGGTCAACACCTGCGGTTTCCTCGACTCCGCGAAGGAAGAAAGCCTCGAAGCGATCGGCGAAGCCATCGCCGAGAACGGGCGCGTCGTCGTCACCGGCTGCATGGGCAAGGAAGCCGAGGTCATCCGCAGCCGCTTCCCCGACGTCCTCGCCGTCACCGGCGCGCATCAGTATGAGGACGTGGTCGCAGCGGTCCACGAAGCGGCGCCGCCGATCGGATCGCCGTTCCTCGATTTAGTGCCGGAATCCGGGCTCAAGCTGACTCCGCGCCACTACAGCTATCTGAAGATTTCCGAGGGCTGCAACCACCGCTGCGCCTTCTGCATCATCCCGAGCTTGCGCGGCGACCTCGCCAGCCGCCGTCCCGACGCCACCCTGCGCGAGGCGGAGAAGCTGGTTGCCGCCGGCACCCGCGAGCTTTTGGTGATCAGCCAGGACACAAGCGCCTACGGCGTCGACCTGAAGCACAAGGCCTGGCCGCTGAAGAATGGCGGCGAGGTGCGCGCGCACATGGCCGACCTCGCCGCCGAGCTCGGCAAGCTCGGCG
>DASSOB010000013.1:0-19402 GCA_035701045.1 Sphingomicrobium sp. | reverse complement strand
TGTTCGTGCCGATGTTCGCGCCGGACGAGACCGACAATCGCGACAGCAGCAACCGCCGTGCGATGGGCAACTGGTGGAGCGACAACTCGACCGGAACCGACGCGCAGCGGCAGGCCTACATGCCCAAATATTACACGCCTGCTCCGAACGGAACAGCAGCAGCAACCGGCTCCGGCGGCCCAAACGCAAGCTGCACCACCCAGCCGATCACGCCGCTGACCGATGTCAGCAACACCACCGGCATGACAACCATCACCAACGCCATCGACGCGATGCAACCGAACGGCGGCACCAATGTGGTCTCCGGTATGGCGTGGGGATGGCGAGTCGTATCGAGCGGGGCACCCTTTACGGAGGGGCGGCCCGAGTCGCAGCGCGGCAACGACAAGGTGGTGATTGTCCTCACCGACGGCGCCAACACCTACTACACGCCGCAATCGCTCGGTTACAACGACCTCGCCGGCAACAAGTCGATCTATGCCGACTACGGTTACACCGGCAAGAACTACAATGGCGGTTCGACGACCCGTCTGTTCATGAACACGGACAGCAACGTGTCGAAGACGGGTTTCTCCAATGACAACTATACCAAGGCGATGAGCGAGCAGATGGCGACGCTCTGCACGAACGCCAAGGCCGCGAACGTGATCATGATGACCGTCTCGCTCGATCTCGACCCGACCGACAAGGCACAGGCCGCGCAGATGGATGCGCTCAAGGCTTGCGCTTCCAATTCGCGTTTCCGCACGGACCCGGCGACCGGGCAGCCCGCCAAGCTCTACTGGAATGCGACGGGGGGAAGCCTGTCGGACGACTTCAAGGCGATTGCCGACGAATTGTCGAACCTTCGCATCGTCGGCTGAGCGAACCGACTTTCTAACCGTTAACGTCCTGCTCGCTGCAGCCGTGGCGGCGGCTGGTTAAGCGCAGGTGAACGCTCGGCTCCTGATTTGAGCGATTTTCCAAACGGTACTTTAGTGAGTTGCTGCCAAAAAGGTCCATTACATTCGCGACATACAGGGCGTTGTCGAAAACAGGGGCGCTATGGCGATGGTGCGCGATTTTAGGCGAAGCAACGGCCACCTCGGCCGCGCGCGCGGATCAGTCATCCCGGCGGCGATCAAGGCGGCCAAGGCGAAGCTCGCGGCGGTTCGGCGCGACGAGCAAGGAAATATTGCGGTCGCGGTGGTGCTGTTGCTCGTTCCGCTGATGCTGTCAGTGGGGATGGCCGTCGATTCCGCCAATATGGAGCGCAGGCGCGAAAACGTGCAGGCCGCCGTCGACTCGGCAGCCATGGAAATCGCACTCAATCTGAATTCGGGTCTCGACGACGCGCAATTGCAGGCGCTGGGCGACAAATTCTTCCAGTCGAACCTTCAACCGGACCCAGCCAACTCCAATCCAAATCCCGGCAGCTTCTATTATCTGGGATTCACGACGGATGCCGACGGGACCCAGCACCTTTCAGCCAAGGCCGATTACGCCTATTCCAATCTTATCCCTCACAATTTCAGCGGCGCGGATAAGGGAACGACCCTGCATGCACGCACCACGATCAGCGCAAGCATCGGCGAGGATGCGTGCGTGCTGGCACTCAACCAGACGGCGTCGCGCGCGCTGCAGGCCGGCGGCAACACGAATATCACGATGGCCGGTTGCGTGCTCGCTTCCAACTCGTCCGCTACCGATGCGCTCTATGTCGGGGGAAGCGGGACAATCAGCGCCGACTGCGTGCAGTCGTCCGGCGGCATCGTGGCGACAGCGGGTCTCACGACAGTTTGCGCACAAAACCGCGAGAACGCCTGGAGGCTCCCGGATCCCTTCGCCGACCTTGTGGAGCCGGTCCCGCCGGTCCTGTATCCCAACCCGAGCAAAAGCGACACGGTCGTCCACCCCGGACGCTATTCAAATCTCACGCTGAGCGGAACGAAGACCCTGCAACCCGGCCTCTACTACATTGAAGGTTCGCTGACGATCAAGGGCAGCATTACCGGGACGGGCGTCACGATCTTCATGGCCGACGGCGGAATAACCGTGAACGGCAATGCCTCTCTTTCACTCTCTGCCCCCGAAACCGGGGACTATGCGGGGATGCTCTTCTGGTCGGCCCGGTCGAACACATCGTCGAACACGTTCAACGGCAATGGCGCCACCGATCTCAACGGGTTCCTCTATTTCTACAGCGGCGATGTGAACTACACCGGGAACAACGGCACCACCAGCACATGCCTGCGGATCGTTGCGAACACGATCGAGATGAGCGGCTCATCCTTGATGAAAAGCGACTGCACCGCCGAACTCGGCGGCCGCGAGGCGAAAGTCACCGGCCCTCTCTACTATTCCCAATAGCGCCTTGCCTCGCTTCGCGTCTCCGGACCGATCCGGCAACGGGGGCTACGCTCCGCGAGGATTTCGAACTTCAGGACCGTCGGATAAGGCCCTCGAAGCCGTCCGCCAGCGAGGCTGTGCCCGCGGCAATGGCGCTCGCCAGATTGGGGCTGCCGCCCGGGGTCTTGTTGGCATCGAGCAGCACCGCCCGGCCGTCATGCATGACGAAATCGAACTTGCCGTAGTCGAAGCCGAGTTCGCGCCGGCGGACCCGCAATTCATCGGGGACCCGCATCGGCTCGCTGCGCACGACCCTGGCTCCCTTGACCAGCGGATCCCTTGAGACGTAGCGCGTGCAGCGCTCGCTTTCCCCGCAGAAGATCCAGAAGCAGGCGGCGAAACCGTCTCCCGCACGCTCCGGCATGAACTTTTCGACCACGAGATCCGGCCGTTCGAAGATTTCGCGCGGCACGTCCGCGAGCCGCTCGTGCACGATATATTCCGGCAGCACGCGCGCATTGGGGAACGGTGGCCGGCGACCGCGCTTCCTGGCGCGGCCGTTCATACAGAACTCCGGCATCCCGCGGGCGTTGAAGTTGCTTTTGACGATAACCGGGCCATCCCAATCGTCCTTCGCCGAGACAAGCGCGCTGCTCACCCTTCGCTTGGAAATATCCGTCGCACCGATATTGAGGCAGAAGGGAAAACGGCTTGCAAAGTCGAGATACTCCGGCGGGACGATGGTGGCATCGACATGCAGCACCGCCGCGTCGGCCTCGATCCGATCCGAAACACCTGAAATCACTTCTGCCGAATGGCCGCGGCGGCGCAGCTCGGCCAGTATTCCGAAGAGCATGAACAGGCTGTGCATGCGACGCAGAAGTCCGCGCCTGCCCTGAAACCGATCGAACTCATGCGTGATGACCGAGATACGCGCCAGAATTGCCCCCGGTCCTTGCGGATACCTGCGGCATATTTTACCTGACGATTCTTGAAATCCAAGGCACGCGCGGGAGGCCGGACGGCGATTGGACCAGACGACGAGCCACTGGGACGCGGTGCGCCGCCATTGGGATCTGCTCGGTCCACCGCTGCGCCCTCCACCGGAAGCCGTGGCGGCTTACCGGCGGGCGCTTGGATGGTCCGACGAGATCGTGATGCTCGGTGTCACGCCGGAACTGGCGACGATCGGCCGGAAGCTGACGGCGATCGACCAGTCGCCGCAAATGATCGCCGGCATCTGGCCCGGCGACACCGACATGCGGCGGGCGATCATCGGCGATTGGCTGGGCATGCCGGTAGAGCGCGACAGCGCCACGGCGATCATCGGCGACGGCTGCCTCTCCGCTCTCGGCTCATCAGGGGAGCGCCGGCGGCTGTTTCGTGAAATCGCGCGCGTATTGCGGCCGGACGGACGCGCCGTCGTCCGCACTTTCGCGAGCCCCGACAGGCCGGAAGATCCGGCCGCCATCCGAACGCTGGCAATGACAGCAACGGCCGGAACTTTTCATGCCCTGAAATGGCGGATCGCCATGGCTTGCGCGGCTGCCGATCCCGGTCGGGCGATCCCGGTCGGAACGATCCTCAAGGCCTTCAACCGGCTGTTTCCGGACCGGGACGCGCTTGCGTCGGCCAACGGATGGCCGCTTCCCGTCATCGGCACGATCGATGTCTACGCCCGCTCCGAAACCGTCTACAGCTTCGCAACCGTTGCGATGCTGTCCGCGGAGGCCGCCGAATGCTTCAACGACGTGGACGTCGTATCGAGCGGCGACTATGCTTTTTCCGAGCATTGCCCACTCATGGTGCTGAATCGGCCGCGAAAGCCGGAAGCGAAGCCGGATGAATTCGACCGCGCGTCTTGACTCCGGAAATGCCAGAAATTATCTGACCGCCACGTTAGCACTCGCGCCTCGCGAGTGCTAACAGCCGTTCCGGGTTCCCGGGCGGAGGAGATATCAACATCCCATTCCGAGGGTTCAAGAACATGGCAAAGACGAAATTCCGCCCGCTTCATGACCGCGTGGTCGTACGCCGGGTCGAATCTGAGGAGAAGTCGGCCGGCGGGATCATCATCCCCGACACCGCCAAGGAGAAGCCGCAGGAAGGCGAAATCATCGCCGTGGGCTCGGGCGCTCGCGACGAGGCGGGCAAGCTCGTTCCGCTCGATGTGAAGGCAGGCGATCGCGTGCTCTTCGGCAAGTGGTCGGGCACGGAAGTCAAGCTCAATGGCGAGGATCTCCTGATCATGAAGGAGTCCGACATCATGGGCGTCATCGGCTGAGACACGCCTCCCACATCCGCATCTTCAACCTGAAATTCGGGCCGAAGGCCCAGGAGCTGAGAAATGGCTGCCAAGGAAGTAAAATTCTCCCGTGACGCCCGCGAGCGCATGCTGCGCGGCGTCAACATCCTCGCCGACGCGGTGAAGGTGACGCTCGGGCCGAAGGGCCGCAACGTCGTGCTCGACAAGTCGTTCGGCGCGCCGCGCATCACCAAGGACGGCGTCACCGTCGCCAAGGAAATCGAGCTTGAAGACAAGTTCGAGAACATGGGCGCGCAGATGGTGCGCGAGGTCGCCTCGAAGACCAACGACATGGCCGGCGACGGCACCACGACCGCGACCGTGCTCGCCCAGGCGATCGTCCAGGAGGGCGCCAAGGCGGTTGCCGCCGGCATGAACCCGATGGACCTGAAGCGCGGCATCGACCTCGCCGTCTCCGACGTCGTCGCCAGCCTCGCCAAGTCGGCCAAGAAGATCAAGACTTCCGAGGAAGTGGCCCAGGTCGGCACCATCTCGGCGAACGGCGACGAGTCGGTCGGCAAGATGATCGCCGAGGCCATGCAGAAGGTCGGCAACGAGGGTGTGATCACCGTCGAGGAGGCCAAGTCGCTCGAGACCGAGCTCGAGGTCGTCGAGGGCATGCAGTTCGACCGCGGCTACATCTCGCCCTACTTCGTCACCAATCCCGAGAAGATGACCGTCGAGCTCGACGATCCCTACATCCTCATCAACGAGAAGAAGCTCTCCAACCTGCAGGCCATGCTGCCGGTGCTCGAGGCCGTGGTGCAGTCGGCGCGTCCGCTGCTGATCATCGCCGAGGACGTCGAGGGCGAGGCGCTCGCCACGTTGGTGGTCAACAAGCTGCGCGGCGGCCTCAAGGTCGCGGCGGTCAAGGCCCCGGGCTTCGGCGATCGCCGCAAGGCGATGCTCGAGGATATCGCCATCCTGACCGGCGGCGAGATGATCAGCGAGGATCTCGGCATCAAGCTCGAGAGCGTCACGCTGAACATGCTCGGCCAGGCCAAGCGCGTCACGATCGACAAGGACAATACGACGATCGTCGACGGTTCCGGCTCGAAGCAGGCGATCGAGGGCCGGGTCGGTGCGATCCGCCAGCAGATCGAAACCACGACGTCCGACTACGACCGTGAGAAGTTGCAGGAGCGGCTGGCGAAGCTCGCCGGCGGCGTCGCGGTGATCAAGGTCGGCGGCGCGACCGAGGTCGAGGTGAAGGAACGCAAGGACCGCGTCGACGATGCGCTTCACGCGACCCGCGCCGCGGTCGAGGAAGGCATCGTCCCGGGCGGCGGCACCGCATTGCTCTACGCGATCAAGGCGCTTGACGGCCTCAAGGGCGCCGACGACGACCAGACTCGCGGCATCGACATCGTCCGCAAGGCGCTGCAGTCGCCGGTTCGGCAGATCGCCGAAAACGCCGGCCATGACGGCGCGGTCGTCGCGGGCAAGCTGCTCGACGCCAACGATCCGGCGCTCGGCTTCAACGCTCAGACGGAGAAGTACGAGAATCTGGTCAAGGCCGGCGTGGTCGATCCGACCAAGGTGGTCCGCGCGGCGCTCCAGGACGCGGCCAGCGTCGCGGGGCTGCTGATCACCACCGAGGCGACGGTCGCCGAGCTGCCGGAAGACAAGCCGGCTCCGGCGATGGCCGGCGGCGGCATGGGCGGAATGGACTTCTAAAGAAGCTCACTCCGACGAATTGGAAGGGCCGGAGGCGTTCGTCTCCGGCCCTTCTTCGTTTGAGAGCTGGTTCAGCATCGAGTCCGCATCGTTCAGCTGTTCGGATTGATCCGCCGTGGGCGTCGGCGGGCGCCGGTCGTGACAGGCGGCGAGGAGCAGCAGCGCGGCGAGAACGAGGATTCGCATCTGCAAACGAATATCGCGCCGGACGGGGCACAAAAAAAGGGCCGCTCGTGCGAGCGGCCCTTTCGTATCAGCTTGGGAGAAGCTTAGCTGTTGGTCGTCGCGTTGGCGACGGCGTTCGAAGCGTTCTCGATCGCGTTGCCGGTGGCCTCGGCGCCGTTCGCGGCGGCGTTGAGCGCCTGATTGGCGGCATCCGTCGGCGACACTTCGTTCGACGCGGCGTTGACGTCATATTCGGCGTTGTTCTCGACCGCGGTCTCGTTCGCCGCGCTGTTTTCGGTGTTGGCCTTGTTGCAGGCGGTAAGACCGAGCGCGAGTACCGCGGCGGTCACGATGACAACCTTCTTCATGAACCTTCCACTCCCTTAAAAAAGCGCCCGCGGATGGGCACCGGTCTTGGCCTCAGCGACTCGCTGCGGCCAGGCGTGCGCCAATAGCGATAATCCCTACCGGGGCACAAGAGATTATTGTAGCAGCATGAATTGACGATATAAAGATATCTTTATATCCTTAACTCATGACTGCGGCCCTTCCACTCGCCGATCGTTTCCAGGCGCTTGCCGACCCGACCCGGCTGCGGATCGTCGCGCTGCTGCGGCTGATGGAATTGTCGGTCGGCGAACTGGCGCAGGTGCTCGGCCAAAGCCAGCCGCGCGTGTCGCGGCATCTCAAGATTCTCGCGGATGCCGGCGTCCTGGAACGGCGGAAGGAGGGCAGCTGGGTGTTCCTGACGCTTGCCGACCAGGAGCGGGTCGAGCCGTTGTTCGATCTGGTCGACTCCTGGGCCGATCCCGCGACTCAGGCGCTGTTCGCTTCGGACGCTGCGCGTACCGAGACGATCCGTGCCGAACGCGCCGAGGCCGCGTCGCACCATTTCGCCGCGATCGCCGAAGCCTGGGACCAGATCCGGTCGCTCCATGTCGCCGAGAGCGAGGTCGAACGCGCCATCGATGCCTCGCTCGGCAAGCGGCCGCTCGGCCGGTTGGTCGACGTCGGCACGGGGACGGGCCGGATGATCGAGTTGTTCGGTCCGCGCGCAACCCATGCCATCGGCATCGACCGCTCGTCCGAGATGCTCCGGCTGGCGCGCGCGAAGCTCGAAGCGGTCGGAGTCGCTTCCAGCCTGCGTCAGGGCGACATGTACGCGTTGCCGCTTGAGGACGGCAGCGCCGACAGTGTCATCATCCACCAGGTCCTTCATTACGCCCATTCGCCGGCAGCCGCGATCGCCGAAGCCGCGCGCGTGCTCGCGCCCGGTGGGACGCTCCTGGTCGTCGACTTCGCCGCGCACGGACGGGAGGAGCTGCGCGCGAGCGACGCGCACATTCGCCTGGGGTTTGAGGACGAAGTCATGGCCGGCTGGTTCGCAGCGGCGGGGCTCGAGGTCGACCAGGTCCAGCACCTTAAGGGCGGCGAGCTGACCGTCACCCTGTGGCGCGGTGTCAAGGCGGCAGTGCGCCAGCGGAGGGCGGCATGAACGCCTTCGATTGCCTCAATCGGCACCAGCCCCTGTTCGCGGAGGCGCGGGGCGACATTGAGGTCAGCTTCGAATTCTTCCCGCCCAAGAGCGAGACCATGGCCGAGACTTTGTGGAGTTCGATCCAGACTCTCGCGCCACTCCATCCGCGTTTTGTTTCGGTCACCTACGGCGCCGGCGGCTCGACACGCGAGCGAACCCACGCGACCGTGAAGCGAATCCTGGAGGAAACGCCGCTTACTCCGGCGGCGCATCTCACCTGCGTCGGCGCGAGCCGTGAGGAAATCGACTCGGTCGCGCGCGGTTATTGGGAGATCGGCGTCCGCCACATCGTCGCCTTGCGCGGCGACCCGCCCGAACCCGGCGGGAAATACCAGCCCCATCCGGACGGCTATCGCGATGCGACCGAACTCGTCGCGGGACTCCATTCGGTTGCGCCGTTCGACATTTCCGTTGCCGCTTATCCGGAGGTCCATCCAGACTCCTCAACCCGAGCCTTCGATCTCGAAAATCTCCGGCGGAAGGTTGACGCTGGCGCTAACCGCGCGATCACCCAATTCTTCTTTTCTCCCGACTGCTTCTTCCGCTTCCGGGACGAAGCTGCGGCCGCCGGAATCGACGCCGAGATCGTTCCGGGAATCCTCCCGGTCTCGAACGTCTCGCAGACGCGGCGCTTCGCCGACTTATGCGGCGCGAGCATCCCCGGCTGGCTAAACGGCCTGTTCGAGGGCCTGGACGAGCTTCCCTCGGCGCGGCAGCTGATCGCCGCGACGGTCGCCGCCGAACTTTGCGGCCAGCTCTACGCGGGCGGCGTCCGTCACTTCCATTTCTACACGTTGAACCGGGCGGAGCTGAGCTACGCAATCTGTCACCTGCTCGGAGTAAGGGGCAAAAAATGAGTCCAGGCGAAACTCTTCGCGCCGAAGCCGGCAAGCGAGTCCTGATCAAGGACGGGGCCTACGGCACGCAGGTCCAGGCCAGGCGCCTCGCCACAGCCGATTATTTGGGTGGGCTCGACCTCTCCAAAGACCAGCGCGGCAACAACGATTTGCTCAACCTCACCCGGCCTGCGCTGGTGCGCTCGATCTGCGAAAGCTTCGCCGATGCGGGCGCGGAGATTCTCGCCACCAATACGTTCAACGCCAACGCGATTTCACAATCGGACTATGGCGCCGAGGCGCTCGTTGGCGAAATCAACCGGGCGGCCGCGCGGATCACGCGCGAAGTCGCCGATCGTGACGGAACGACCCGCTGGGTCGCTGGCGCGCTGGGGCCGACGAACAAGACGCTGTCGCTGTCGCCCAACGTCAACGATCCCGCCTATCGCGAAGTCGATTTCGACCAGGTGAAGGCGGTTTATCGCGAGCAAGTCGACGCGCTTGTGGAGGGGGGAGTCGACTTCATCCTTGTCGAAACCGTGTTCGACACGCTGAACGCCAAGGCGGCGATCATGGCGACTCTGGAGGCGGAACAGGCGCTCGGCCGCGCGCTCCCACTGATGATTTCGATGACTCTCACCGATCTTTCCGGCCGCAATCTTTCGGGCCACACGGTCGAGGCCTTCTGGGCGTCGGTGCGCCATGCGAAGCCGGTCACCATCGGCCTCAACTGCTCGTTCGGGGCGGCGCAGCTGAGGCCGCACCTTACCGCGTTGTCAGCCGTCGCCGACACGTTGGTCATGGCCTATCCCAATGCCGGGCTTCCGAACGAGCTCGGGGAATATGACGAGGCCGCGGAGGATACCGCCGCGCAGGTGCGCGACTGGATCGACAGCGGCCTCGTCAACATCGTCGGCGGCTGCTGCGGAACGACCCCGCGGCACATCGCCGCAATCGCCGGGGCGGCGCGCGATTGCACGCCGCGCGCCGTCCCGGCCGCACGCCGCGCGACCCTGCTCGCCGGGCTCGAACCGATGTCGATTGCCGCATGAGCGAAGTCATTGACATGGGGACAGTCCCCGCGGGGACTGTCCCCGAAGCCACGGGCGCGGGCGCTCGCTTCGTCAACGTCGGCGAGCGCTGCAACGTCACCGGCTCCGCCCGTTTCAAGAAGCTGATCCTCGCCGGCGATTATGATGCTGCTGTCGAGGTCGCGCGCGACCAGGTCGAGAACGGCGCGCAGATCCTCGACGTCAACATGGACGAGGCTTTGCTCGACAGCGAAGCCGCGATGACCGTGTTCCTGAAGCGCATAGCCGCCGAGCCCGACATCGCCCGAATCCCGGTGATGGTCGACAGCTCCAAGTGGAGCGTGATCGAGGCGGGCCTCAAATGCGTGTCGGGCAAGCCGATCGTCAATTCGATTTCGATGAAGGAAGGCGAGGGGCCGTTCCTGGAGCTCGCGCGCAAATGCCGGACGTACGGCGCCGCCGTCGTCGTCATGGCGTTCGACGAGGTCGGTCAGGCCGATACCGTCGAACGAAAGATCGCCATCTGCGAACGCGCCTACAAGCTGCTGCTCGCCGACGGCACGGAGCCGCACGACATCGTCTTCGACCCGAACATTTTCGCGGTCGCGACAGGCATCGAGGAGCATCGCCGCTACGCGCTCGACTTCATCGAGGCCGCGCGTGAAATCCGCCGCCGATGCCCCGGCGCGCACATTTCCGGCGGGCTGTCGAACCTCAGTTTCTCCTTCCGCGGCAATGAGCCGGTGCGCCGGGCGATGCACAGCGTGTTCCTCTATCACGCGATTCCGGCGGGCATGGACATGGGCATCGTCAATGCCGGCCAGCTCGACGTTTACGACCAAATCGATCCGGAGTTGCGCGAGACGTGCGAGGACGTGATTCTCGACCGGCGCGAGGATTCGACCGAACGGCTGATCGCGCTTGCGGAGAAGTTCAAGGACGTCGATCCGGCGGCGGAGAAAGCGGCGGCCGAATGGCGTTCGTTGCCGGTAGCGGAGCGCCTTTCCTATGCGCTCGTGAAGGGCATCGACGCGCACATCGTCGACGACACCGAGGAAGCACGGCTCCAGTTCGACCGTCCGATCGAGGTGATCGAGGGCCCGCTGATGGACGGCATGAACGTCGTCGGCGACCTGTTCGGGTCGGGCAAGATGTTCCTGCCGCAAGTGGTGAAGTCCGCGCGAGTCATGAAGAAAGCGGTCGCCCACCTGCTTCCGTTCATCGAGGCGGAGAAGGACGAGGGCGCCAAGGGCAAGGGCCGGATCGTGATGGCGACCGTCAAGGGCGACGTCCACGACATCGGCAAGAACATCGTCGGCGTAGTCCTCCAGTGCAACGGCTTCGAGGTAATCGACCTCGGCGTGATGGTTCCGTGGCAGGACATATTGCAGTCCGCGAACGACAATCAGGCGGACATGATCGGTCTTTCGGGGCTAATTACGCCTTCGCTGGACGAAATGGTGACGGTCGCGGGAGAGATGCAGCGGCTGGGGCTGACGACGCCGCTGCTGATCGGCGGAGCGACAACCAGCAAGGCGCATACGGCGCTCAGGATCGACCCGGCTTACGAGGGCCCCGTCATCCACGTGCTCGACGCCAGCCGCGCGGTGGGCGTCGCCTCGAACCTCGTGTCCGATACGCAGCGCGAGCCGCTGATCGCCACGACCGCCGACGATTACGACAAGCTGAGGAAGTCGCGCGAGCGAAGCGGCCCGAAGGATTTCGTGACGATCGAGGAAGCGCGCGCCAACGGTTTTCCTTACGATCCGTCGGGCCAGGCGGCGCCGCCCGCCTACCCCGGTCTGCATCATATCGGCGACTGGCCGCTCAAGGACCTCCGCGCGTCGATCGACTGGACTCCCTTCTTCCGCGCCTGGGAGCTGGCGGGAACCTATCCCGCGATCTTGGACGATGCCGTGGTCGGGGAGAGCGCGCGCAGCCTGTTCGCTGACGCGCAGGCGATGCTCGACCAGCTCGTCGCCGAGCGCTGGGTGACGCCCAAGGCCACGGTCGGCCTGTGGCGCTGCAAGCGCGAGGGCGACGACATCCTCGTGCTCGCCGGCAACGACTGGACCCGCGTTCCCATGCTCCGCCAGCAGGTCAGGAAGCGCGAGGGGCGGCCCAATATGTGCCTCGCCGATTTCATCAATCCCGAGGGCGAGGACTGGATCGGCGGCTTCGCGGTCGGAATCCATGGCCTCGAGCCGCACCTCGAACGGTTCAAGCAGACGGTCGACGATTATGACGACATCCTGCTGAAGGCGCTCGCCGACCGCCTCGCCGAAAGCTTCGCCGAGGTGCTGCACGCGCAGGTCCGCAACCGCTTCTGGGGTTATACCGAGGAGCATCTGTCGAACGAGCAGCTGATCCGCGAGAAATATCACGGCATCCGCCCCGCGCCCGGCTATCCGGCTTGCCCCGACCACAGCCTCAAGCCGATATTGTTCAAGATGCTCGGCGAGAATCCCGGCGAGGTCGTGCTGACCGAGAATTTCGCCATGCTCCCGACCTCGGCCGTGTCCGGCTTCTACTTCGGCCACCGCGACAGCCAGTATTTCGGAGTCGCCAAGATCGGCCGCGACCAGCTCGAAGAATATGCCGGCCGCCGTGGAGTCTCGGTCGAACAGGCCGAGCGCTGGCTCCGCCCGAATTTGGAATAGCTGTTCCCCGGCGAAGGCCGGGCCCCACGCTGGCGGCCGCCGGTCGGCCGCTTGTCGACTGGCGACTCCCCAGCCGCATTGCTCGCCGCTAGTAGCGCCTCATGCTCCGCCGCATTCTGATCCTTCTCGCGTTCCTGTTCGTGTCCGCGCAGACGCAGGCGCAGCACATCACGCCCCAGCTGGTTGCCGAAGGGCCTGCGCCCGCAGGGGGTGAGGTCGAGCTTGCAATCCACATGCGCCCCGAGGCGGGCTGGCACGGCTATTGGCTCAATCCAGGCGACGCCGGGCTGCCGATGGATGTCCAGTGGCGCCTGCCGAACGGTTTTTCGGCTGGTCCCCTCCGCTACCCTGTGCCGACTCGGCTCGAGATCGCGAACCTCATGAACTACGTTTATGAGCACGATTATGCCGTGCTCGTGCGGCTCAAGGTTCCCGAGGGCGCGCGCGGCACGATCCCGGTTCGCGCCGACGCGCGCTGGCTCGCCTGCACCGACAAGATTTGCGTGCCCGAGCATGGACAGCTGTCGCTCGACCTTCCCGTCGGAAGCGGAACGCCGAACCGCGTCCAATTCGATTCCTGGCGGCAGGCGCTGCCCCAGCCGATCGCGACCATTGGCCGGTTCGAGGCCCTTGGAAAGACATTGCGGGTCGCGATTCCGCTGCCGGCGAGCGTTGCGGTCGACAAGCCCTATGTCTTCCCGATTACCGACGGCCCCGTCGACTATGAAGCGAAGCAAGGCTTCCGCCGTTCGGGCGACCTGCTGATCGCCGAGCTTCAGCGGAAGGGGCCTGTCGCGAAGGAATTCTCCGGCGTGATCGCGCTCGGCAAAGGGCGCGGGCTCGAATTCCAGGCGCTCGCGGGCCCCGTGCCGGAAGGCAAACCGCTCGACAGCAGCCTCGCCGCCGTAGCGCTGCTGTGGGCGGTGCTCGGAGCGATCGCGGGCGGAATCCTGCTGAATCTAATGCCCTGCGTTTTCCCGATTCTCGCGCTGAAAGCGCTGCATCTGAGCCGCGCGGGCGGAGAGCGTACACATGCGCGCTCCGACGCGCTCGCCTACACGGCGGGGGCGATCATCGGCACCGGCGCGCTCGGCGCCATTTTGCTCGCCATTCGCGCGGCGGGATCGGAAGTGGGCTGGGCCTTCCAGCTCCAAGACCCGCGCACCATCGCGATTCTGCTGCTGCTTGCCGTCGCGATCACGGCGAACCTGCTCGGATTCTTCGAACTGCCCGTGCTCGGCGGGAGCGCGCGCCCGGCGGGCAGCTTCGGGACCGGCGCGCTCGCGGCCTTCGTCGCGACGCCCTGTGCCGGGCCGTTCCTCGGCGCCGCGCTCGGCACGGCGCTGCTGCTGCCCGTGGCCGGGTCCGTGTTCGTGTTCGCCGCGCTCGGGCTGGGCCTGGCGCTGCCGTTTGTCGCTGTCGCTTTCGTCCCTGCACTTAGAGCGAGACTGCCGAAGCCGGGCCTGTGGATGCAGCGGCTCCAGCGAATCCTCGCCATTCCGATGGGGCTGACCGCGATTGCCGCTCTGTGGCTGCTCTACCGGCAGGCCGGAATGACCGGGCTGCTGCTTGGAATTGCCGCGACAGCGGGATTGCTCCTGTTGCTTTACGCCGCGGGCCAGCGGCAGCGGGGCGGAAAGCGCATCTTGTGGGCGCTCCCGGCGGCGCTCGCACTCTCGGCGCTCCTCGTCGTCATCGTCCCGCCGCCCTCGGCAGCGACCGCTCGCCCGGTCGCCGGCGCCGATCCGTGGAGCGAAGCGGCGGTCGCCGAAGCGCGCGCCGCACAGCGCCCGGTATTCGTCTTTTTCACCGCCGACTGGTGCCTCAGTTGCAAGGTCAACGAAGCGGCCGCGATCGACCGCGACGAAGTCCGCGATGCCTTCAAGGCGGCGAACGTGGAGGTGCTGGCCGGAGACTGGACCAACGGCGACCCGGCGATCACCCGCTTCCTCGAAAGCCGCGGCCGCGCCGGCGTGCCTTATTACCTGTGGTACGCCCCGGGCCGTCCGCCCGAAGAACTGCCCCAGGTGCTCACCCCCGGCATGCTCATTTCCCGCGCTCAGGTAGCGCGCCACTAATTTCCCTCCCTGGAAGGGAGGGATCAAGGGTGGGTGTGAATGAGTGGGCTCAATGCCCGCGAATGAGCTTCTTCAGCGGCATCGAGCCGCTTCAGAAGCACCCGCCCCGAAGCCCCTCCCTTCCAGGGAGGGGCTGGCTTATTTCGCGCGCTCGGTGGGCGGTTCCGTAGGCGTTGCCTCCCACGCTTTCTTGCCCGCAACCCAGGTTTCGAGCACCTGCGTCCGCGCCAGCTGCTGCGGGTTCACCTTCGCCGGGTCGCGGTCGACGATGACGAAATCGGCCCATTTGCCCGGATCGAGCGCGCCGATCTTCTTCTCCGCGAAGCCCGCATAAGCCGCGCCGCGCGTATAGGCCTGGAGCGCCTGCTCGAACGTCAACCGCTCCGAGGGGATCCACCCGCCCGGCGGCTGGCCGTTGATGTCCTGCCGGCTGACCGCCGCCGAAAGGCCAGGGAACGGATTGGGCGATTCGACCGGGAAGTCGGTGCCGAAGGCGAGCGGTATCCCGAGTTTCTCGACCGTCTGCCAGGCGTAAGCGCCCTTGAGGCGATTCGGGCCAAGCCGTTCCTCCGCCATCAGCCGGTCGCTGGTCTGGTGAGTCGGCTGCATCGAGGCGATGATTCCCGCAGGTTTGAGGCGCGGGATGTCGTTCGGATCGACGATCTGGAAATGCTCGATCCGCCAGCGCCGGTCGCCCGGATATTTGGCGTGCAGCTTCTCGTACACGCCGATTATTTGCGCGTTCGCCGCATCGCCGATGGCGTGCGTCGCCGTCTGGAATCCCGCTGCCGCGGCGGTATCTTCCTGGGCCAGCAGCTCCGCGTCGGAATGGAACTGGAGTCCGCGCGTATCCGGCTTGTCGGCATAAGGCTCCTTCAACCACGCGCCGCGCGACCCGAGCGCACCGTCGGCGAAGAATTTGACCCCCACCGCACGCAGCCGATCGCCGTACATCCAGTCCGTCGGGTGCGGGACCGCCTTCAGCGGCTCCAGGCCGAGCAGATAAACCATCAGCCGCACGTCGAGCTTGTTCGCATCGCCTGCTCGGCGGAACGTGTTCCAATCCTCTAGCGAGGTGCTCATCGACCCCACGCCGGTCACGCCGAAGCCGAGGAGAATTTCCTGGGACTTCTGAAAAGCGAGGTCCCGCTGCTGCTTGCTTGGTTGCGGGATGCTCTTGTCGATCAGCCCTCTTGCCGCGTCCACGAACAGCCCATTCTCGATCCTGCCCCCGGCCGGCGCCTGGGTCGCAGCCGTGACTCCGGCCGCTTTCATCGCGGCGCTGTTGGCCACCACAGCATGACCGTCGACCCGTTCCAGCACCACGGGCCGGTCGCTGACCACCGCGTCGAGATCGGCGGCGGTTGGGAATTTCTTCTCCGGCCACAATTCCTGGTTCCAGCCGAAGCCGATCAGCCATGTGTCGTCCGGATGGGCCGCGGCATAGTCGCGCAGCCGCTGCTGCAGATCAGCAAGCGATCTCGTCCCCGTGAGGTTGAGGTGCAGCGCCGCAAATCCGAGGTCCATGACGTGCCCATGCGCGTCGATGAAGCCGGGGAGCAGCGTCCGCCCGTGTTCGTCGATGGTCGTCTCCGCTTTCGGTCGCGGCTGGCCCGCGGCGACCAGGCGCAGGACCTTGCCGTCATCGCCGATCAGGATGGCGTTGAAATGCTGGAGCTTGCCGGCGGCATCGACCTGAACACCGTTCACATTGTCGATCAACGTGTCGGCCCAGGCAGACGAGGTGAGGAGCGCTGCTGCGAGCGCGAGAAGGGTCTTGTTCATCGCCGCTGCTTAGCATTGTTCCGCGTCGAGTGAACGGCTAGGCCGTTGGCGATGCCAGAGCCTCCGACGATCGACGACATCCGCGCCGCCGTCGAGCGGATCAAGGGCGCGGTGATCCGGACGCCGATGCTGGTCAGCCGGACGCTCTCGGAGCTCATCGGTGCCGAGGTTTGGCTGAAGTTCGAGAACCTCCAGTTCACTGCCGCCTACAAGGAGCGCGGCGCGCTCAACAAATTGCTCCACCTGACTCCCGAGGAACGCGCGCGCGGGGTTATCGCGGCATCGGCCGGAAATCATGCGCAGGCGGTTGCCTACCACGCGAAGCGGCTCGGAATTCCCGCGACCATCGTTATGCCGGCGAACACGCCGACGGTGAAGGTGACCCAGACCGCGGGCCACGGCGCGGCCGTCGTGCTCCACGGCGACATGTTCGACGACGCTTACGCCAAAGCGCGCGAGCTCGCCCTCGAAAAGGGCTATGTGTTCGTTCACCCGTTCGACGATCCCAGGATCATCGCCGGCGCGGGGACGGTCGGGCTGGAAATGCTCGAGGATGCGCCGGACCTCGACACGATCGTCGTGCCGATCGGCGGCGGTGGCCTCATGTCGGGAGTCTCGATCGCATCGCGCGCGATCAAGCCGAACATCGAGCTGATCGGAGTTGAGGCGGAGCTCTACCCGTCGATGAAATGCGCGATCGAGGGCTGCCAGATGAATCTCGGCGGCGACACGCTCGCGGAGGGCATCGCGGTCAAGCAGCCCGGCGAACTCACCTCCTCGATCCTGAGGCACTATGGAATTGACGTAGCGCTGGTGGCCGAACGCGATCTCGAGCGTGCGGTCGCCATGCTCGTCGGAATCGAGAAGACCGTCGTGGAAGGTGCCGGCGCCGCGGGCCTCGCGGCAATGATTGGCGATCCGGAGCGCTTTCGAGGCAAGAAAGTCGCGACCATCCTCTGCGGCGGCAATATCGACACGCACCTGCTCGCCAACGTCCTCGTCCGCGACCTCGTGCGCCAGGGACGAATCGCGCGGCTTCGGGTCGCTGCCTCGGATCAGCCCGGCGCGCTCGCGGCGATCACGGCGCAGGTCTACGATGCGGGCGCAAACATCATCGAGGTCAAGCACAGCCGCATCTTCACGCGCCTCCCGGCCAAGGACACCGTGATCGAAGTGGAATGCGAAGCGCGCGATCCGGAATCGATCGACGACGTCGTCGTGCGGCTCAAGGCCGCGGGTTTTCACGTCGAGCGGGTGTCGCTGGATTAGGCGTCTTCCCCGGATGCGCAGCGGGCTGCGCGCGCCCCATTTCAGGACATCGCCGCCAAGCGTTGGAAATTCACGCGTCCCAACCCTTTTCAATGGCGTTTACCAGCCGCATAAAGGTTGAAGTAACGATTGAGTGAGGTCCTGGGGTGAGCGCACCGTTCCGCTTCCCGAAATTCTTCGTAACGAATCCGAGCCCGTGTCCGTATCTGCCGGGCAAGGTCGAGCGGAAGGTGTTCACCGAACTCAACGGCCGTCACGCGAGCGAGCTCAACGAAGCCCTTGGCCGGATCGGGTTCCGCCGCAGCCAGTCGGTCGCTTACCGCCCCAGCTGTATCGATTGCTCGGCCTGCGTCTCGGTCCGCGTGCTCGCCGCCGAATTCCAGCCGAGCGCAAGCCAGCGCAAGCTGCTGCGCCGGCACGCCGACCTGGATGTCGCCGCCTGCAAGCCCTGGACGACGGAAGAACAGTACGAGCTGCTTCGCCGCTATCTCGCGATCCGGCACCCGGGCGGCGGAATGGCCGAAATGGACGAGAGCGATTTCGCCGATATGGTCGAGCAGACGCCGGTGCACACCTGCATCGTCGAATATCGCGAGCCGTCGAAGAACGGACAGCCCGGCAAGCTCCTCGGCGCCTGCCTGACCGACCAGCAGGGCGACGGACTGTCGATGATCTACAGTTTCTTCGACGTCAGCCCCGACGGCCGCAAAGGCCTCGGCACGTACATCATCCTCGACCATATTGTCCGCGCCGCGCGCGCGAACCTTCCTTACGTCTATCTCGGCTATTGGGTCGATGGCTCGAAGCGGATGGCCTACAAGACCAGCTTCCATCCGCTCGAACGGCTGGGCCGCGACGGCTGGCGCCGGATGGACGAGGTCTCGGGCGATACGGCGTCGAAGCCGCCGTTCGTGCTTCCGGGCCGCCGTCCTAGGAGTCGACTCCTGGTCGATGCGTGACACCCCATTCCCGACGGCCGAGCCCTTTTCGTTCAACCGCAGTTGGCCGCTCCGCGAGCGAGCCCGGCAATTCTATCTGGGCTGCGTCATCGATCGCGAGCTAGGCGACGTTGTCGCGCTCGCGGATGAGCCGCGGCTTGGCCAACATGCCTCGGGATGGTGGGAATGCGCCTTGCCCGACGACAGGCTCAACTGGTCTTCCGGCATCTACGACGTCTTCGGCCTGCCGAGAGACGCGAAGGTGACCCGTGCCGAGACGATCGGCTTCTACACCGAGCATTCGCGCGCCGCGATGGAGCGGCTCCGTGAGCACGCGATCCGTTACCGCCGCGGATTCACGCTCGATGCGGAAATCCGCCCGACGAGCGGCGAGCGCCGTTGGATGCGGCTGATCGGTGCACCCCTTTGTGACGGTGACCGGGTGGTGGCGCTGCACGGGCTCAAGCTGATTCTCTGATGCGCGCCGCGTCCGGCCAATAAAAATGGGCGGAACGCCGAAGCGTCCCGCCTCCCCCAGTTGAACCTCGTTAAAGCTTAAGCGACGGCCGCCTGCGGCTCGCCGACTTCGCCATCGCCCTCGTCGCTATCGCTGTCGCGCAGCACGTAGCCGCGGCCCCATACGGTCTCGATGTAATTGGCGCCGCCGCAAGCGAGGCTCAGTTTCTTCCTCAGCTTGCAGATGAACACGTCGATGATCTTCAATTCGGGCTCGTCCATGCCGCCGTAGAGATGATTGAGGAACATCTCCTTGGTCAGCGTCGTGCCCTTGCGG